>NZ_JBGCCK010000002.1:0-461387 GCF_041262525.1 Streptacidiphilus sp. MAP12-20
GAGCGGACCTGGTTGGCGACTTGCTGGCGGGCCCAGACCGCGTCCTGCTGGGCGCGGGCCAGCACGGTGATCGCACGGGCCAGCTCGCTGTCGTCGGGCAGCGGCCGGTGGGCGTGCATGTCAGTGCGCAGGATGTTGGCCAGGACCAGGGCGTCACCGGGGTCGGACTTCTTGCGGCTGACACCGTGGCGGTCACGGTAGCGGGCAGCGGCGAGCGGGTTGATTGCGAAGATCGTCCGCTCGCTGGTGCGCAGGACGGCCACGAGCAGGCCGCTTGCGGTCTCGATAGCCACTGGTATCGGCGTCTCGGGGCTGTCGCCGTGCTCGGCGAGCAGGTCCAGCGGCAGCCGGTAGCCGGCGAGGTCGTCGCTGATGCGGCGCTTGGCCAGCAGCTGGCCGTCCTGGTCGACCAAGGCCACGTCGTGATGCGACTCAGCCCAGTCGATCCCGCAGAACACAGACAAACCGTTCCCCTCTCATTGTGCGTTTGCGCAGGTGACAAGCCCGTTCGGGCCACGCGGCGACCTAATCCCAGGACTCGACGGTCCGCCATCTCACTAGCCGTTCGCGGCACCAGCGCACCGCGCGGGCCCCGGTCTCGGTCAGAGCTCGAACGGCTCGCGGAGTTGGAGGGGGTCACCGTGCGGCGGACTCACACCACAACGATCAACGTTCGGCACAGGCCGGTGAGTTTCGCAGCGGCCCGAAGACACCGGGCGCCACCGCTCTTTCAGGAGGTCTCACGGGACCGGGAACCAACAGGAGTCAGCCCGGTGCCCACGAGGCGGCCACGAACCCACCTCATCGACAGTCCGGTCGGCCCCTCAGAGAGGGCCAACCGGAGCCGCTACTCAAGGATTAGGACCTGAAAGCGCATGGACCGCCTGGAGAACGCCGTCCGTCCCTATGCCTGGGGGTCGCATACAGCGATCCCGGCGCTGCTCGGGGTCGAGCCGAGCGGCCGGCCGCAGGCCGAGCTGTGGATGGGCGCGCATCCCGGGGCGCCCTCCGGCATCGACCGCGGCAGCGGCGGGCGCTCCCTGGCCCAGGTGATCGCAGCGGACCCGCAGGGCGAGCTCGGCGCGCACACCGTCGCACGGTTCGGGTCGACACTGCCGTTCCTGTTCAAGGTCCTGGCGGCGGAGGAACCGTTGTCGGTGCAGGTGCATCCGGACGTGGACCGGGCCAGGGCCGGCTTCGCCGCCGAGGAGGCCATCGGAGTCCCGCTGGAAGCACGCCGGCGCAACTACAAGGACCCCAACCACAAGCCGGAGCTCCTCTGCGCGCTGTCCGAGTTCACCGGCGTGTGCGGGTTCCGGGCACCGGAGCAGACGGCGCGGCTGCTGGAACGGCTCGCCGTCCCCGGGTTGTCCGGAGTGATCGAGGCGCTTCGCGCCGAGCGCGCGCCGGATGCCCTGCGCGAGGCGCTCACCCTGGTACTGACCCTGGCCCAGGATGCCGTCGTGGACCTGGTTGCCCATACCCGCGACGCGCTGTTGCGCCTCGCCGCCGAAAGCCCCGCCCCGCCGGACGCTGTCGTGCTGCGCGACTACGCCGCCCTGGCCGACCATTACCCGGCAGACCCGGGCCTGCTCTCCGCCCTGTTGCTCAACCACGTGACACTGGGCGCGGGAGAAGCGGTCTACCTGGGAGCGGGCGTCCCGCATGCGTACTTCCGAGGACTGGGCGTGGAGTTGATGGCCAACTCGGACAACGTGCTGCGCGCCGGACTGACCCCCAAGCACATCGACGTGCCCGAGCTGTTGCGAGTGGTGGAGTTCAGGGCGACCGATCCGGCTGTGATCCGGCCCGTACCGGTGGCGGACCATCCGGGCGAGGAACTGTACGTGGCGCCGATCGACGAGTTCCGGCTCTCCCGCTACCGCCTCGGCAGTTGGCCGTTGCCGACAGACACCCCGCAGATTCTGTTGTGTACGGAGGGGCGTGCAGTGCTGATCGACGCTGCCGGCGAGAGACTGACGCTGTCCCCGGGTGAGTCCTGTTTCATCGCCGCGGGCAGCCCAGCCGTGACGGCCTCCCGTGACGGCAGCGAGACGACGATCTTCCGGGCCACGGTCACGCTCTGAACTCGGACGCCGGCTCGGCCTTGGTCTGCCTTGCCCCGGCCAACCGGGCCTCCGCGCCCCGCTCCTGGCCGGTGCGCGGCTGGCTGGCAGCCGCGCACCGGACGCTGCCTGCCCGGCCTCAGCCGGTGTAGGCCGCGAGCATCTTGGAGAACTCGTACGGCGTCTGGGTGATGTCGGTGCAGCTCGACAGCGCGCCGGTGCAGGCGTTGGCGTCCCGGCCAACCTCCCAGAAGGCCAGTTCGCCGAGGTGGTTCTGCTCGGCGAAGGTGATCAGCTGCTGTGCGTCGGCGAGGCCGAAGACCTCGTCGGACTGGTCGTTCTGACCGATCATCGGGGTGACTCCGACCATGGCCCAGGCCTGGGCGTTGGTCAGGACCGGCCAGACCTGCTTGATCTGGGTCTGGGTGGCCGTCGCCGCGTCGATGGCGTACGTGCCCATTCGGCCGGCCGGGTTCGGCGCGGTCGAGTCCCCGAAGTCCATGGCCATCACGTTGACGGCGTCCACCACCACACCCGCCGACTTCGCGGACTGCAAAGCGTAGAGACCGTCGGCGGTCAGTCCGCTGGGCAGCACCGGAAGCGTCAGGGTGACCTTCAGATCCCGGCCCTTGGCTCGCTGTGCGGCCTGCACCTGGGCGATCGCGGCGGACCTGCGGTCGATCGAGGCGTGGTCGGCCACCGCCGCGCCCTCGATATCGAAGTCGATCCGATCCAGCGCGTAGGTGGTGACCGCCAGCTGGTACTGCGCGGCGAGGCTCGCCACGGTGGTGCAGGACTGGGCCAGTTCGGTGCCGTTCTCGCCGCCGAAGGACGGCCGGACGTCGCCGCCGGCCGCCCGGACCGCCGCGATGTCGGCCGCGTCCCAGCCAGTCGACACGTTGTAGGCGCCGAACCAGCTGGCCGTGCACGGGGTGCTGCCGTTGACGATGAACGCGAGTGAGAGCTGCTTGAGCCCGCTCGCCGCGACGATCGAGGGCAGGCTGGGCGTCGGGTAGGCGCCCATGTCGACGTACGGGGCCCCGACGCCGGGGGCGGTGCCGCTGCCGGCCGCGGCCGTGACCGCATTGGAGGCCGCGGAGACGTTACCGGCCGCGTCGAAGGCGGTGACGGTGAACGTGTGGCTGCTTCCGCCCAGCAGTCCGGTGACGTTCGCCGTGGTCCCCGTCGTGGTCGCGACGACGGATCCGCCCTCGTTCACGTTGTAGCCGGTGACGCCGACATTGTCGGTGGACGCCGTCCAGGACAGGGCGATGCTGCCGGGCCCGGTGCCGGTGACGGTGAGGCCCGCGGGGGTGGACGGCGGGGTGGTGTCGGCTGGTTCGCCCTGACAGGGCAGGCCGTTGATGGTGCAGTTGGTCGGCTGGGTCTGGGTGGCGCCGGTGGAGATGTCCATGCCGACGGCGCTCGCGCTGGCACCGGGGGCGAGCGGGGAGGCCCAGCTCGGCGAGGTGATGGTGTAGGTGTTCCCGGACTGGCTGAGCGTGCCGTTCCAGGCGCTGGTGACCGCTTCGCCTGCGGGGAGGGTGAAGGTCAGCGACCAGGTTTTGACGGTCTGGTTGCTGTTGTTGGTGACGGTGTAGTCACCCTCGAAGCCGCTCGACCAGGTCTGGGTGACGGCGAAGTTCGCCATCAGCCCGGTCAGCCCGGTGCCGGCGTGGGCTGCTGCCGGAACCAGCAGTGACGCTGCGGCCATCGCGGCAGCCGCAGCGAAGTGCAAGGTGACGCGCCTCATGAGCGTGCCCTCCTGGACATGGGCAGCGCGAAATACGCGCTGCAGAGGAACATGTGGGGGTGCTGCCGCGGCGACCCCCACACAGTGGTCCAGACCAATGCCGAGCGTCAAGAGGGCGTCGGCGGCGTTCGCTACGCCTCATCGAGAGTCCTGTGCGGTGAATGCACCTGCCTCGATGTTCTCCTCGAGGTGTTCGACGTTGCTGGTGCCTGCGATCACGACGGTGACCGGGGAGCGGGCGAGCAGCCAGGCGAGCTGAGCCTGCGCGACTGTCTGGCCCGGTCGAGCCGGAGGGGTGTCGGTTGCGCCGTAGCCGAGCGGTCCGAACGGCAGGTACGGAATTCGGTGCTCCGTGCAGAACTCCAGTGTCGGCGTATCGCCCTGGCTGCCGTAGCTGAACACGTTCGACACGCTGGCGACCGGGCCGCGCGCGTGTGCCCGGCGCAGCTGGTCGAGGGTGACGTTGGACAGTCCGACGTGCCCGATCCGGCCCTCTTCGCGCATCGCCAGCATCGTGCCGAATGCGTCGTCGAACGACACGCCGTCGACCACGTCCCCTCCGGACCATCTCAGGTGAGTGAGCGGGATGGATTCCAGTCCGAGTACGCTCCGGTCGCGGTCGATACCGGCCCGCAACTGCTCAGGGCTGTAGTCGGGCTTCGGCGAGTGGCCTTTGTGGGTCACGCGGGCGCCTGCCTTGGTGGCCAGGACGAGGTCCGCCGGGTAGGGCTGCAGCGCTTCGGCGATGTACCGGTTGACGACGTCGTCGCCGTAGTACCAGGCGGTGTCGATCACGCGGACACCGAGCTCGAGGGACCTTCGCAGCACGGCCAGGGCAGCCTCGGGTCGGGCAGCGCGAAGTTGCATGGCCCCGAAGCCCATCCGCGGCACGGTTCGCCCTGCGACGGTGAGCGTCCCGGCCATTGTCGCTGGTGTTGCCATGACGCGCTCCCATTCGTTGTCGTCGATCCGGCGCAAGCCGCTGTTCGGTTTCGGGTTCTTGTCGTTCGCGGCGGCCCGAAGCCGGCGGACGCCAGGCGTCCAGGGTGATCGGGTCCGCCGCCGCGGGGCTGGGACGGGTCAGATCCGTTCAGAGCCGTGCGCGCGGCGTCCGGCGTGTCCGACATGTGTCGCCTGCGAACCGTCGGCGTGCCCAGGTGGGTCGCAGTCCTCGTTCCGGCGCGTGTTGAGCAGGACCGAGACGGTGCCGTCGAGGGCGTTGGCGACGGCGAGGTCGGCTCGGCCGTTGCCCTTGAAGTCGCCGACCGCCACGGTGTCGCCGGTCGAGTAGTGGCCGGCTCCGGTCGGGTAGGACTGCGCGGGCTGGAAGGTGCCGTCGCCGTTGCCACGCAGTACCGCCACCGCGTTGGCGCCGTTCGCCACGGCCAGGTCCAGGCTGCCGTCGCCGGTGAAGTCGGCCACCGCGACCGAGTGCGAGCCGCTCCCGGCCGGGTAGTCACGAGGCGGCTGGAAGCTGCCGTCGCCGTTGCCGCGCAGGACGTGCACCTGGCCGTCGCCCTCGTCGGCGAGCACCAGGTCGAGGTGGCCGTTGCCGGTCAGGTCCGCCGCTGCCACCGAGATCGGGACGACGCCGGCGGGGTAGAGCCGCTGGGGCTGGAAGGTGCCGTCACCGTTGCCCAGGAAGACCGAGACCTTGCCGATACCGTCGTCGGCGACCGCGAGGTCCTGGACGCCGTTGCCGGTGAAGTCGCCCACCGCGATCGAGGCGGGATTGGAGTTGGTACCGGTGGGATAGGTCTGCGGGGCCTGGAAGGTACCGTCGCCGTTGCCTCGCAGGATCGAGACGGTGTCGTCGCCGACATTGGCGACGGCCAGGTCCAGCTTCCCTGAGCCGGTGAAGTCGCCGAGTGCCACGGCGTCCGGGTTGGCTCCGGTGAAGAAGGTTCGCTGGGGCTGGAAGGTCCCGTCGCCGTTGCCGAGCAGCACGGAGACGGTGTTGTCGTCATGGCCGCCGGTGCCCTGGTTGGTGATCACCAGGTCGAGTCTTCCGTTGCCGGTGAGGTCCCCGGCCGCGATCGCGCTCGGGCCCAGGCCGGTGGCGTAGGTCCGCTGCGGCTGGAAGGTGCCGTCCGGGTTGGCCAGCAGCACCGACACCGTGCCGTCGGCGCCGTTGGTGACCGCCAGGTCGGCGCGGCCGTGGCAGGCGAGGTCGGCGGCCACCACAGCGGTCGGGTTCTTGCCCACGGGGTAGTCGGTCTTCGGCGCGAACAGCGGGTGCCCGGTCCGGGGCTGCGCGCCGATCTCTGCTCCGATCCGCTTGCCCAACGCCGCAGCGGATCCCGGCAGGGCGACCGTGATCGGCATGATCAGCAGCACGGCAGCGAGCAGCCCCGCGCAGCGTCTCCTGTTGCCTCGAAGCGTGGCACAGTATCGTCCGATCCCGATCGACGTGATTGTTCCGAGTCCGTCCATCCGACCTCTCCTCCGCGCAGCAGATCGCCCACCTCGCGGCTGATGGTCAGGCAGAGCGATGCGCGGTTCGCACAGTGACACCCCTTTTCGTTACATCGAGTGACGACCAAGCGAACTCATGACGCCGTCCGGCGGACCACCCCGCAGCCGCCCGGCCCTCCGCGCGAAGCGGAGGGCGAATCGGCACATGCCAATCCCGTTGTACTCGGTGTCAGCAGTGTTCGAGCGCGGGCATGCTGAGGTCACCACACGAACCCCTGTCGCTCGAAGGGCTGGAGAGTTCTGGCATGCCTGTTGCCAAACCGTCCGACATCGACGTCAACCGCTTGTCCGACAAGCTGGTGGCGCAGCTCAAATCGTCGCTCGGCCGGCATGGCATCACCCTGCCGTCGCTGCGCGCGGACCATCCGGTGGCCAACCAGCCCCTGATCGACCTCGGCCGCTGCAATCAGCAGACCGCCGAGGCCATGATCGCAGTGCTGGATTCCATCACGCCGCGGGGCTGAGCCGCCCGTCCGGCGCGTCCCAACGGCGCCGAAGCTACCTGAGCTGAGCCGCCGTCTCCCCCGCCGCCGCGATCTCCGCATGGTCTGCCGGGTGCTTCGTGAACTGGGTGCGGTACAGCTCGGCGTAGCGGCCCTCCGCCGCCAGCAACTCCTCGTGCGTGCCTCGCTCCACGATCCGTCCGGCCTCGACGACGAGGATCACGTCGGCGGCCCGCACGGTCGACAGCCGGTGGGCGATGACGAGGGCGGTCCGGCCCTCCAGGGCCTCCGTGAGGGCCTCCTGCACGGCCGCCTCCGAGGTGTTGTCCAGATGGGCCGTGGCCTCGTCGAGGATGACGACGCGCTGGCGGGCCAGCAGCAGCCGGGCGATCGTCATGCGCTGCCGCTCGCCGCCGGAGAGCCGGTAGCCGCGCTCGCCGACCACGGTGTCCAGGCCGTCGGGCAGCGAGCGCACGAGGTCTTCGAGGCGGGCCCGCCGCAGCACGTCCCACAGTTCGTCCTCCGTGGCCGCGGGCCGGGCGAGCAGCAGGTTCTCCCGTACGGAGTCGTGGAAGAGGTGCCCGTCCTGCGTGACCATGCCGAGGGTCGCCCGCATCGACTCGGCGCTCAGGTCGCGCACATCGACGCCCCCGATGCGTACGGCGCCCTGGTCGGTGTCGTACAGCCGCGGCAGGAGCTGAGCGATGGTCGACTTGCCCGCGCCGGACGAGCCGACGAGGGCCACGGTCTGGCCGGGTTCGGCGCGGAAGGAGATGCCGTGCAGGACCTCGTCGCCGTCGCGCGTGTCCAGGGCGGCGACCTCCTCCAGTGAGGCGAGGGAGACCTTGTCCGCGGAGGGGTAGCCGAAGCGGACGTCGTCGAACTCCACCGAGGCCGGGCCCTGCGGGACGTCGCGGGCGTCGGGCTTCTCCTCGATGAGCGGCTTGAGGTCGAGCACCTCAAAAACGCGCTCGAAGCTGACGAGGGCGCTCATGACCTCGACGCGCGCCCCCGCGAGCGAGGTGAGCGGCGCGTACAGGCGAGTCAGCAGCAGAGCGAGCGACACAACGGCGCCCGGCGCCAGGCTGCCGCGCAGCGCGAACCAGCCGCCGAGCCCGTACACGAGGGCGAGCGCGAGCGCGGAGACGAGCGTGAGCGCCGTGATGAACACCGACTGCGCCATCGCCGTACGGACGCCGATGTCCCGCACCCGCCGGGCCCGCGCCGCGAACTCGACGGACTCCTCCTCGGGCCGCCCGAAGAGCTTGACCAGGGTGGCGCCCGGCGCCGAGAACCGTTCGGTCATCCGGGTGCCCATCGAGGCGTTGAGGTTGGCAGCCTCGCGCTGGAGCTTCGCCATCCTGCTGCCCGTCCGCCGCGCGGGGATCACGAACACCGGCAGCAACGCCAGCGCGAGCAGCGTGATCTGCCAGGACAGGGTGAGCATCACAGCGAGGGTGAGCAGCAGCGTCACGATGTTGCTCACCACGCCCGAGAGGGTGTTGCTGAAGGCCCGCTGCGCGCCGATCACGTCATTGTTGAGTCGGCTGACCAGCGCGCCCGTTCGCGTACGTGTGAAAAACGCGACCGGCATGCGCTGCACATGATCGAACACAGCCGTCCGCAGATCCAGGATGAGTCCCTCGCCGAGGGTCGACGACAGCCAGCGGCCGAGTATCCCGAGCGCCGCCTCAGCGAGCGCGATCAGAGCGATGAGCAGGGCAAGGCGTACGACGGTGCTCTTGTCGCCGCCGGACACGATCGCGTCGACGACGCGCCCCGCGAGCACCGGCGTGGCGACGGCGAGCAGCGCGGTCGCCACGCTGAGCACCACGAACTGCCAGATGCGGCGGCGATGCGGACGGGCGAAGGCGGCGATACGGCGCAGCGTCGCCCGAGCGAAAGGGCGGCGTTCCTGCTGGGCGTTCATGACGCTGTGCAGCTGCATCCAGGCTGTGGTCTCCATGCTCATGAGAGAACGGTAGGACCTCAACCAATCTTGAGGTCAACGGAGGCCTCAATCAGCGGCTCGGCGGAGATACGGCCGGAAGGGCGTCACGGAGAGCTCGAGAGCGCAGCAAGTGACAGCGTGCACCCGCTGACCGTGAAGGCCGTAAGCGTCCTTCAAGCCGACAGACCGGTCAGAGCAGTGCGGTCCCGGATGCACCTGCTGGCCTCAGCACGCTCGTCGGCCCCTGCGGTACACCGCAACCACGCGGTGGATGGCTTCGGCATCGGCGACGGGATTGCCGGCGACGGCGAGGATGTCGGCTCGGTGGCCCGGCTGGAGGCGGCCGACCTCGCTTCCGATCCCGCATGCCTCGGCGGCGGTGCTGGTGGCGGCCGCGAGTAGCTCGGTCGTGCTGATGCCCGCGGCCGACAGGTCGGTGATGGCGTGGGGCAGGACGGTGTGGGGCTTGCCGGGGCCGATCCCGCCGTCGGGACCCAGGGTCAGCCGCACGCCCCGCTCCTGCATGTTCTTGATGTGCGCCAGCATCTTCGGCATGAACCGCCTGAGCATCGCGCCCGGGGAGCCCGGTGGTGGCGTGTACGTGGGCAGGACTCCCGCGGTGACCGAGACGATGGCGCCTGCCTCCGCGATGGCGTCGATGACCGCCGGGTCGGGGGCGAATCCCTCCGCTGTCATGAAGCTGACGTGTTCGAGGGTGTCGAAGCCCGCCGTGAGCGCGTCGAGAATGCCCTGACGGCCGTGGACATGGGCGGCGATCCGCAGGCCCAAGCCGTGTGCCTGGTCAACCACGGCTCGCAGTTCCGCCAGGGTGTACTGGGACTCGTGCGGCAGCGTGGTCGGCGTCATCCGGCCGCCGGTCACCATCACCTTGATCAGGTCCGTACCACGGGAGGCCCGCTCGCGGACCGCCCGGACCAGTCCATCGGCTCCGTCCGCCTGCCCGCCCAGGAACCAGCAGTGGCCGCCGGTCGGCGTCAACGGCGGGCCGGCAGTCAGGAGCCGCGGTCCCGCCAACGCATCCGCCGCGGTGTCATCGCGGACGGCCAAGGAGAGGTAGCCGCGGTCGCCGAGGTCACGGGCCGTGGTGATCCCGGCCGACAGCATGGCACCCGCGGCCGTGCGCATGTGCGCCAACAGGTCCTCGTCGTTCGCGGACTGGACGTGCGCGGCCGCCTGCTCGCTCGCGTCGAAGACCAGGTGCGTGTGCGTGTCGATCAGACCGGGCAGCAGGGTGACCTGGCCCAGATCGTGCAGCACGGCCCCGTCCGGCAGCGGCGCACCGATGGTGTCGATACCGACGATCAGGTCCGCCCTGATCAGCACGGTGGCGTTCTCGCCGGGGAGCAGGCGAGCACCGTCGAACAGACGGCGCCCACGGACCGCAAGAACCGGTCGGTCCTCGCCGCCGGGCGCGGCGCTCGTGCTGTCGCTCGCATTCATCACGGCCACCAGGGTTGTCGGCGCATAGGCACTCTCACAGCTTGGCCCGGAGGTGAGCGTCGGACATCTCGCGACCGACCGCCCTGCGTACCGGTGTTCCGTGCCGCCTGTGGAATCAGGCTGTCACGATGAACTGGCCCCTGCCAGGCGACTCGCGCCTCGAACCCCCGCCGCGCACCCGATCGCGATGCACCAGGGACACAGCAGCCGCCGGAGGCGGAAGATCGCTGCGACGAGGCGCGGGCGCCGGCCGTCAAGACCCCCAATGAGCGGAGCGCAGGGCAACGCGCGACGAACATTCGATGGCCGGATAAGTGGATCAACCATGCCCACTTGTCGTGACCTTGACCTGTCGTCACAATCCCGTAGTGGTTGTGTACACGCGCGTAGACAACGACTCGACACGGGAGTGCCGATGAAGAGATCGAGACTGTGGATAGCCGGACTCGCCAGCGTCGCCGTACTGGTCGGCGGGGCGGAGGGGGTGGCTCAGGGCATCGGGATCGCCGACGCCGCCCACCCTGCGACGGGTGTCGGTTCGTGCACGCTGAGAGGCTACAACCCGGCGACGAGCCCGGCGAACGCCAAGAACCTGCCGGTCGGCCACCGTCCGCAGAGCTACAAGCCGGACGACTTCGACTGCACCGGTGCGAAGTTCGCCGCGCCGGGCGTGGAGTTCGCGAAGTTCCGGCAGCCCAAGAACTTCAAGATCGCCAACAAGAGCGTCGTGCGGACGGTCGCCGGCCATCAGGCCGTCGTGGGAGTGCCCACCGCGGCGGTGAACCCGACGGCGCCGTACTTCCCGCCGTTCCAGCACTTCGTGATCATCTATCGCGAGAACCACACCTTCGACGACTACCTGGGCGACTGCGCCACCACGATCGCCGCCGGCTGCAACGGCGTGACGCAGAGCACCAACCACATCAGCTCCGTGCCCAACCTGCACCAGCTCGCGAAGACCTACTCGCTGTCCGACTCGTACAGCACCGGCGTTCAGCCGCCCTCCGGCCCCAACCACTGGTTCCTCTTCTCGGGCCAGTCCTCGTCGAGCAGCCAGCAGCAGTCGTACCCGTCGAACGGCACGCAGTTCGACCGCTTCCTGCAGAGCTCCAAGGGCCCCACGGACGAGGGCACCAACGCCTGTACGGCTCCGTCCGGCGCCAGCAGCGGCACCAGTCCGTACTCGTTCATCATGAACGGCGACATCTACTGGATGCTCAACAGCGGCAGCGGATACTGGAAGAACCCGGCTGACGGCAAGGTCGAGGTCCTGCCGCCGAACCGTCCGGGCACGACCATCCCCGAAGAGCTGCACACCAACGAGTACACCTGCCTGAACCAGAGCCTCCCCGACAGCACGATCTCCAGCGACTACCTCAACTTCATCAGCCAGAACGGGATGCCGTCGTACAACTACGTCGAGCTGTTCAACGACCACCCCGGCACCTACCAGGACATCGCCGGCAACGACACGGCGACGAACAACATCGTCAGCTCGATCATGACGAACCCGACGTACAAGGACAACACCCTGATCGTCGTCACCGAGGACGACACCCAGAACGGCAGCAACGGTCCGGACCACGTCAGCAACACCTACCGCGTGCCGCTGCTCGTCATCGGTAACCCGGCCTACGTCAAGCAGCACTACGTCTCGCACGTGGCGTACAACACGGCCAACGTGCTGGCGGCGATGGAACGCACGATGCAGAACGTGCACTCCGGCGTCATCGACCCGAACAACAACCTGGGCGCGTCCACGTTCCCGATGACGACCGCGGACCAGGCGGCCCTCGGCGACCCGCTCGAGGACTTCTGGGTCCAGGGGGCGACCCCCCTGTCCGCGAGCGCCACCGGGTCCCCGACCACCGGTAACGCGCCGCTGACGGAGAACTTCACCGGATCGGCCACCGGCGGCACGGCCCCGTACACGTACAGCTGGAACTTCGGCGACGGGTCCACCAGCACGACCCAGAACCCGAGCCACACCTACACCGCCGCGGGCACCTACACCGCGACGCTGACCGTCACCGACAGCGCCTCGCCTGCCAACACCGCGACGTCCCAGGTGACGACCACGGTCAACGCGGTCGGCAACCCGCTGGCGGCCACCGCCTCGGCCACGCCGACCTCCGGCCAGGTGCCGCTCAACGTCTCCTTCACCGGCACCGGCACCGGCGGCACTCCGGCGTACAGCTACAGCTGGAACTTCGGCGACGGGACCACCAGCACGTCCCAGAACCCGACGCACAGCTACGGCACCGCGGGCACCTACACCGCGACGCTGACCGTCACCGACAGCGCCTCGCCCGCCAACACCGCGTCCTCCACGGTGAGCATCACGGCCGCCCCGATCGCCGCGACGGCACCTGGCGCGCCCACGGGCCTCACCGGGACGGCCGGAACCGGGCAGGTCGCGCTGAACTGGACGCCGCCGGCCAACAGCGGCGGCGAGACCATCACCTCGTACAAGGTCTACCGCGGCACCGCCAGCGGCAACGAGACGCTGCTGACCAGCGGCGGCTGCAGCGGTCTGGGCGCGGTGACCTCCTGCACCGACAGCGGTCTGACCGCCGGTCAGACCTACTACTACAAGGTCAGCGCCGTGAACGCCATCGGCGAGGGCGCGCAGAGCACCGAGGCAAGCGCGACCGTGCCGAACCCCAGCTGCACACCGCAGCAGCTGCTCGGCAACCCCGGCTTCGAGACCGGCACGGCCTCGCCGTGGTCCGCGACCTCGGGCGTCATCAGCAACTCCTCCACCGAGCCGCCGCACTCCGGCAGCTGGGACGCGTGGCTGGACGGCTACGGGACCACCCACACCGACACCCTGTCGCAGACGGTGACCCTGCCGACCGGCTGCACCACGGCGCAGCTCAGCTTCTGGCTGCACGTGGACACGGCGGAGACATCCACCACCACGGCGTACGACACCCTCAAGGTGCAGGTCCTCAACAGCGCCGGCACGGTGCTGACGACCCTGCACACCTACTCCAACCTCGACCACAACACCGGTTACGCGCAGCACAGCTTCAGCCTGGCCGGCTACGCGGGCCAGACCGTCACGCTGAAGTTCATCGGCGCGGAGGACTACACCAAGCAGACCTCCTTCGTGCTCGACGACACGGCGATCAACGTGAGCTGAACAACGAACATCCCGTATCAAGCCCCCGTCCCCTCAAGGGACGGGGGCCCACGTGATTGCTAGCTGAGGAAGGAACGGATGGAAACGACCACCGCAGTGAGGGGCCACGGCATCACCAAGGTCTTCGGTGACGTCGTCGCGCTCGACCAGGTCGATGTGAATGTGGCGCAGGGTCAGATCCACGGTCTGGTCGGCCCGAACGGTGCCGGCAAGACCACGCTGCTGGGTCTCCTGCTCGGACTGGCGGTCGCCGACGAGGGAAGTCTGGAGATCCTCGGCGCTCCGGTCGGACGCGGGCTCGACGCGCCTGACGGTGTCTCCGGTTTCGTCGACGGCCCAGGCCTCTATCCCACGCTGACTGCGAGGCAGAACCTGGCGACGATCGTCGCGCTGCGTCCGGACGACGCGGTCACGGGGGACGTCGACGAGGCGCTGGAACAGGTCGGCCTCGCCCACGCCGCCGACACCAAGGTCCGCGGCTTCTCCCTGGGCATGCGGCAGCGGCTCGGACTGGCCGCCGCGATGCTGACCAAGCCGCGACTGCTGGTGCTCGACGAACCGTCCAACGGCCTGGACCCGGCCGGTAAGAGGCAGGTGCACACGGTCCTGCGCCGGCTCGCCGCCGAGGGCACCACGGTCGTCCTGTCCAGCCACCGGATGGACGACCTGGAGGCGCTCTGCTCCGAGGTCACCATCCTGTCCTCCGGGCGCGTGGTCTTCTCCGGCCCGCTGAAGAAGCTCACCGACGACACCCGCGAACTCGACTACCTGCTGCGCGCCTCGGACCCGTCCGCCGCCCGCGCTCTGGCGGCCGAGACGCCCGGGATCGACCTCGTGGAAGGCGCCGACGCCCCGGCGCGCCCGGACGGCGACGTTCTCGTCGTCCGCGCCCGGGTGGCGGCTCTGGACGAACTGGTGGCGCGGATCGTGCGCGCGGACCTCGCCGTGCGCGAACTCGCCCCCGTCGTCTCGCCGCTGGAAGCGGCCTTCCTGTCTTTGACCGAGCAGGCAGTCCCCACAGAGCAACCCGCCCCGACCGAGCAGCCCGCCGCCACCGAGCCGGAGGCCCGCCGATGACCGCGACCCTCGCCGACGCCCCGGCCACCAGGGCCGAGCCCGGTTCGAAGGGTGCGCGACGCCCCGTCCCGGTCGCCCGCGTCCTCCGCTTCGAGCTGGTCAAGCAGCTCTCCGCGTGGCGGGTACGCCTGCTGCTCCTGCTCTGCTGGCTCGGCCCGGGCCTGCTCGTCTTCGCGATCGACCAGCAGAGCACCCTGCCGTCCGACACCCTCTTCGGCCGCTCGATGCACGCCACCGGCTGGGCCGGGTCCCTGGTGGTGCTCGGCCTCGCCGGCACCTGGGCGCTGCCACTGGTCACCTCCGTGGTCGCCGGCGACGTGTTCGCGTCCGAGGACCGGCTGGGCACCTGGCGCCATGTGCTGATCACCGTCCGCTCGCACCGACGGATCTTCGCCGCCAAGGCGATCGCCAGCGTCAGCGTGATCGGTCTGCTGGTGGCCGGCCTGGCCGTCTCCGGCATCCTCGGCGGTCTACTCGCGGAGGGGAACCAGCCGCTGATCGGACTGGACGGCCATCTGCTCACCGGCGGGGACGCGGCCGGCCAGGTGCTCCTCGCCTGGATCTGCGTGCTGGCACCGACGCTCGCCCTGGCCGCCATCGGCCTGCTCGGCTCCGTCGCCCTGGGCCGCTCCCCGATGGGCCTGCTCCTGCCCATGATCGCCGCCCTCGGCATGCAGGTGGCCCAGATGCTGCCGCTACCGGTCGCGGTGCGCCTGGCGCTGCCCGGCTACGCCTTCATCTCCTGGAACGGCCTGTTCACCGCTCCCCAGCAGCCAGGGCCCCTGCTCATCGGCATCGGCGTCAGCCTGGTCTGGGCCGTCGTCGCGACGGCGCTGGCGTATGCGCTGTTCGTCCGCCGGGACTTCACGAACCTGAGCAACGACGGCGCCGGACGCCGCGCGCTGACGGTGGGTCTCCTCCCCCTGGTCGGCGTGCTGGTCGCGACGGTCGGCGTCGTCGCCATCGGCACAGGGGGCGGTGGCTCCGGCATCACCCAGGACAAGGTCCAGCGGTCGATGGCCACGGCGTTCGCCAACCTCTTCCCGTACCAGCAGGCGCAGATGCGCCAACCGGCGGTCGACCCGACGCAGTTCAAGACCTCCGCGGTGTGCAGCAAGAGCGACGGGCTCGGCGCGCAGGAGGGGCCGGGGAACGACTGGCGCTGCACGGTCTTCTGGGGTGCCCCCGGCGCCGGCGTCATGGCCCAGGCCGTCTACCAGGTCGACGTCAACCCGAACGGCCGGTACATCGCCGACGGCGACGGCCCGATCCAGGTGAACGGCTACTTCCTGATCATCAACGACGGAAAGCCGACGCCGAACCCGCTGTGGCAGTTCGACGGCAACGTCGACCTGCTTCCGAGTCACTGAAATCGGACTGCGGGCCGGCTGGGTGATCACACCCGGCCGGCACCCGCACATGGGCATGCCCGAGGCGGCGCCGGAGACTGAGCCGGGCGCATGCCGCTCAGCTGATGTGGGCGCTGCCACCGGGGGCGGGCGCCGATGGACCGAGCCCGAAGTGGCCTGGCGCTTGGCGTCTGACCACCTGCCAGAATGCGGGCATGGTCACTCAAGGGGCGGTTCCGGACTCCGTGTTCCGCGTCGGCATGCTGAGCGCCGCCGCGGTCGCCGTCCCGGCGGCGAGCGCGCTCGTGGTCTCCGCCCCGCTGGGGAGGTTCACCGCCATCGGCGGGTTCATCGGGATCTGCGGGCTCGCCTGCCTGGGCATGTGGTGGCAGTTGCGCCCCCGGGCCGTCGACGCCGTCGCGGCCCGGTGGGTGAACACGGGAGCGGTGCTGACCGTGGTCACGATCGCACTGGTGGAGGGCGGGCTGGTGCTCTTCCTCGGCCGCTACCCCGATGACCCGCTCAGCGTCTTCATACCCGCCATCACGGTCGGTGGCACCGGGGTGCTGTGCCTGGTCGCCCGCATCGCGGTCGGGGTGCGCGCCCGCGCGACCCGCCGGCTTCCCTCCGTGTCGGACCGGAAGCCACCCCTGACCTGACGACCCTGCGGGGCCGGCGGCGCCACCCTGCCGTCACGTGTGTGACGTGGGCGACCCGCGCGGCGAGTTGATCACGGGCTACCCCGCGCAGCGTGGGCCGCCTGGTAGCGGGACGGATCATACTGTCCGCGAGGCAAACGTGGACGGCGACGTCGCGGCCGGTCCGACAGTCACGGCGACCCGCAGATCAAGCGAGCAGTCGCCGTGACGTCTCCTCAGCGCACCGTGAGGGTGCCGTGCATGAACTGGTGGATGGTGCAGATGTAGGGGTAGCTGCCCGGTTTGGTCGGCGCGGTGAACGTCGCCGAGGCGCCGGCGTTGATGTGGCCGGTGTCGAACCCGCCTCCGGTGCTCGCGGTGACGGTGTGCGCGGTGGCGTCGTTGTTGATCACCGTCACGGTCGCGCCTGGGGCCACGGTCAGGTCGGTGGGCTGGAACGCGAAGTTGCTGATGGTGATCTGCGCCGCCCCGGAGGGCTGCGCGGCTGAGGACTGGGGGCTCGGCGCATTCGTGCCTGCGCTCGTGGCGGGGGTGAACATGAGCAGGCTCGGGGAGGCCGCCTTGTCCACGGGCAGGAAGTCGTCCGGCACCGGGTACTGGCCCAGGACGAAGTTGAGGATCGCCGCGTGCATCGCCTCGACCGGCGCGATCGTGGCAGCCGTCGCGATCCCGGCCGGACTGGTCACGTTGTAGGTCGCGAACAGGTACGTCTCCGCGGCCTGCTGCTCCAGCTGCAGAGCGAGCTTGGCCACCGCACCCACGTCCGTGGCCGCGCCGAGCGCCCTGAGGGTCGCGGGCTGGTTGGACAGCGGCACACCCGTGATCGCGGGCTTCCCCGCGCCGGTGAGCACGGCGTTCCAGGCTTTGGCGTGGTCCGCGTGCTGACTCATCGCAGTCTCGGCGAAGGTGCCGACCGCCGCAGGGACGGTGCCGAGCTTCCCGGCCTTCGCCGCAGCGAGAGCAGCGGCGTACGCGCCCACAGCCTGGTTCTCCAAAGCCGTGGCGAGCGCGACGACCTGCAGGTCCCCGGTGTACATGCCGCTCGACGAGGCCGACGCGGCCACCGGCAGACCGCTGGCCCCAGACCCGAAGCCGACACTGTTCTTCGTCGAAGAACTGGAGCAGGCGGCCAGAGCGAAGGCCGCGGCCGCACCGCCCGCACCGAGCAGGAAGCGGCGCCGTGACGCCTGCGGGAACAAGGCAGCATCGTCGCGGGCCAAGGCGGCGCGCCGGTCGCGGATCTGCTCGGTCAAATCCGCCGCGGACGCGTTCATGGCGGGCAGGTAGGTGCGGTGGGCCTCGTCGAGGTCCTTTGTGAGCCGGATGAGTTCGTGCTCGCCGATGGGCAGCTCCCAGCCGCCACGGGTCTCGCTCACTGCACAGCTCCTTCGCTGATCGGCGAGGCGTCCTTGGTCGGGTAGAAGGCGTCGGGGAACCCGACGCTGCCGGCAGCCGCGGGCAGCTTGGACGGGTCGACCGGGATGGTGATCAGCTCCGGATGTCCCCCGGCGAGCAGCGCCTGCACCGCCAGCAGCGTGGCGCGGTGCTGTGCCTCCACCGGCGCCACCGAGGCGAAGAGCTTGCGCAGCTGCGGGTCGGAGACCTGCGAGACGTTCTTGGTGTAGGTCTGCGCGGCCACATCCTCCAGCGTGATCGCGAGCTTCACCACATCCGCCGGGCTCTTGATCGACGGCAGCGTCTGCTTCACGATCGCCGCGTACTTCGGGTCCGGGTTGTTCTGCGCCTTCCCGCCGGCCTGGGTCGCGGCCGCGTTGAACGCCTGTGCGTGCGCGGTGTGCTGACTGGTCGTCTTCGCGATGAACGCGGCCACGGCCTTGTTGCCGTCCTTGATGAACGGCAGCTCGGCCGCGGTCGTGTAGACGCTCACGGCGAGGTTCTCGAGCGACGCCGCGGTCTGCAACGCCATCACGTCGTCAGTGCTGCCACTCGCGGCCGCAGCCTTGCCCGTGCCCAGCGGCACCGCACCCCCTGCCAGGGCGGCGACCGTTCCGCCACGCTGCCACCAGCGACGCGGAGCCGCCTGCTCGGCGTACTCCTCGATCGCCCCACGCGTGATCCGCAACGCGTCACTGTTGAGGTCCTGCGACTGCTCGGTCAGCTCCGCGAGCAACCGGGTATCGATGCGCTCCTGGCCCATCACGCCCCATCTCTGTCCACATCAACCCGCACCATCACGGGCATCCCCCTCACCTTCGGGGCCACCCCCGGTGCGGATCGGTCCACACGCGCACCACGTCCGTGAACCACCCGAAAGAGACAACTAGGCCGCCCGGACGAACGAAACCCGGGCCGAAGGAGCCGCAGCCCACCGTCAGGCGCCGAGGACGCGCGAGAGCAGTCCTCGGCGGTTGTGCGTGGCGTGCCGCTGTTGGCGTAGGGACCCGCGGGCGCTAGCGCAGTTGGTCGCGGCGGCGGGTCAGGTAGGCGGTCTCGGCGGTGTTGCCCGCCAGTTCGATGGCTCTGTCGTATGCCGCGCGCGACTGCTGACTGCGGCCCAGCCGGCGCAGCAGGTCGGCGCGGGTGGCGTGGTAGGCGTGATAGCCGGCCAAGCTGTGCTCGAGACGGTCGACGGCTGCCAGGGCCACCTCCGGGCCGTCGAGCTCAGCGACCGCGATGGCCCGGTTGAGGGCGATGATCGGCGAGGGGTCGAGGCGGACGAGCCGGTCGTAGAGGGCGAGGACCTGCGACCAGTCGGTGTCGCGCATGTCGCGGGCGGAGGTGTGCACGGCGTTGATCGCCGCGAGGATCTGGTAGCGACCCGGAGCCACCCCGGCGGCGGCAGCGGCGAGGCGCTCGCGCACCAGCCGGTGACCCTCGGCGATCAGCGCCACGTCCCAGGCCCCACGGTCCTGCTCGTCGAGCGCGACCAGTTCGCCGCCGGCCGAGACCCGGGCGGTGCGGCGGGCCTCGGTGAGGAGCATCAGCGCCAGCAGCCCGGCCACCTCACCGTCCTCCGGCAGGAGCGCACGGATCAGGCGAGTGAGCCGGATCGCCTCGGCGGTCAGGTCGTGACGAAGCGGATCGGTGTCGCGGCCGGTCGCCAGGTAGCCCTCGTTGAACACCAAGAACAGGACGGCGAGCACGCCGGACACGCGTGCCGGGAGATCCTCCACGGAGGGAACCCGATAGGGGATGCGGGCCGCCTTGATCTTGGCCTTCGCGCGGGTGATCCGCCGCTCCATGGCGGTCTCGGCCACCAGGTAGGCACGGGCGATCTCGGGCACGGTCAGACCGCCGACCATGCGCAGCGTCAGCGCCACCCGGGTCTGCATCGCCAGCGCCGGGTGACAGCAGGTGAAGATCAGCCGGAGCCGATCGTCGTCGATGGCGCCGACAGGCTCGGGCGGGTCGTCGTCGTACACCATCCGAGCCTCCCTGTGCTTGTCGTCGCGCTTGTTCTCGCGGCGGATCCGGTCGATGGCCTTGCGGTTGGCAGTGGTGGTCAGCCAGGCGCCGGGGTTGGGAGGCACACCGTCGGCCGGCCACCGCCGCACGGCGGCCGCGAACGCCTCGGCGGCCGCCTCCTCGGCGATGTCGAGGTCACCGAAGCGCCTGGTCAGGGCGGCGACCACCCGAGCCCACTCCTCGTGGTGGGCCCGGGTGATCGCCTGCTCGACGTCGCTCACTGGAACGGCCGCACCTCGATCTTCCGGTCGCAGACCTTCGACGCCTCGGCGGCGAGCTTGAGCGCCACATCCAGATCGGGGGCCTCCCACACCCAGACGCCGGCGAGATACTCCTTCGACTCCACGAAAGGCCCGTCGGTGAACACCGCCTGCTCGCCCCGGTTGTCGATGACCGTTGCCGTGTCGGTGTCCGCGAGTCCGCCCGCGAAAACCCAGTTGCCCTCGGCAATCAGTCGTTCGTTGAACGCGCTGATGGCGGGCTGCCTGTCCGTGCTGCCGGGATTGCTCTTGTCATCGATCACGGAAATCAGGTACTGCATCTGAAGATCATCTCCTCTGGTGTCAAGACAGCGTGCTTTGGTGGTCAGGGACTTCAAGCCGTTGCATACCGCGGGCGCCCGGCCGGCCGGTGGACCTGGATCGACACGCCATTCGCGTCGACCCGCGACTCGACCAGGTCGAGCGCAAGATCCGGACCGGTCTCCGGGAACAGTCTCGCGCCCTGGCCGAGGATCACCGGGACCACGATCAGAGTCATCTCGTCGACCAGATCGTTCTCCAGCAGCCACCTGGTCAGGGCGCCACTGCCGTGCACCTGCAGTTCGCCCCCGGGCTTGGCCTTCAGCTCGCTGACAGCCGCCGCGAGGTCACCGCGGAGAACGGTCGTGTCCGCCCAACGCGGCGCGGTGAGCGTGGTCGAGGCAACGTACTTCGGAGCCTCGTTCAAGGCCACGCCGATGGGATGTGCGCGCATCTGGTCGATTGATCCCCAGGAGCCGGCGAACAACTCGTAGGTGCGCCGACCGAACAGGAACGCCTCGGCGCGCTGGTAGGTCTGCGTGATGAACGTCCTGGTCTCCTCGTCGCCCTTCCCCCGGGCCCATCCGCCGCGCTCGAATCCGTTCCTGCGGTCATCCGACGCGCCGCCATTTCCCTGCATCACTCCGTCGATGGTGACCTGCGTCATGGTCGTAAGCTTCATGATCGCGGCTCCTTTGCCCTGGCGCCTCCCCTGGTGGACGGCCTCACCCCTGCTACGAACACCACCGCCCCGATCCGACACCGCCTCCCGGATTTCTTTGAAGATCTTTCCGGGACGCCGGGCCAGCCGGTCTGCAGCCTGCTGGGTGAGGGCACGCCGCGGCGGGGCCCGGCGGCGTCCGGTGGGCCCCTGAGTCGTCGGGGTGCTAGCCGGTGGTCCCGGTGGCGAAGACAGGCCAGCCGATCTCGGTCCGCCAGGCGCTCTCGTCGGCGGTGTCGCCAGGGCCGATCAGGTAGTACTCGCGCAGCGGCCCGTCGACAGCCAGTTCGTGCTCGGCGACGTGGGCGGCGAGGGTCCCGTACGCGCGGTCGATCTCGTCGTGCGGACCCGTATGGATGATGGTGGCCAGCTCTGCGGCGGGCACGGTCGACGGCGTGACGCGCCCCATCGGTCGGACCCGCCCATCGCATGGAAGGAAGACCGTCGCCCGGCCGTACTCGTCACCGAACAGCTCGTCCGCGAACATTCCTCCAGCAGGACCGTCGGCTCGGATGCGCTGGGCGGCCAGCGTGGCGCGCAGTTCTCCCAGCGCGCCCTGGTACCAGAGCAGGGCGTCGGCCACGCCGACGTCCTCGCTGATCGCCGCGGCGGGCGTCGCCTGCACGCTGCGGTGCCCGATCGCCGCCGGCGCGGTCCCGTGCTCGAGCAGGTCGCGCAGGGACGCCACGGCCTGCTGGGTCCGGGCCAGGCCGTCCTCCATTCGGGCGAGGTGGGCCGCGATGAGGTGGTCACGCGTCCGCAGGTCAGGCGCGGACAGTACGGCCTGGATGTCGTCCAGCGGCATGTCAAGGGCCCGGAACCGGCGGATCACCTGGGCTGCTGGGATCTGCTCGGTCGCGTAACGGCGGTAGCCGGTGTCCGGGTCGACGTCGGTCGGCTCCAGCAGTCCGATCTGGTGGTAGTGCCGGAGCGTTCGGATGCTCAGGTGCGTCGCCTTGGAGAAGTCGCCGATCGTCAGCGCGTGGCTCATCTGCTCATTCTCAACCCTCCCGTTGTGTGAGGGTCAATGCGACATCGCGGCCTTGACCCTCACCTGGCTGGAGCGGTGAGCATCGGAGGTAGCAGACCGACTCAGGCCGGTCAGCCGGTCATCACGACAGCCTTCCGGCTGATAGAGAGGATCCCCGCCATGTCCAGCGTGACAACCGACCTCCCCGCCGTCGTGGCCGAGCACATCGCCGCGGTCAACGCGTTCGACACCGAACGGATCGTGGCGACCTTCGCGCCAGACGCCTACGTCAACGACAACCGGCGCGAAATCTGGGGCGCCGACGCGATCCGCAGGTTCATGGACAAGGAGTTCGTCGGCGACCACGTCACCATGGAGGTCCGCGAGGTCATCGACCACCACGGCGACATCATCGTGCGCGCCAAGTACGACGGCGACTACGACAAGACCAACCTGCCCGAGGTGCTGGTCATGACCAGCTACTTCGCCATCCGCGACGGCAGGATCACCAGCCTGACCGTCATCTTCAACCAGCCCTCGCCGTACTGAGCGTCCGAAGGGATCCCCTGGCGACCGGCCGACTGCGGCACCTCGAGAAGGGCACCTCCAGCGGCTCTTCCCTCAGCGCCGCGCCGCATCTTCACGTCCCACGACGCGGTGATCGACGACCTCCGCGAGCGGCTGGCGCGGACGCGATGGCCGGAGAGGGAGCCCGTCGACGACTGGTCCATGGGGATCCCGCTGGCCTACGTGCAGGAGCTTGCCGGGTACTGGGGGCGGTCCTACCAGATGCAGCGCGTCGCCGATCAGCTGAACCGCTACGAGCAGTTCACGACGACCATCGACGGGGTCGACATCCACTTCCTGCGCGTCCGCTCGCCTGTCGAAGGGGCGACTCCGTGCATCATGACGCACGGCTGGCCGGGGTCGGTGATGGAGTTCATCAAGGTGATCGACCCGCTCGTGGATCCGGTCAGTCACGGCGGGAAGGCGTCCGACGCCCTCGAGCTCGTGATCCCCTCGCTCCCGGGCCACGGGTGGAGCGGCAAGTGGGGAGCCCTTGTCAGTTCGGCGATCGGGCGGCTGGCCGATCCAGCGAAGCTCATCGGGCCGCGTCGGACGGTGCGGTTGTGACCCGCCGTTCGACGCCGGGGAGGCGCGGCGACGGGCGAGGCTCCGGCGGAACGCCCGCCCGCCTCGCACCGCCGCGCTGCCGCGCTTGGGTGATCAGGTCAGTGAGCCCTGTGCCCGGTACAGACCGGCGACGTAAGCGTCGAAGTAGGGGCTCTGATCCCACCCCGTGGTCAGGCTGCCGGTGCTGGTGACACCGTCGACGTAGCCGAGGCCGGTGCCGGTGTTGTACCAGCGCAGCCAGGGTCCGCCGCTGGAGCCGTGACCGTACCGGCAACGGATCTGCAACCTGCTGGTGCCCCACTCGGGGCTCGTCCAGCCGCTGCAGTACATCTGTATCTCACCCCGGTAGAAGTTGTCCGGGTAGCCCAGCACGTACACGGGCGAGGTGCGGCTGCCATTCCAGGTGATGCCGTTGCCCCCGGTGACGTTGACCAGTTTCCTGCCGTTGTTCGGCCACGTGGTCACCATCGCGACATCACGGGCGGCGGTGCTGTACGTGAGCCACGCCTGGAAGGTGCGGAAGGACTTCGCTGCGAAGACACCGTAGGGTACCGAACCGTTGTAGTAGTCCGGCACGTACACCCACTTCGTCATCCACGTGCCGCCGCGTCCCCCGTGAACGCAGTGGGCCGCGGTGACGACCATCTGCCGGGAGGGGCTGTTGAGCGCACTCGCCGAACAGGAGTAGTCGCCTCCGGTCCGGGGATTGTGGAAGAACGCCCGACCAGCCGCGGCGGACGCGTAGATCGCGTGCTGCGACGGCCTGGCCAGGCCGCTCGCCGCATGCTCCGCCGGAAGCGGCGGAACGGACGGGGGAACCTCGGCGACCGCGGGCCTCGATGCGGCGGCGTGGCGGTCGGGGGCAGGCAAGGCATCGAGCGGAGTCGCCTTCCGCATCCGCTGCGGCGTCCAGTAGGCCAGCGACGCGGCACTCGAGTCAGCGCCGGCGTCCGCCGCGGCGACGCCGGCCGTCGCCGCAGCGGCGGCAGTCGTCGCGGCATGGAACTCCGGTCCGGGGGTGGCGCCTTGACCTTCCCCTGGCGCGATCAGGGTGAGCAGGACCGCTGCCGCAGCCGGCAGAAGGAACCTTCGCGTTACACGCACGTATGTACTCCCTCGTTGAATCGCAGCCGGAAAGCGCTGCGGTCCTCCACATCGTGGATCTCGAATCGGCTCGGCCGGCGCCCTCGCCGGCTGGCTCCCAGCCAACAGGTCACACTGCACCGGCCATATATGACCTGGCATCAGTCCCCGTGGTTCCCACGGGCAGCGAATCCCCTTCGTCTTCATCGGTGACGTCCGGTCATCTGGTCATCTGGTCATCCGAGATGATCGCACTCGGTGCTGCGCCTGTCGCCACTTCAACCCAGGTGCCCAGCAGGCCTGCAGGCCTTCAGCACAGGTGACCGGGCAACACCGCCGCTCCTGGTACCCGGCGCTGCGGGACCGCGTGATCCGCCTGCCGACTTGCGCGCGGCGCCGGTCATTGCGCTCGGGTCCCGCTCAGCCGAACGCCGTAGGCTGGAGGGGCGGGGGCCCTCCCGAGCGTCTGCCGAGAGGAGCCCTCGCGCGGGAGCTGACCCGACGCTCACGCAAGCTGATGGAGCGTCCGGCCCTCTCGACGGGGTGGCTGCTGGGTGGGGCGGCGCGTGAGTGCTTGAGCCGCTGCCAGTGCCTCGGCATCAGAACTTCTGCGCGCGAGGCTGCATGCGATGGCGGCATTCAGCGTTGCGGCCTTGCGCAATGTCGACACGGCGACCGCCCGCCAAACCATCGCCGGCCCTGCTCCGTACGGGTCGATCTCCTCCGCCGAGGGCAACGGTGACACGCCAGTGGTCATTCAGTTGGGCACGATGGCGGGATGGATCGTACCGGAACCGGGATCTCGACCACACTAAGGGCCTTCGCGACGGCGGCCGCCGCGGTCGTGGGGTTCGCCGTTCTGGCCGGCTGTTCGTCGGGGACGTCAACGCCCGGGCCGACGACGACCGCGGCAACGGCGACGGCGACGGGCACGGACACCGGGTCAGCAACCGCGACGGGCAGTACCGGCGGAGGAAGCACAACCGGAGGCGGAGATGATGGTGGTGGGTTCAACACCGCTGGTCGTATCTCCGACAACTTCTCCGGCACCTGGCCGGACGACGTCCACCTGACCGTGGAGAACCACTCGGCCACCGACGCCTTCGTCGGCACCGTCCGCGTGGCCGACTGCACCAGCGAAACGCGTACCCAACAGGCCACTCCACCCTCCCAGCCGGTCAACGTGCCCCCGAACGGCGCACAACCGCTCGACTTCAATTTCAACCCGGACACCGAGTCGCCGGCGATCAGCCCGCACACCGTCTGCGTGACCCTGTACGACCAGCAAGGGAATCAGATCGACAAGCGGACGACCACGGTCGTGGACCCCAACGCGCCAACGTCCTCGGAGTCCGCTTCGCCATCGCCCACCCCCTGAGTCCAAGGACGCCCGGAGGACCGCCGTGGCCGAGAGCACCACACCGAGCACCGGCTGGGCGAGCACGCTCGCCTCGATCCTCGGACCCACCACCTACATCGTGGCGCTGCTGTTCTTCTTCGGCTTCAGCTACACCGACGCCCTCTACGAGCACTTCGGCATCGACGCCGCCACCTTGGGGTTCTCCACCCAGGACTATCTGCTGCGCAGCGCCAGCGCCCTGTTCATCCCCGGATTCGTCGCCCTCGCGGTCGGCCTGCTGCTGGTGCTCGGCTACTACCTGTCCGGCTCCGTGGCCCGCCGGCCCCCGCGCGCGCAGCAGCACCCCGCCGACCGTGGTGCGCTGCGCGCTGCCGTCCGCTACGGGTCGTTCGCTCTGATCGCGGTCGGAGCCGTTCTGTTCGTGCTCGGCGTGCTGGGCGGCTTCCAGGTCTGGCCCGCGAGTGAGCTGGCGACGCCGATGCTGCTCGGCGGAGGACTACTGGCCGCCGGCTGTGGTCGGGTGTTCGCCGTGCGCGGCTCGGGACGCGTCTACCCGTTCCGCCAGGAGCTCGTGGCGCTGGTCCTGGTCGGCGCGCTGGTACTGCTCGCCTCCTTCTGGGCCTCCCACGTCGACGCCAAAGTGCACGGCCGCAGCGACGCCGCCTACCTCGCCCACCACCTGTGGCTGCGTCCGGCGGCGCGGGTCGACACCACCGAGCGCCTCTACTTCGACAGCCCGGGAGTGCGCGAAACCGTCCTGCCGGCCAACGGCTCCGCTCAGCGGTTCCGCTACCGCTACGAGGGGCTGCGGCTGCTGGCGCAGTCCGGGAACAGGATGTTCCTCATCCCGGACCAGTGGACCCCCGCGAGCGGCTACGTGCTTCTGGCCACCGCGGACCCGAACATCCGTGTCTCTTTCCACCCAGGCTGAGCGCCGGCAGTTCCCCACCGCTGAGGCCGCCCGGACGCGCTGGACTAGGATTGCCGTGGCGCTGGAGGGCGCCCCCGGGTCCGCGGGAAGGACTGAGTCCACCTCCACGTGAGCAGATCGTGCGGCTGTGGCCTCTTCCTCGGCCTGAGCAGCGGACCGCAGGCCATGCAGGGAGACGCCATGTCCGAATCACTTCCCCAGCACCCCGATCTCGACCAGCTTCGCCGTCGCGCCAAGGAACTGCGCGACGCCGCCCGCCGGGGCGAGTCGGCGGCGTTGGAGCGGTTCGTCCGCCACCACCGGTCCGCCGGAGGCGACACATTCGGCCTGGCCGCCGCCCAGCTGGTCGTGGCCCGCGAGCTGGGCTTCTCCAGCTGGCCCAGACTCAAGGACGCCGTCGATGCCGCCACGGCGGAAGCCCGCACGGTGACGGCATTCGTGTCCGCCTCCGTCGAGGGCCGCATGCGGCAGGCCGCCGACATCCTCCGCACCGAAAGGGACATCGCCCGCCGCAGCCTGCCGGCCGCGACGGTCCTCGGCGACGCCACGGCGGTACGGGACTTGCTCGCCGCCGATCCCGTCGCCGCGTCGGCCCCCGACCGGGACCGCGGCTGGCCGCCACTGCTGTACGCCTGCTACTCCCGCTGGCACCGGACCGACCCGGGCAGAGCGGCCGGGATGGCCGAGGTGGTGCGCCTCCTCCTCGACGCGGGCGCCAATCCGAACACCAACGACGGAGGCCGCCCCCGCTACCGCTCCGCCCTGAAGGGCGCGGTGGAGGTCAACAACCCGGACATCGTCCGGCTGCTGCTCGAAGCCGGCGCCCACCCCGACCCGGGGCAGCCGATCGCGGAAGCCGCCGGCCATCGCGACCAGCGTTGCCTGCGATTGCTGCTCTCCCAAGGCGCCCGGGTGACCGGAACCTGGGCGTTGGGCGCGGCCGTGTTCCACGACGACCCGGTCGCCACCTCGCTGCTGCTCGACGCACTCGCGACGCCGACGGGCGCCGCGGCGGGCCCCGCGACCGAGGCACTGCCGGAGGCCGCCGCCAACGCTTCCCTCCCAGTCGTCGAAGCGCTACTCGCGGCCGGTGCCGACCCCCTGGCCGCCGACGAGGACGGCGTGCCCGCGCTGCGCCTGGCCGTCAGGGCGGGCAAGGGCGACAGCGCGGCACGGCTGCGGGCCCTGGGCGCCGCCGACGACGCGACCGAGGTGGACCAGTTCATCGGCGCGTGCCTGATCGCCGACCGCCCGACCGTCCAACGGCTTCTCGCCCACCACCCCGACCTGCCCGACCGGTTGACGCAGCAGGAGCGTGCCGTGATCTGCCAGACCGCCGGCTCGCGCCCGGCCGATACGGTCGCGCTGATGCTCCAGGCCGGCTTCTCCCCGCACGCACGCAACAGCGTGGGCGAGCAGCCGCTGCACAACGCCGCCTACCTCGGCAACGCCGCGGTGGTCCGGCTGCTGCTCGACGCCGGGGCCGAGGTCGACGCCCGCGACGACCGCTTCGACGGCACCCCGCTGGCTTTCGCGACCGTGGGCAGCCGCGAGCAGGCCGATCGGTCCGGCGACTGGATCGCGACGGTGCGACAGCTCCTGGAAGCCGGCGCCGACAGACGGGGCGTGTGGATCTCCGGGAAGCAGCCCAGCGAGGAGGTCATCGACCTTCTGCGGCAGTACGACATCACGCCCGACCGGCCTGCCGCGCCGCAGCCGGAGAACGCCTCCGACCTCCCCGACCCGGCCGAGGCCGGTGAGCTGGCCGACATCGCCGTCCACCTCGAAGCCGCCTTCCGCGACCACGACATGGACCTGTTCGGGTCACTCCTGCACCCGAAGGTCCGCTGGACCGGTCTCTGCTCCAGCAGAACCGAGGTGCTCGACTGGCTTGAGCGGATCCTGGCGGAAGGAACCCGGCCAACCGTCGAAAGCGTCGAAGTCGACCGCGACGCCGTCGTGCTCGGGATCACCCTGCGCGGCGAAGGGGAAGGCGCCCGGCCCGCGCCTCCGCAACGGATCTACCAGGTGTTCACCATCGACGGCGCCCAGATCGTCGAGATCCACGGCTACCCGGACCACCGCAGCGCGCTCACCCGGACCTGAAGCCGGGCGATCGACGGCTCACGGGGTGTCGGGCGCGAGAATGAAGAGTCCAGCGACCTTTTCGTCGGTGTCGAATGCGACCCGGGCCTTCATGTCGCCGGCCTCGTAGCGCAGCGGGATGTCGACGACGGTGTGGTCGCCGATCCGCCGGACGAAGGGCTCGCCCTCCGCGAAGCCCTCGAACGCGCCGACGAGGCCGGTGACCGTGGCCAGGCCGTTGCCCCGCACCTCATCGGTGAAAGCCGCCAGCACCTCGGTGTTGAACGAGCGCCGCGCCTCGTCCATGCGTCCTTCGAGGACTGCCGTGACGATCGCGACGGCGCGTTCTGCGGCGTCGGCCATGTGGACTGTCTTGTCCATGGGTTCTCCCGTGCGGGGGTCAATGGGCTTGCCGAATCGCTGGAAGGCGGCCTGGCGGGTGACTCCGAGCAGGTCCCCGATCTCCTGCCAGGTGTGGCCGGCGTCCCTGGCCTGCTGCACGCACAGCTTGAGCACCTGTTCCCCCTTGCCGGCGATGTCCTGCGAACGCCGGACCAGGTCGAGGTACGCCGGTGGAGTCAACGGAGCGCCCATCGACCCGGCCAGGACCGAGGCCTGCTCGGCGAGCAGGGCGCAAAGGGACGCCAGGGACGTCGAGGATTCGGTCACATGTAAAGGATGCCTTTACAGCCCATCAATGTCAAGAATCCCTTTACAACCCCGGCCTCACTCAAGCGGCCCGGCGAGCGGCCACCGCATTTGCGTATCCCCGATCAGCCTGCGCAGCTCTCACGGCCAGGCGCCTCGCCGGGATGAGATCTGCCTGAGTACGCACGCGGCGCATCCGCGCCGGAACGGCGCCGGGAAAGCCGTGTCGCGGCTCTGCCGGCCAGGCCGACCAGAGCCGCCGGAGAGGTTGTAGGCAATCATCAGCCCAGTGAAGGCACCGGTTCGCCGAGCAGTAGGAGTCCGAGAAGGATCATTGATTGATGTCCTTCCTCGTCTGCGGATGCCACGGGTCGGCGGCGTCGCATGTCAATCCGCGGAGCTCTTGGAGGGGTCTGGCGCGGAGGCACGGCGTGCGTGTGAGGGCGTCCTGCGGGGGCTCGCGAGATGCTCCAGAGTGGGCGTTGCGAGAAGCATCGCAAGGAAAACCAGGGGCGTAAGCAGAGACAAGAAGATCATGGTTTGCCTTTCCGGCTGCACTCCGCCACGGGATACGGAGAGGCACCGGCCTCCACCTGCAGACCGCATTCAGAAGTCGTCGCGGTGGCGGCGTTGCTCGATGATCACCGCTCCCTTCGGGCCCGACCGCTGCCCAGCGATGGCGCTCCACCGAAGTAGACGAGAGCCGGGATCAGACTGGCCAGGAGTGCGGCGAGTCTGATGAGAGAAGCTATCCCGGACATGATCAACCCCTTCGAATGACCGTCTCCGCGGGCCCCTTTACACGAGGGCCCGATCAGGGACGCGCCTGCCCCCGCTTCCGGTCCACAAACGCATCGGAGCCGTCCTGATCCGAATGTGTCTCTCCGTCAGGCCTTCGGGCTCGGCCTCCGCGAGCCCGTCCACTCGCCACGCCCGATCGTGCGCCCACGCGTGGCCGAAGGCATGTCACATCCCTTCTGCTGCTGGAGGACGGGGTTGCTCCGACATGTGGGGCCGAGGGGCGGAGCCCCCGGGCGCAGGGGGATGGGTTGCACCGGGAGCTCCGCTGTCCGGGCTCGGCCATTGCCGCGGTCCTGCCGGACAACTCGCGTCTGTCCGCTATACCCGTCCCCAAACCTGACAGCGGGGCGAGGGCACTGGTCGCCGGTACGAATGTCCCCGGCGGGGACCTCAGCTGCCCTCGGCGAACAGGGCAGCGTACCGGGACAGGTACAGCGGCCAACCGGCATCGTCGCCGACGCCCTCGGCGACGGCCTGCCAGCCCGAGCCGTGCCGGTCGATGTTGCGGTGCTCCAGTTCGACGCGCGTGCGCTCGGGAGTCTCTGCGATGAACCGGACCTCGACCTCGCTGGTGTTGTCCGGATCGGTCTCGATCTGCCACTGCGGGCTGATGTCCCAGCTGAACACGACGCGGTCGGGCGGCTCGTAGGCGAGGACGCGTGCCCAGCGGCACTCACTGCCGTCGACGGCGCGGTCGTAGATGTGGCCGCCGACCCGGGGCTCGAAAACGGTCTCCGCGATCGGTGCCTTGAGCAGGTTGTGTTCCGGCGGCTTGAAGTCGCCGAACCGCTCGGTGAAGACGGTGAAGGCCCGCTCGATCGACGCCTGGACGGCGATCTGCCGGCGGACCACCGTGGTCGTGGTCTCGGTCATGACTCCTCCTCTTCCGGTTGCTCGACGAGGTCCTGGTAACCGGCCAGCGCCCGGTTCCAGAAGGTGTCGAGCTGATCGCGCAGCGCGGCCACGCCGGCCGGATTGAGCCGGTAGATGCGGCGGGTTCCCGCCGCGCGCTCGGTGACCAGGCCCGCACTCTTGAGCACCTTCAGGTGCTGTGAGACCGCGGGCCTGCTGACCGGCAGTTCGTCGGCCAGTTCGCCGACCGCGCGCGGCCGCTCGGCCAGACACGCGATGATCGCGCGCCTGGTGGGGTCCCCCAATGCACCCAGGGCATCCCCAGCTTGGTAAGTGTCCACGAACGGTAAGTCTAGACTTACCCATGGCAGAGGGCAAGACCAACGAGATCGCGGGAGGCCGCCGACAAACTGCAGCCGAGCCATCCCTCCGCCATCGAGGACGACGGACAAGAGGCGGTGGGCGGGCTGTCAGGTCGGGTCAGCCCGCCCACCGGGACGGCGTGCGCTCGCTAGGCCAGCGTCACGTCGTCGTACGTGGTGTACGTCGGGTCGCCGGCGTAGTTGTCGTCGTGGCTGGTCAGCGTGAGCGTGTACGAGTGACCCGCCGTGACGGAGGAGCTGACCTGCGTCCAACCGGAGCTCGACACACAGGTCTTGGCCAGCACCGTCGTGGTCGTGTTGCTGGTGTTGTCCTTGAGTGTGGCCGTGGCCCAGTCGTAGGTGACGGTGTCCGGGCAGGTCACGTTGTAGTAGAAGGACACCTTGCTGGCGCCGCTCGGCGCGGTGAAGGTCTGCGCGATCGAGGAGTCACCGTTGGTCGGCGACGTCGAACCCAACATGGCCGCGTCGCTGCCGCTGTGCGGGTTCGTGGTGGTCACCCCGGTGGCCGCGCCGGACGCGGTCCAGCCGGAGAGGTTCCCGGCCTCGAAGCCGCCGTTGGTGATCCCGCCGCCGCCACCGCCGCTGGTCGACAGGGCGACGTCGTCGTACTTGGTGTACGTCGGGTCGCCGGCGTAGTTGTCGTCGTGGCTGGTCAGAGTGAGCGTGTACGAGTGCCCGGCGGTGACGCCGGAGCTGACCTGCGTCCAACCGGAGGAGGAGACGCAGGTCTTGGCGAGCACCGTGCTGGTCGTGTTGCTGGTGTTGTCCTTGAGCGTGGCCGTCGCCCAGTCGTAGGTGACGGTGTCCGGGCAGGTCACGTTGTACCAGAAGGACAGCGTGTTGCTGCCGGTGGGCACAGTGAAGGTCTGCGCGATGGACGAGTCGCCGTTGGTCGGCGAGGTCGAACCCAGCATCGCCGCGTAGGTTCCGCTGTGCGGTCCGGAGGTGGTCACGCCGGTGGCCGCACCGGACGCGGTCCACCCGGAGAGGCTGCCCGTCTCGAAGCCGCCGTTGGTGATTCCGCCACCGCCGCCCGAGGGGTTGATCGTCCAGGTGAAGGTGGCACTGCCGTTGGCGCCGGTGGTGTCCCTCACCGTGACGGTCACCGAGGACGTGCCGGCCGTGGTCGGCGTGCCGGAGATCAGACCGGTGGCGGTGTTGATCGACAGGCCCGCCGGAAGGCCGCTGGCCGCATAGGTGAGGGTCTGTCCGGAGGCGGAGTCGGTTGCGTGGATCTGCAGGCTGGCCGCAGTGCCGACGGTGCCGGTCTGGCTGCCGGGGTTGGTCACCGTGACGGTGTTGCCGCCGGCTGTCACGGTGAGGCTGAACGTCGCGGTGTGCGTGGCCGACGCTCCGGTGCCGGTGACGGTGATGCTGTAGCTGCCCGCCGGGGTGCTGGAGGTGGTGGACACGGTCAGCGTCGAAGAACCGCCCGCGGTGACCGAGGTCGGACTGAAGGCCGCGGTCGCGCCGGTGGGCAGGCCGGAGGCGGTCAGGTTCACGGTCTGGGCGCTGCCGGAGGTCACCGCCGTGGAGACCGTGCTGGTCGCCGCCGCGCCGGACGTCACGCTCGCCGAGGCCGGGCTCAGCGACATCGAGAAGTCGTTGACGGGCGTGCCCGTGCAGTTGGGGAGCGTGAAGGAGGAGATGTGGGTGTTCCAGTTGAAGCTGCCGGTCGACGGCTCGTACTCGTCGGTGTACCAGTAGGTGCAGTCGTCGCTCGGGTCGATCGCCATCGAGGTGTAGTCACCCCAGCGGCTGTAGGACGTCTGCACGCCGCCGCCGGTCAGAACGGTGGTCTCGCCCTGTGTCATGGTGCCGAGGGCGTCGCCGGCCAGGCGTCCCGTGAAGCGGATCGAGGGGTTGGTGGAGGCGGAGGACTGCGAGTAGCCCAGCGCGATGTTGCCGGCCTTGTCCTGGGCCATCGAGCCCATCCACCGGTAGGTGGAGTCGGGAGCGTAGGTGCCCTGCTGGTAGACGGTCGGGTTTCCGCCCGACATCCGAAGCTCGTACCACCGCGACCCGACCGAACTACCGGCCGTGACGGAGTCGTTGACGACAAGGGACTCGTGGTCGCCGTAGTTGCGGTACGCGAGCCGGTACATCACCCGGTCGGAGAGGGAGTCGAGTTGCTGCGTGGTCCCGCCCTGGGGAATGCACGTTCCGGTGCTGCCGCACGCGGTCGTGTACGCCGCGACGGTGAGCGTGGAGGGTCCGGTGAAGGTGGAATTCGCCGGGGTGGCCCAGTCGACGTGGAACTTCCAGTAGGCCAGCGTCGTCGACGTCGTGCCCAGGCCCACCATCAACTCCGGCTCACCCGACGGCGGAGCCGTGGAGCCGTCGACGTCCGAGCCCAGGATTCCGCCGTACGAGGAGGAGGTGGTGAAGCACTGCTGCGTGGCCGCCGCACCGGTCAGCATGCTCGCGCGGTCCATCGCGCACGCCTCGGCGTCGATGAAGGCACCGGCCGGGGTGAACATGTTGTAGGTCGTGTAGTAGGCGTCGGGCCACACCGACAGCTTCGGGTAGTCGGGGAAGCTGGAGAACTGGTACGAGTACCGGTTCCACGTGCCGGTGGCGTCCGCGCTGGTCGAGACCGCCACGCACTCGTAGTACGGGCCCGCCGACGAGGTGACGTTCGCGAACTGCTGCAGCACCCAGCGCTGGGCGAGATTGTCCCAGCGCACGGTCGCGTCACCGTCGTTGGCACTCTGGCAGAAGCCGCCGAAGCCGGACCACAGCGAGTTGGTGTTGGTCGGCGCGAGGACCGTGGCGCCGCTCTTGGAGTAGACGGCGTAGGCGGTGTTGACGACCTCGACGATCTGCGTGGAGCCTACGGCCGCGTTCGGGTCCGGCGGCACGCCGGTGATGGAGTAGTTGCCCGAGCCGATGCCCTCGAAGCTGGTCCCGCTGGTCGCGGCCGCAGGGCCGCCGGTGCTGTGCTGCACCACGGGATCGGGCGTGCGGGAGGCGGGCGGGTGCGGCAGCCGCTCCTCGTGGTCCTTGCTCTTGTGCTTCTTCGCGGGCGCCGGGTGCGCTCTTGCCTCGCGGGCCAGGTCGCGCAGCGGGCGGGAGGTGTCGTGGTGGACGGCGGGCTTGGAGTCCGGAGACAGATGGGCGGTGGGGCCCGCCGCGACGGGGGTGGCGGCGTGGGCGGTGGCCGGGGACAGCCATAAGGCGGGAAGTGCGGCGAGCATGGCCGCGAGCGCGGCGATGCGGCCCGAACGGGGTATGGAGCGTGACACTGAACATCCTTTCGGCATCCGGGGATCGCCCGGGAGGCGGAGGGTAAGGACGTTCACGCATGGTGCGTGCGTGTTCGCAACTCGGGAGTCTGGAACGGGATCTGACACCCCACAAGAGGGGTGACCGGAGTTGTGTCATGACCGGGGAAAGATTTACACAGGGCTCTCACAGAACGCCCCACACGTCGCACCCGTTAGCGCGGACGACACCGGTCCGTGACATGACGGCTCCGCGAGCTCCGGACGCCCCACCGCGGGGCGCGCCGGCATCCGCGAAACAGATCCGGAGCCGAGCCGTCAGGCCGGCGGAACCCCGGCGAGAGCGGCTGCGTCCCATGCACGACCGTGGCAACATGCCCCGTGGGAGGCACGATGATTTGGTACCGGACACGAGCGCTCGGCGCCACCGCGGTCTGCGCGGGTGTGATCGCCGCGATCGCCGCCTGCGGCGGGAGCAGTCACGCCGGGTCGGCGTCCTCCGCGCCCGTCGCGACCTCTGTGGCGCCCGGATCCCCCCTGCCCGCCGGATCGGGATCCGGCGGGGCGGCCCCGCCCCGCTCGACACCCGGCACCCGGCAGGCCACCCCTCCCGGCAGCGCCGCCACCCCGACCGGCCCGGCGCCCACGCCAGGGACGTGCCTGTTTGGTGCCGTCCGGATCGTCTACCCAGGATCGGACAACCCGCTGCGCAGCGTCTGCGTCCACGCCGGGTCACAGATCACGGTCACCCTCAATGCGGTGCACTCCTACAAGTGGGCGCCGATCAAGAGCTCCGACTCCGCAGTCGTCCTGATGACGGGCAATCACGCTGCCGAAGGCGGCACTCTTGTCGAGGTCGCGCGCGCCGAGTCCCCCGGCACCGCGACACTCTCCTCCGCCGACACCTTCACCCCCGACCCGCACGGGCCCCCCTCGCGCCTGTGGCAGTTGAGCGTCACAGTCGTTCCGTGACGTGCACCCGCAGCCGCCAAAGCCGGGTCTGCGGACCGAACCGGTCGCCACGGAACGAGGAGGCGGCCCGTAGCTCACCCTCCCCCCCGGTGCCCGCCAGCGCCCTGGCCGTCACCGTCCCCTGGCTTTCGCCCACGTCCAAGAGCACGAGCGATCCGGACGCGACCGGCGCAGACCAGCCGTACGCCTCCGAGCCCTCCAGGGTGATTCTGATCTCCTGACCCAACGCCACCTCGGCGTGACTCACCAACGGATCCCCAGCGCGATAGCGGATCTCCATGCGTCGAGCCTAGCCGCGCGGTTCTGAGTCAACCTCACCTGCCCTAGCTGACCCTTGCCTACTGAACGGCGAACATGAGCCATTCTATGACATGTTCACGCCATTCATGACATCTGAACAGTCACCCAGCTTTCGCACAGGCCATACGTCGTCCCACTCTTGACGCCGCGTCACTGACGCCCCGTGGTGACAACCGACAGCCCATCACGTGGGAATGCCCGCGCGCCCGCCCTTCGCACAAGGAGATCCCCATGGCCCAGGCCCGCTCCCGGTCCGCCGCCGCGATACTCGTCACCGCCTGCGCGATCGTCGCGGCGCTTCCGGCCACCGCGCACGCCGCGGCTGCGCCGACCCATCGCGCCGGCTCACCGCGCACGGCGGCCTTCGCACCTGCAGCGGCCGGACACCGCGGCGTTCACAGCACCGGCCACCACCGCCACTCCTTCGCCGGCGGCCTCTGGGGCGGCTACGTGGCACAGGGCAGCGGATTCCAGAGCATCTCCGGCTCGTGGACCATGCCACAGGTCAGCTGCAACACCAGCAACGACCTGTTCGCGCCCTGGGTGGGCATCGATGGCTACGGCTCGCAGACGGTCGAGCAGACCGGCGTCCAGGTGGACTGCTCCAGCGGCGCGCCCGTGCTGTCCGCGTGGTACGAGATGTACCCGGCGAGCCCGGTGTACTGGAACGATCCCGTGTCGACCGGCGACTCCTTCACCGGCTCGGTCACCACCGACGGCTCGGGCACCTACACGATCGCCCTCACCGACAACACCGCCGGCTGGACCGAGCAGACCCAGCAGCAGCTCGGCGCCCAGAACGTGAGCGCGGAGGCCGTGATCGAGTCACCCACCGGCAGCTACCCGTCTTTCAGCAGGCTCGACTTCAGCGGCGTCACCGTCAACGGTCAGCCGTTCGACGGGTTCTCACCCCAGGCGATCGACAGCGGCCAGTACACCGAGACCGCACTCAGCAACGGCTCCTTCGCCATCGTTCCGGCGTCGGGCGCAGCGGCGGCCGCGTCCACGCACGCCACGGCGAGCCGGCCCAGCACGATCCGCTACTGACTGTTCCGACCGGCAGCCGACGGCGGTCCCACGGCGTGCCTGGGCCATGGGGCCTGGTCGAAGTTCGACGGCTTCGAGGGCCGCGTCGCGCTGCCTACCTGGCTGTACCGGATCGCCACGAACGTGTGTCTCGACATGGCCCCGGCCGACGCCGTACCGCCCGCTACTGACCGCCGGAGGTGCCTCGGTTCAGTTGTCCGCCGAACCTCCGGAAGCCGGGCCGACGAAAGCCAGCGCCTCGCGGGCCAGTGCGGACCACTCCTGCTGGGAGTCCGGGGCCAGGCAGAGCCACTCGCGCATCGGCCGATCCCGGCCCGCGTCGAACCGTTCGCCCTCCGCGGCCTCCACCAATTCGTCCACCCGACGTCGGGGCAGCTTCACCACCAGGCGGCCCTGCACCAGCATCGCGAAGATCTTTCCGTGAACCTTCAGCGCAGCGGAGCCGAAGCGCCCCTCGCGTCCCGGGGCGTCCTCGGGCTCTGTCACACCCTGGACCGGCCCGAGTTCCCGGACCAAGGCGTCGAATCGCTGCTCTGGGGTGACGGGTCTACCGGCCATCGGCTCGATCTCCCTCGCTCTTGCGGGCGACACCGACAGCCGCCGAGGCGAGCTGCCAGTTGCCGTGCCCCTTCAGCAAAGCACCGCCGGTCGGGCAGCGCACGCCTGTCGTGTCGGTGAGCGCCAGCGGTAGCAGGTTTCCCCGGCGACGCTCCGAGGCTATGGTCTCCCGCAGCGTTCACACCGGTCGGCGAACAGCGGGGTCAGCATGAGGGACAGTCAGCCAAATCCGCGGCGGCGGATCACGATCAACGCGTTGATCTCCACCGGATGGATCAAGCCCTGGCGATCCGGCGTGATCGCGATAGAGGACGGCATGCTGGCCCTCGCAACGACCCATGGCCTTCACGTCGAAGCGCCGATCGCCGAGGTCACCTGCAAGCGGTTCAGAATGGGGCAAGAGACACTGCGGATCACCCTCGACGGCACCAAGTACCTCATCAGTTTGGGGGCCGGCACCCTGGACATGGTGAAGGCCGTCCCTCCGCTGTACGTGGCCGATATGAAGTCAGCGGGCCGCGTGCTGGTGGCCCTGGTCGAGCAGGCCGCGCCGCCCAGGAAGTCGACGGCGAAGACACGCGCACCGAGGTAGTCGAACGTCCTGTCACATTCCGGGCATCCCCGGCCGCCGGCCCCACGGCGTCAGCCCCACAGGTACGGCCCGTCGCCGCGCCACTCGACGACTCCGGGCCGGTCGATGTCCGCTGGGTCCATCTCGCAGCGGGCCATGATCATCTTGACGTCGTCGGCCGAGTAGGCCCACCCGACCTCCAGGCCCAGGATCTCGACCCGACGGCACGGGCGCCCCGAGGCGTCGAGAACCGCCCGATGCACGACCACCCGCGCGTCGCTGTGGCCCGCCGAAAAGACCTGACCGCCCATACCTCCAGCCTGCGACCGGCCCGGCGAGTCGGCATCCGGAGGCTCCTCGGTGTGCCGGATCCGCCTCCGTCGGCTGGGCGGGTGCGGTGCTGCCCTCACTACCGCCGCGCACGGTCAGGCCGTCGTCCCCAGCCAGGAGCGGTAGCGCCGCAGGGCGCGGCGCTGGGCCAGGTTGTCGCAGACCAGTGCGTGCGCCGGGTGCGTGCCGAGCGCCGGTTCGCCGCCGCGGGCGAGGCGCCGGATCTGGTGCCGGACCAGTGCCATCCCGGCGGCGGCGGCGAGGGTCTTGTCCGACCAGGTCACCGGCTTGAGCCGCCCCGCCGCCTGCGCGCCCGCCAGCCAACGGTCAGGCAGGTCGGGCGTGGCGGCGAGGGCGGTGGCCAGGCCGACGACGGCGACGCCGTCGGCCAGCACCGTCTCAGCGGTCTCGCGGCGCGTGATCCCGCCGGTCAGCATCAGGGGGACGGGACTGGTCCTGGCCAATTCCGCGGCAAGGTCCAGGAAGTACGCCTCGCGCGCCGCCGTGCGCGCTTCGGCCGGCCGTCCCGACATCGCCGGGCTCTCGTAGCTGCCGCCCGAGATCTCGACCAGGTCGACCCCGAGCGGCTCCAGCATCGCGATCACCCGCTGCGCGTCGTCGGCGTCGAAGCCGCCGCGCTGGAAGTCGGCGGAGTTCAGCTTCACGGCGACCGCGAAGGACGGCGACACCGCGGAGCGCACGGAGCGGACGACGTCCAGCAGCATCCTGGCCCGGTTCTCCAGGGACCCGCCCCACCGGTCGGTGCGCCGGTTCACCAGCGGCGAGAGGAACTGCGAGAGCAGGTAGCCGTGGGCCGCGTGGATCTCCACGCCGTCGAACCCGGCTCGCTCGGCGCGCGCCGCCGTGACGGCGAAGCGCTCGACCGTGGCGGCGATCTGCTTCGGCGTCATGGCGACCGGGCGGCCGAACCGCTTGCTGTGCCTGCCCAGGTCGACGCCGACCGCCGACGGCCCCCAGACCACTCCGGGCATGTTCGCGTAGACCTGGCGGCCGGGGTGGCTGATCTGCATCCACATCGCCGCACCGCCCTCCTTGCCCGCTGCCGCCCACTTCACGAAGGGCTCCAGCGGCGCGTGCTCGTCAAGGACGATTCCGCCCGGCCCGGTCAGGGCCTCGGCGTGCACCATGACGTTGCCGGTGATCAGCAGCCCCGCGCCGCCGGAGCCCCAGCGCCGGTAGAGCGACAGCAGTCGCTCGTCGGGCAGCTGGGCCTCCCCCGCGAGCCCCTCCTCCATGGCCGCCTTCGCGATCCGGTTCCGCAGGACGGCGCCGGAGCTCAGCTCCAGGGGTGAGAACAGCCTGCTCGTGGTGGCGTTCGTCGGATTGCTCGTCGGGTTGCTCGTCATGGGGGATCGCCTTCCGGTGCGCGTGAATGTTGACAGTGCTTACTTAAGCTAACCTGGGATGTAAGCAGCGTCAACATGAGGGGGGAGCGAACCCATGCCCGAGCAGCGGAACGCGTACCACCACGGCGACCTCGCCGCCACCTGCGTGCGCGCCGCGATGGAACTGCTGGAGGAGGACGGCCACAGCTCGCTGTCCCTCCGCGCCGTGGCGCGCCGCGCCGGGGTCTCCCCCACCGCGCCCTACCGCCACTTCGCCAACCACGACGCGCTGGTCTCCGCCGTCGCCACCGTCGGCTACCGCGAACTCGCCGCCGACCTGGCCGCCGCGCATCCCACCCCGTCGACGCCCGACGAACTCGCCTCCGCCGCGGTGGCCTACGTGCAGTTCGCGCTGCGGCGCCCGGCCCTGTTCCGGGTCATGTTCGGCGAGCCCTGCGACACCGACGACGCCGAACGCGTCGCGGCGACGGCGGCGATCTCCGACTACGTCGGCGCCATCGTCGGACGAACCTTCCCCGGCTCCGACCCCGAGGCGCTGGCCACCGCGGTCTGGGGACTCGTCCATGGCCTCGCCGTGCTCCATCTCGACGGCAAGCTCGACGCCACCGATCCCGCCGCGGTCGCGCCCCGGGTGCGCGCCGCCGTCCACGCGCTGCTCGCCGCGGAACTGCCCTGACCCGGCACGCGACGGCCAGGCGGCACGGAATGCGCTGCCGTCGGTGCCCGGGTCCGCCGCACTCTGGTGACCCCACCACACATGACGCGCAGGCTCGGCGCCGCTGATCCGATACCGGGCCGGCGGACACGTTGCGGTTCCCGTCAGTGAGGGTGGGAGTCGTCCCCGTGGCGCGCTTGCGCGTCGAGCGACTCGCGTTGCCGCCAGGTGCCGGGCGGCTCGCCGTGGTGGCGGCGGAAGGCGGCGGCGAACGCGTAGGGCGAGCCGTAGCCGACGGCGCGGGCGATGCCCGTCAGGCCGAGGTCGCCGGAGCGCAGGTGGTCGCGGGCGAGGGCCATGCGCCAGTCGGTCAGGTACTGGATCGGGGTCTGGCCGAGGGCGTCGCGGAAGGTCCGCGCGAAGGCCGCCCGCGACAGACCGCTGAGCGCGGCCAGTTCCGGAACCGACCAGGGATGGCCGGCATCCTCGTGCATCGCCTGCATCGCGGCGTTCAGCCGGGGATCCGCTGCCGCCCGGTACCAGCGCGGTGCGTTCGGGCTGCGGTGGAAGTCGTTGCGGATGGCGAGCACCAACAGCACGTCGAGGAGCCGGTCCAGCACGGTGGGCTGGCCCGGTTGGGGGGTCGCCAACTCGTGCGAGAGCAGCGCGATCACGTCCCGCAGGGGATCACCGACTGCCGCCGAGAGGGTCAGCACCTGCGGCAGCGCGTCCAGCAGCCCGGCGCCGATGTCGCCGGAGAACCGGTAGGCGCCGCAGAGAAACACGGTCGCCCGAGGGTCCTCGGAACTCCCGTCGTGGGCGTGCCGGGCCCGGAAGACCTCCGGTTCGAGGCAGTCGACGCCCGGCGCGTGCCCGATGAAGTGATCAGGGCCGCCGCGCACCAGCGTCACCTCCCCCGGCACGAGCTCCAGCGCGCTGCCGGGGTCGCCGTCCAGCCACAGCCACCCCCGACCCCGGACGACGGTGTGCACGGCCAGCTGCATCGAGCCGGCCAGCCGCAGCCCCCACGGCGGCTCGGCCACCGTCCGGGCGAAGACGGCGCCGGAGGCGCGAGCCCGCGCAAGGCGATCCTGCAGAACGTCCACGCGACCAGTATCAGCAGGACAACCACACGAGGTACAGGCCTGAGCGTTTGACGTAACAGATCGAGCGATTCGCGCATTGATTCACTCGTGGGCGCGCTCTCACGATGGACCCATGACCAGATCACCGCAGACCGCACTCGTCCTCGGCGGCACCGGCCGGACCGGCGCGCCCCTCGCGAAGCAGCTCGCCGAGCGGGGGCTCGGTGCCCGCACCGCGGCCCGCCATGGCGCCGACGTGCTGTTCGACTGGGACGACCCGACCACCCACCCCGGCGCGCTCTCCGGAGTCGACCGCCTCTACCTCGTCACGCCCGTCCTGCGGGTCAGCTTCGCCGATCAGGTGGCCGCCTTCCTCGACCTCGCCGAAGCCGCCGGGGTCCGCCACGTCACCTACCTGAGCACCTACCGCGCCGACCAGACGCCACCGGAGGTCGACATCAGGGCCGTCGAGGCCGACCTCGCCTCCCGACACACCATCGCGCACTCCATCCTGCGCCCCGCCTGGCTGATGCAGAACTTCAGCGACGCACACCTGCCGATCATCGACGGGGTAATCACCGTCCCCACCGGCGACGGCGCGGAAGCCTTCGTCGACGCGGCAGACATCGCCGCGGTCGCAGCCGAGACGCTGCTCGCCCCCGACGCCCACGCCGGCGCGCGGTACGCGCCCACCGGCCCGCAGGCCCTCACCGTCGGCGAAATCGCCGCCACCATCGCCGCCGTGACCGGCCGACCCGTCACCCACCAGGACATCGACCCCGACGTGTGGATCGGCGGCGCGGTCGCGGCCGGTGTCGTCCCTGCCGGCTACGCGGCCATGCTCCACTGGCTGACGAGCAGCATCAGCTCCGGCAACGGCTCCACGCCCAACGACGACATCGAGAAGGTCACCGGCCGACCGCCCACCACCTTCCACGAGTTCGCCCGGCGCAGCGTCCACGCCTGGACCTCCCCGACGGCGGGATGACCATGTCCGCAGACGACATCACCGATTTCGCCGACCTCGCCGACTTCGCGGCGCTGGACCCCTTCTTCCGGGTCATCCAGGACGGACTGGCGGGCCTCGTCGACGGCGAGCACTTCTTCGACCTCCTGGCCGAGGACGTGGTCTTCGAATACGTGATCTCCGTGCCTGGCTACCCACGCCGAGTCCAGGGCCGCCGGGCGATCGCCGACCTGTACCGCGGCTACGGCGACGTCATGGTCCTGCACAGCGCCGACGAACTCGCCGTCCACCGCGATCCCGAGACGTCCGTGGTCGTACTCGAGTACGCGGTGCACGGACGAGCTGTCCACACCGGGCGGGCCTACGACAACCACTTCGTCTCCGTGATCACCGTCAAGGACCGCAAAGCGACGCACTGGCGGGACTACCTGGACCCCATCGCCGTCTTCCAGGCCACCGGATGGCCGGCGACCGATCAGTGAGGATCCTTCATCCCGCGTCCCCTTCGCCGCCTACGCGTCGACGGGCGTGAGAACGAAGATCGGCATCTTCCTGGTGGTCTTCTTCTGGTACTCGGCGTAGTCCGGCCAGGCCGTGACCGCTCGCTCGAACCACACCGCGTACGCCTCGCCGTGGACCTCCGTGGCCTGGTAGTCCTTCTTGACCGGGCCGTCCTGGAGCTCCACATGCGAGTTGGCGATGAGGTTGTGGTACCAGACGGGGTGCTGGGGCGCGCCGCCCAGCGATGCGACGACGGCGTACTCGCCGTCGTGCTCGACGCGCATCAGCGGCGTCTTGCGCAGCTTCCCGGTCTTGGCCCCGACGGACGTCAGCACGATCACCGGCTTGCCCTGGTTGTCGGTGCCTTCGGTGCCGCCGGATCGCTCGTAGATCTCGACCTGGTCCCGACTGAAGTCGAACCTGCTCGGCTCGTACTCCCCGGTGAGAGGCATGTATCCACCATCCAATCCATCGATTGACCCGGCTGCCGCAGCACAGCGTCGCGCCGCTGCCATAAACGGACCTTACCCCGCTTTGCTGTCCAAGGGGACCATGCCGAGCCGGGCCGCTGTGGTTCGCGGGCCGGTCAACCGCCGCAGACGCGCTGGATCAGATCTTCCCAGGCTCGGGTCATCCGTTTCTGGATGTCCGTGGATTCGGTGAGATCGGAGTTCGAGAGGTAGAACAGCAGGGGGCCGTCGAGGGCGGCCGTGAGTTGGAGGGCCAGCATCGGGAGGTCGACACCGTCGAGCCGAAGCTGTCCCAGCAGCATGCGGATGTGGGTGCGGGAGAGCGGCGTCTCGGTGCCGGCCGGTACGGGCAGGCTGCCGTCGAGTGCGGCGCGGGCCATCTCGCGATGGTCGAGCAGGAACGCGATCCTGGCCCGACCGTAGGCGATCAGACGGTCCAGTGGTGCTGCGCCGGGACCGAGCGGCGGCGGCCCTGCCATCACCTGTTGCTGGAAGGCCTGTTCGTCGTCGTCCAGCAGCGCCTGGAAGATTCCGGCGCGGGTGCCGAACCGGCGGAAGACCGTCCCCTTGCCGAGCCCGGCCCGCTCGGCCAGAGCGTCCATGGTCAGGCAGTCAGCGCCACCCTGCTCAGCCAGCATCGTGCGGGCCGTGGCGAGCAGATGCCTGCGGTTGCGTGCGGCGTCGGCGCGCTCGGCGCGGGGTGCTCCCAGGGGGAGGAGGGGTCTTTCCACAGGCTCAACCCTACCGGCCGGAATACTAAGCGGGGTAAAGTCCGTTTATGCTCGTGCGTGGCGGCGCCGCCGCCCGCGCAGCGCCCGCACCGCGGTCGGCGACAACCACCCGACCGTGGAAGTACGTTCAAAGATTGGGAGCACTCATGAGCGACCTGAAGATCGCGATCATCCTCGGCAGCACCCGTCCCGGCCGCAACGGCAAGGCCGTGGCCGACTGGGTGGTGGAGAAGGCATCCGCCCGCACCGGTGCGAAGTACGAGCTGGTGGACCTGGCCGACTACCCGCTGCCACACCTGGACGAGGCGATGCCGCCGGCCATGGGCCAGTACGCGGGAGAGCACACCAAGGCCTGGGCCGCGACGATCAACCGGTTCGACGGGTTCGTCTTCGTCAGCCCGGAGTACAACCACTCCACCTCGGGCGTGCTCAAGAACGCCATCGACTACCTCCACGCCGAGTGGAACAACAAGGCCGCGGCCTTCGTCTCCTACGGCTCGCTCGGAGGCGCTCGGGCCATCGAGCACCTGCGCGCGATCGCGAGCGAGCTGCAGATTGCCACCGTCCGCCAGCAGCTGTCCTTCTCGATGTACACCGACTTCGAGAACTTCTCCGTCTTCAAGCCCGGCCCCCAGCACGAGGACGCCGCCACCGTCCTCTTCGACCAGCTCGAGTCGTGGGCCGGGGCGCTCAAGACGGTCCGCGGCTGAACATCCCAGGATCCGGCCTCGCCGTCGACGGTCGGCCTGCCGAGGCCGGCGGCGGGTCGGTCTCCGACGCGCGGCCGGCCGGGTCAGGTGCTCGTGGGTTCACATCCTGCGGGCCGTGACCCGTGGATGTACTGGTCGGCCCAGGCGCTGATGATGTGCGCCGCTCGCTGCGCTTGTCCTCGTGCGGTCAGCAGATGGTCTGCTCCTTCGAGCGAGACGAAGCTTCGCGGGTGTCGCGCCTCGCGGAAGATCTCCCCCGCGTTGGCGATGTCGACGGTGTCGTCGGTAGGCGAATGCAGGACGAGCAGCGGCAGGTTCAACTCGCGTATCCGGTCGCGCAGGCGAGCCTGGCGGACGTCATCGACGAAGGCACGCTTGAGAACCAGGGTCCTCCCGCCGACGAACCACTCGTGCGACCCCTCGCTGAGAACGCGATCCACGACCGCGTCGTACTGTCGCTCGACGTGGCTGGGATCGGCAGGCGCCCCGATCGTGGCGACCGCGCGGACGCCGGTCGCCTCGGCCGCTGCGGCGATGGCGGCGGCGCCTCCCCACGAGTGACCCACCAGCAGGTCTGCCGGAGTCCCTCGCTCTGCCATCAAACGTGCCGCACGGACGGTGTCCTGGACCTTGATGGTGAAGGAACCGTCCCCCCAGTCGCCGTCGGAGTCTCCGATCCCGAGGTTGTCGTAGCGCAGCATCCCGATCCCCTCGCGGGCCAGCTGCTTGCTGACCCGCGAGGCGGCCGGCGAGTTCTTGCCGAGTGTGAATCCGTGAACGAAGATTCCCCAGCCCCGGATCTCGCCTTCCGGCAGGTCGATCGACCCGGCCAGTTCGGGGCCCACGATGCTCTTGAATCTCACTTCTTCAGTCACGTTCTGATCACTCCGGCAGAACTGTCAGCGCGGTGATCTCGTCGGCGAGGCGCGGGCCGAGCTCGCCCCAGCCGTCCTTGTAGCCGTAGACGCCGGCCAGGGTGCGAGCCTCGTAGTCGCCGTTCATGATCTCGATGTCGTTGGCGGTGATGAGTGCCGGGTGGGCGACGCCGACGGCGGCCGAGACCTTCAGCAGCTCCCTGCGCAGGGTGCTCAGGTAGGCAGCGGCCCGGGTGGCCTTCGACGTCGGTTCGAGGCCGCGCGCCAGCCACGGGTTCTGGGTGGCGATGCCGGTGGGACACCTGTCGGTGTGACACTTCTGCGATTGGATGCAGCCGATCGACAGCATCGCCTCACGGGCAACGTTGATCATGTCGGCACCCAGGGCGAAGGCGACCGCGGCGTTCTCGGGCAGACCGAGCTTGCCGGAGCCTATGAAGGTCAGGTCGTCGGTCAGCCCCAGCTCGGCGAAGGTGCCGTAGACGCGGGAGAAGCCCATCCGGAACGGCAGCGCCACCGAGTCGGCGAACATCCGCGGCGCCGCCCCGGTGCCGCCCTCGCCGCCGTCGACGGTCACGAAGTCGACACCACGGTCGCCGCGCTCCATCAGCGTGGCCAGCTCCTGCCAGAAGCCCATCTCCCCCACCGCGCTCTTGACCCCGACCGGCAGACCGGTCTCGGTGGCGAGCAGCTCGACGAAGTCGAGCATCGAGTCCACGTCGCTGAACGCGGTGTGCCGCGACGGGGAGGCGCAGTCCTTGCCGACCGGGATGCCGCGGATCGCGGCGATCTCCGGGGTCACCTTCGCGCCCGGCAGCATTCCGCCCAGCCCGGGCTTGGCGCCCTGGGAGAGCTTGATCTCTATCGCCTTGACGGGGGCGCTCGCGACGACGTCCCTGAGCTTGTCGAGGTTGAAGCTGCCGTCCTCGTTGCGGCAGCCGAAGTACGCCGTGCCGATCTGGAGGACGAGGTCGCCGCCGTTGCGGTGGTACGGCGAGAGACCGCCCTCGCCCGTGTTGTGCATCGTGCCCGCCAGCGCCGCCCCCTTGTTGAGCGCCGTGATGGCCGCGCCGGAGAGCGATCCGAAGCTCATCGCCGAAACGTTCACCACACTCGTCGGCCGGAACGCCTTGGCGCGCCCGCGCGGCCCGCCCAGCACCTTGGCCGAGGGCAGCGGGGCCTGCGGGTCGTGCGCGTCGGGCAGAGCGTCGGCGAACGTGCGCTGCTTCAGGTAGGCGTGACCCTGCACGTGCTCGACGTCGACTTCGGTTCCGAACCCGAAGTAGTTGTTCTCCTCCTTCGCCGACGCGTAGATCCAGGTGCGCTGGTCACGACTGAACGGGCGCTCTTCCTCGTTGGAGGTCACGATGTACTGCCGCAGCTCCGGCCCGATCGTCTCCAAGAGGTACCGGGCGTGCCCGATCACGGGGAAGTTCCGAAGCAGCGCGTGCCTCTTCTGGACAAGGTCGCGGGCAGCCACCAGCGCCACTGCTGTCGCGGCGACCGCGCCGATCCTCCGGGCGTGCATGAACGTTCCTCCTGGATGCACGACTCCACCACGCTGCGGTGGATGTCGTTGTGTGTCGTGTCGGGCGTCTGGCGACGGGCACGGCCAAGGGGGCGTCGGCGTCCGTCGAGGAATGCGTGACGATATTAGGAGGCCGCCCGGACAAGCGTGTGGTCAGGGTGCTGGTCCGGACTTCGACGGAAGGCTGACGCGAGTTCGCCGGGTTGACCGGTCATGAGGTACAGGCAGTGATTGGATCAAGAGCGCACTGGATCCGGGCGGGGAGGGGAAGATCGGGATGGGGACAGATCGGGTGGACGTCGTCGCCGCACTCCATGAGGCCGAGCAGAGGCTGCAGGGCGCTGTTCGAGCAGGTGATGTCGAGGCACTCGACCTCCTCCTGGACGACCGTGTCGTCTACACAGGACCCGATGGCCGCTCCCTCACGAAGGAAGAGGACCTCGAGGCACACCGGTCGAGGATCCTGGCCGTCGAAGTCTTCGACCAGCAGGACCTGCACGTGACCGTGGTGGGCGCAACGGGGATCACCCGCGTGTTGGCCGCGATTCGGGGCACCGCCGCGGGACAGCCGTTCGCTGCGCGCCTTCGCTACACCCGCACCTGGGTACACGCCGATGGCGCCTGGCGTGTCCTCGCCGCCCATGCCAGCTCAGTCCCGGACCTCGGCTGACCGTTCGACCGCAGGTGGTCCGTTCACGGGTCCGGCCGGGGCGCTGCACGGCGCACGGCACGCCCAGTGACCGTGGCACCGCTGGTGAGACCGCGTCGCCAAGGGGCGACTCCCTCGATCTCGATCTCCAGGGAGAAGCTCAGGAACGTCCGGATCAGCACGATCACGCCCAGCACGGCGACGTTGTCCAGCGTCGGCGCCACGGCCACCGTGCGGATCAGGTCTGCCGCGACGAGGACCTCCAGCGCCAGCAGCAGCGTGCCGCCGAAGCATTCCCGCAGTGCCTGGTACCCCTCCCCCGCCCGACCCGTCCGCCGCCAGGACCGCGCCGCGACGACCACGGCGAGCGCGAAGCCGAGAACCAGGATCACGGCGCCAAGGCCCTCGAAGGCCTGGGCGACGCGGTCCATCACGTGGGTGAACGTCACGTCGTACCTCCGCGCCTCACGCCGCACCGCCTGGCTCCATCCTTGCTCGCCTCGTCCCGTCCGGCGACCGTTGGGCGGCGGACGGGGACGACGGCGTCGGTGAGCGGTGCCGTGCGGAGCGGCTAGCCCTCGCCGATGACGTTGGCCTGGGAGGCGGGGAAGCAGCTGGGCTCGCCATGGGCCAGAAGGACCTCCATGGAGCCCATGGAGGACGGGTGCAGGTCGCCCTTGAGGGTGTGCTGGACCAGCACCAGGGTGTCCCCCTGCGGGATGGCGCTGGGCCGGATCACCATCAGGCGTCCGTTCTTCGGATCCAGGGACTGGACCTTCTCGAGGTCGGTGTTGTCGGTGCGGACATTGGCGGGGCAGGAATCCGAGAGCTTCAGGACCACGGCCGGCACATGCAGGCTGCGCAGCGCCTCCTGGAGTCCGGACAGCTTCGCGCCCATCACCTGGAGGGTGACGGTCCCGTCCTTGCGGGGAACCACCGTGTAGGAGGCGTTGCTCAGGACCGGCGCACTGCCGCCCTGTGGGCGGGCGGTGCTCTGGCGTGCGCCTGCCTGCGGGGCGGTGGTGTGGGCCGTGTGCGGGATCAGCACCGCCGCGGTGGCGGCTGCGGCCAGTCCCAGCGAGGTGACCGCGATGCGCCGGGTGTGGCGCGGCCGCAGGGGCACCGTCGCCGCGGGCGGGAGGGCCGAGGCGCGGGCGGTGAGTTCCTCGGCGAGCTGCTGCTGGAAGTGCACGGGAGTGGTCATGAGCGGGCCTCCGAGACGGCGTGCAGGGATGTGGCGATCCGGGTGTCGACGCGCTGCAGCGCCTTGCGGGCGCGGTGCAGGCGCACCCGGGCGGTGGCCGCGCTGATGCCCAGGGCCTGTGCGGCCTCGCGGGTGGTCAGTCCGTCCAGGGCCACCAGGACCAGCACCTCGCGCAGCGGCTCGGACAGGGCCGCGTGCTGCGTCGCCAGCTGCCGGGCGTCGCAGGCGGCGTCGATGCGGCCCTCGATCGCGGTGACGTCCTGGTCGTCCAGCATCCGCCGACCCGCGATCCGGGCGGCGGCCCGCTGCTCGCGGGCACTGCCCCGGAAGTGGGCGGCCAGGACGTTGCGGGAGATGCCGTAGAGCCAGGCGACCGGCGCGCCGCGCCGGGCGTCGTAGGTGTGCGCCTGTTCGAGCGCGGCCAGGAAGATGTCGGCTGTCAGGTCCGCGGCCAGGTGCGGGCTGTCGGTGCGCCGGGTGACGAAGCCGAGCACAGCATCGAACTGCTGCTGGTAGAACACGGCGAACCCGGCCGGGTCACGCATGGGTGGCGCTATTGAATGCTCCGCTTGCACGGACGACTCCTTGAACAGACGAGCAATGCCTTACATCTCTACTTGGCTCGGGCCCCGCAAAGCGTTACACGCCTCCGTATCGGCGCACCGTGCGCAGTTGCCTGGCACTGACAGGGTCAGGCACGTCCCGCCTCCTCCTGCCCATACTCAAAGCCATGAAGAGCAAGTCTCAGTTGGGGCGGTTCCTGAGGACGCGTCGGGCGCAACTGCAGCCGTCGGACGTCGGGTTGCGGGAGTTCGACGAGCGTCGGCGGGTGCCTGGCCTGCGGCGGGACGAGCTCGCCCAGTTGGCGGGGGTGAGCGAGTCCTACTACACACGACTGGAGCAGGGAGTCTCGCGGGGCGCGTCGACGGAGGTGCTGGACGCGCTCGCCGGGGCGCTGCGCCTGAACGAGACCGAACACCGCCACCTCTACGACCTCGCCGGTGTCGGAAGGGAAGTCGACCGCAGCCGAACCCGCAAGCCGACACCACCCGAACGCATCACCGAGATGACCAGGCAACTCATCGACGCCTTCGGGGACACCCCGGTCGTCGTGCTCGGCCGCCGCAGCGACGTACTGGCCTGGAACCGCACCGGGCACGCGCTCTTCGCCGGGCACCTCGACCCGACGAGCCCGCAGGACCCCGCCCGGCGACCGAACACCGCACGCCTGGTCTTCCTCGACGCCCACACCCGGGACCTGTACGAAGACTGGCCGAAGAAGGCCCGAGACGCGGTCGGCAGACTGCGCCTGGCCGTCGGCCGGTACCCCGACGATCCACTGCTGGCCGCGCTGATCGGCGAACTCGTCATGCGCAGCCCGGAGTTCACGGACCTGTGGTCCCAGCACCCGGTCCGCGCCTGGGACATCGCGGACTACCGCATGAGACATCCACTCGTCGGCCCGATGGATGTGACCCAACAGGCCATCCCGGTCCCCAACGGGCAGGGACAGCGGCTCGTCGCGGTCACCGCCGCAGCGGGCTCGCCCTCGCAGGCCGCGCTGTCCCTCCTCGCCCAGGCCACCGCCCCGGACGCGCGCATCCGTCCGGCAATCGAAGACCCGACCGCCGTATCGACCCCCCAATGAACGGAGACACCATGTCCACGCTCTACACCACCGAAGCACTCTCCACCGGCGACGGCCGCAACGGACAGGTTCGCACCCTGGACGGGGTGCTCGACGAACTCCTCGTGGTCCCCAAGGAGATGGGCGGCCCCGGCGGCGAAAGGACCAACCCCGAGCAGCTCTTCGCCGCCGGCTACGCCGCGTGCTTCCACAATGGCATGCGCGTGATAGCGGGCCGACAGAGGCTGAAGCTGGGCGAGTCGACCGTCAGGTCCACGGTGAGCCTGATCACCCTGGACGACGGAGGATTCTCGCTGAAGGTCGCCCTGTCCGCGCATCTTCCCGGCCTGGACCAGGCCACGGCCGACCAGCTCATAGCAGCCACTCACCAGGTGTGCCCCTACTCCAACGCCACCCGAGGCAACATCTCGGTCACCCTCGAAGCAACGGTCTGAGCCGGGAACGAGAAGGAGCAGGTCGGAGGCCGCTTCCACCGCAGGGTGGGAGCGGCCTTCCGCTCCGCATAGGCCTTCCAGCGCTGGTCAGCGCTCTACTGGTGCTCGCGCCGGTACGGGTCGCCCGCCGGCAGCCAGGAGTCCGGGCCCTGCAGCCCCAGGTCCCCGACGGCCTCGCAGAGTGCGTCGGCCACGGCGAGCACCGCCGCGCGCTGCTCGTCGGCGCGCCGGACCAGCGACCACGTCCAGTACACCTGCGGCGCCACCAGCGGGCGCTGGACCAGGTCCGGCGGAAGTGGAGTGGTCTGGCCCTTGGGAGAGTTGACGACCGGTCGGCCCAGGCGGCGGGCATGGTCGAAGAACGCGGGACCCATCACACCGCCGTCGGAGATGCGCTCCGCCCTGGCGCCCGTGTCGCGGACCAGCTCCTCGGCGTAAGCGTTCCACGACGCCCAGGAGGTGGCGTCGTCATCGAGGAGCACGACGGCGTCCCGAGCGCGCACGGCGCCGGTGGCGGCCCCCGCGGACACGGCGTAGAGCCGGTCCGCGCCGACCAGTCGGGCCACCAGGCCCAGCTGCTGCAGATCCTCGTCCCGCACCCAGCACACCGCGAGGTCCAGGCTGCCGTCGGCGACCCGAGCGGCCTGGGTGTGGGAGGGCGCGACCCACGCGTCGACGTGCACCCGGGCCAGCGCGGAGGTGCGGGCGGTCAGGTCGGGCGGCAACCAGGTGACGTAGCCCAGCCGGACCGGCTCCGAACCGGACAGCCGCCCGGCTCGGCGCCGCAGGTCGTCGGCGCGGTCCAGCAGGGCGCGCACGTGCGGGAGCAGTGCCGTGCCCGCCGGAGTGAGCGCCACCGAGCGCCGGTCGCGGTCGAACAGGACCACCCCGAGGTCACGTTCGAGTGCCTTGATCGGCTGGGACAGGGACGGCCCGGCGATCAGCAGCCGGGCAGCGGCCCGGCCGAAGTTCAGCTCCTCGGCGACCGCGACGAAGTACCGGAGTTGGCGCAGCTCCATGACCCTCATGTTACGGCCGGTAGGAGGCTGCGCCTATCAGCAGCGAGGACGCCGGTCGTGGCGCCCGGTCCGACGGCGCGCGCACGATGAGAGCACGCGGTAAACCCGAGTACCCCAAGAACGGAGCCTGACCGTGAACGAGTTCCTGGTCGAGATCACCACCACCGTGCCCGACGGCACCGCCCCCGACGAGGTCGACCGCCGTCGCGCCGCCGAGGCCGTCCGCGCTCGCGAGCTGGCCGCCGCCGGGCACCTGGCCCGGCTGTGGCGCCCGGTCGGCGAACTGCGCAGCATCGGCATCTGGCTGGCCGCCGACGAGGACGAGCTCCGCGAGAAGGTGCTCGGCAATCTCCCGCTGCGCCCGTGGATGACCCTCACCGTGACCCCACTCGAATCGCACCCGAACGACCCGGGCCGGTCGTGACGATCGGCCGGCCCTCCCGGCAGACCCGGCCGCCCGCGCGCGTCAGGACAGGGCGATGTCGTCGTAGTAGGTGTAGGTGGGGTCGCCGGCGTAGTTGTCGTCCTGGTTGGTGAGCGTGAGGGTGTAGGAGTGGCCGGCCGTGACGGCGGCGGTCTTGGCGACCCAGCCGGAGCTGGAGACGCAGGTCTTGGCCAGGACCGTGGTCGTCGTGCCGGTGGTGTTGTCCTTGAGTGTGGCCGTGGCCCAGTCGTAGCTGACGGTGTCCGGGCAGGTCACGTTGTAGGAGAAGGAAAGCTTCGTCGAGCCGGACGGTGCCGTGAAGGTCTGCGCCGCGGTCGAGGTGGTGGACGGGGCGGTGGAGCCGAGCATCGCGCCGTAGCTACCCGTCTGGGCTGCCGAGGATGTCACCGTCGCATGGCCCGTCGTGGTCCACCCGGAGAAGTCGCCGGTCTCGAAGCCGCCGTTGGTGATCCCGCCGCTGACGGAGGGATTCACCGTCCAGGTGAAGGAGTTGGCGGCACTCGGCCCGGTCGAGTCCGTGGCGGTCGCGGTCACCGTGGCGGTTCCGGAGGTGGTGGGCGTTCCGCTGATCAGGCCGGTGGCCGTGTCCAGGGTCAGGCCCGCGGGGAGGCCGGTGGCGCTGTAGGTGAGGGCGCCGCCCGCGGTGTCCGTGGCGGAGAGCTGCAGGCTGGCGGCCTGGCCGACCGTGCCGGTCTGGGCGCCGGGGTTGGCGAGTGTGACGGAGCCGCCGGTGGAGCTGCCGAAAGTGACGCCGAGGACGGCGTGGAGTTCGATGCCGTTGGGGGCGACGCCGGTCTGGCCGTGGAGGAAGTCGAAGAAGCCGACGCCGGTGAGGGTGATGGGGACGTTCGCGGTCTGGAAGCTGCCGGTGGGGCTGTAGGTGGCGTCGAACGCGGACCGGGCGCTGGTGATCGCGGAGAGCAGGGGGCTGCCGGATCCGACGCAGGCCGGGTCGGGGATCTCGGCGATCATCGTGTGGCCGCTGCCGTCATTGAGGACGAGGTGGTAGTCGGAGTCGGCTTCGAGCTTGTACTCGACGAGGGTCGCGTTGAGCCGGAAGACGGTGGTCTCGGTCGGCTGGACGCGATTGGCGGCGGGCAGCGAGCTGGGCGCGGTCAGGGCGTCGAGGGCGGCGATGGTGGTGGGCGTGGTGGAGTTCAGGTTGATCAGGCCGACGTCCGCGTCGGTGCCGGTCTTGACGGCCCAGCGTTCCACGCCGCAACTGCCGGTGGTCGAGTTGCGCTGAGCGACGACGTCCTCGTGCTCCTCGGCGTCAGGGCTGGGGCTGTGCCGCGGACCGGCACTGACCGCGTTCGCACCGAACACGGCGGCCAGCGCGACGGCTATCAGAGCGACCAGGTAGATGAGCGACTTGCGTCTCGTCGGACGGATCTTCACGAACGCCTCCCATGGGGTCCGAGCGCTGCGGGGACGGGCTGGACGGGGGTTCTGGAAGGAGTGTGACGGTCCGTCGGTTTACGCGCATAGACCACCCAGGTGAAGACTTGGTGATGCACAGCCAAGCGGCCCCGCCCACGGTGCGGGCGGGGCCACGAGGACGCACTGTGCTCAGCGAGAGGCGCTCAGGTGCGGCGCACCGGTGCGGTGCCGATCGGGTGGTTGACGCTGAAGCGCACCGGCCCGGTGGCGGAGGGGATGCCACCCGCGCGCAGGGCGAGGCCGCCGGCGATGGTGTACATGGCTTCGTCGTAGGCCTGGCCGTTGGTAGGCGCCTTGCCGACCGCGAAGAGGGCGACGCTCTTCCCGTTGACGACGGAACAGGAGATGTAGTCGCCGACCATGTTGCCCTGCGTGGTGGTCGGGATCTGGGCCATGGTCATGGGCCCGGCCACCGTCTGCGCCGTGGTCCAGGTGCTGCCGCCGTTGGCGGAGGAGATGAAGCCGACGTACATCTGGCAGGTCGAGGCGGTGCAGCTGGCGTTGGGATAGAAGTAGTAGTACACGCCCAGCTTCGCGGTGCTGCCGGAGGTGGCGTGGTCGACGCCGAGACCGGGGATGAAGTGGTCCACCGTGCTCGTGGTGGCGTCGATCGGCACCCGGGTCACGGCCGACCAGCTCGCGCCGTCGGTCGAGGTGGAGTAGACGATGTCGTTGGAGGAGCAGCCGGAGCGGAACCGGCAGTCCTGCCAGGCGACATAGACCTTGCCCGCGGCGTCGATCTCCGCCGACGGCAGGCCGTCACCGGCGCGGAGCCCGCCGCCGACCGTGGAGGAGGAGATATTGGCGACCAGGACCGAGGAGCCCCAGCTCGCACCGCCGTTGGTGGAGGTGAAGGAGCGGATCGAGGTGCCGTTGGTGGAGAACGGGACGATCACGTTGCCGTTGGGCTGGACCAGCGGCTGACCGCCCAGGCCGGAGTCACCGCTGGCGGGCGAGCTCGGGGCGGACCAGGTCGCGCCGCCGTCCGAGGACGTGGACATGATCTCCTGGTTGCCGCTGGAGGTGATGTCGGCCTCGCTGTAGCAGTTGCCGTAGTGCGGGCTGGTGGCGGTGTTGTCGCAGACGATCCAGTTCTTGTCGTAGCCCTGGCCGTCGTTGCCGATCGCCATCACCGGGTTCTGCCAGTTGATCCCGTCGGTGGAGCGGCTGATGGTCACGCCGGCGCCGTTGACGTTGGCGTCCAGGACCAGGCCGGAGACCATCCAGGTACCGTGCTTGGCGTCGTAGGCCACCGACGCGTCACTGACCCGCGCCCAGGTGCCGCCCTGGTAGGTGGTGATGCCGGGCAGCATGCCGTGCTGCCAGGTGGCGCCGCCGTCGGTGGAGGTGTTCCAGCTGATGTCCGAGGAGCCGCCGTCGTTGAACCGGCCCACCTGGGAGGAGGAGACGATGGTGTTGCCCCAGGCGAAGGTGTCCGGCTCGACCTCGGTCGCGTGCTGGCTGGTGCTGTTGGTGAACGGATCGGTGCTCACCTGCAGCAGCGAGGGTCCGGTGCCGTTCACGGTCAGCGTGTAGCCGGCGGTGTGGGTGGCCGAGGTGCCGGTGCCGGTCACCGTGATCGCGTAGCTGCCCGGTGGAGTCGACGAGGACGTGGACAGCGTCATGGTCGAGGAGGCGCCCGCCGTGACCGAGGTCGGGTTGAATGTGGCCGTCGCGCCGGACGGGAGGCCGGACGCGGAGAAGGTCACGGTCTGCGCGCTGCCGGATGTCACCGCGGTGCTGAGGGTGCTGGTCGCGGCGGAGCCGGGGTTGACCGCGCCGGAGGCGGGGCTGTCACTGAGGGAGAAGTCGTTGCCGGTCACGCCGCCGGTGATCGCGACGTCGTCGTACAGGGTGTAGGTCGGGTCGCCTGTGTAGTTGTCGTCCTTGCTGGTGAGCGTGAGGGTGTAGTTGTGACCGGCGGTCAGGGCCTTCGTGACCTGCTTCCAGCCCGAGTTGGCCACGCAGGTCTTGGCCAGCACGGTGGTCGTGGTGTTGCTGGTGGTGTCCTTCAGCGTGGCGGTCGCCCAGTCGTAGGTCACCGTGTCCGGGCAGGTGACGTCGTACCAGAAGCCGAGCACCGGGCTGCCGGACGGCGCGGTGAACGACTGCGCGATCGAGGACGCGCCGTTGGTGGGCGACGTCGAGCCGAGTATGGCGGCATACGTGCCCGAGTGCGGATTGCTCGTGGTCACCGAGGTCGCCGGCCCGGACGCCGTCCAGCCGGACAGACTGCCCGTCTCGAAACCGCCGTTGGTGATCGACGTGGCGGCGACGGCCGGCGTGGGGGCCGACAGCAGTGCGGTGCCGATCCCTAACAGGGCCGTGGAAACGGCGGCGGCCATGGACCGCCGCCAACGGGAATGCAGAGGTGCGCGCATACAGGGGACTCCTCACCGAGGAAACACGGAAACGTGCCCGCACATGGAGCAGTGGACGAGCCGTCAGGTCAGGTCGGCCCGCCCACCGGGGACGGCGTGGCACTGGCAACTCGCGAGTGTGGTCCCTGATGTGACACCCCGCAAGGGAGGTGACACGCTTTGTGTCATGGACTCTTAAGCTTTACGAAGCACGCGTCCCACGCGCCTCCAAGGGCACTGTCGTTAGCATGCGCGCAACAAGCCGCGCTGCTGAGCATGCGACACTGCGGAACCCGAAGTGCCGCCTGCGCGGCTGGGCCCCGCAGGCGTCGGGCGGGCCGGGCCGGTCAGCCCTGGTGCCCCGGCAGGCGGGCCAGGAGGGGGGCCAGGTCGATGCCGCTCGGCAGGGTGCCGAACGCCAGGCCGCGTTCGGGCGTCAGACGGGAGGCGCAGAAGGCGTCCGAGACGGCGGCCGGCGCGTGCCGGACGAGCAGCGCCGCTTGGAGAACCAGCGCCATCTGTTCGACCAGGCGGCGGGCCCGCAGCTCGATGTCCTCGGTCGGCGCCAGCTCGTCGCGGAGCCGACGCCACGCGGCGTCGAGGCGCGTGTCGGCGCCCGCGGCCGCGTCGATCTCGGCGGCGAAGGCCGCCAGGGACTCGGGCTCGCGGGTCAGCGCGCGCAGTACGTCGAGTGCCTGGACGTTGCCGGAGCCCTCCCAGATGCCGTTGAGCGGCGCGTCGCGATAGAGCCGGGGCATTCCTGACGCCTCGTCGTAGCCGTTGCCGCCCAGGCACTCCAGCGCCTCGGCGACGGCTGTGGGCTGCCGCTTGCAGACCCAGTACTTGCCGACGGCCGTGGCCAGCCGCAGGAAGGCGCGCTCCTGCGCGTCGCCGCGCTGGGCGCGGTCGACAGCGCCCGCGACGCGCAGGGCGAGTGTGGTGGCGGCTTCGGACTCCAGGCCGAGATCAGCGATGACGTTGCGCATCAGCGGCTGGTCGATCAGCTTGGCGCCGAAGACCGAGCGGTGGCGTACGTGATGGGCCGCCTGGGCGAGCGCCGCGCGCGTGCCGGAGGCGGAGCCGAGGATGCAGTCGAGCCGGGTCATGGTGACCATGTCGATGATCGTCCGCACGCCCTGCCCCTGTACGCCGACCAACCAGGCCACCGTGTCGTCGAACTCGGGCTCGCTGCTGGCGTTGGAGCGGTTGCCCAGCTTGTCCTTGAGCCGCTGGATCCGGAAGGTGTTGCGGCTGCCGTCCGGCAGCACCCGCGGGACCAGGAAGCAGGAGAGCCCGCCGGGAGCCTGCGCCAGCACCAGGAACAGGTCGTTCATCGGCGCGCTGGTGAACCACTTGTGACCGCGCAGCCGCCAACTGCCGTCGGGGCGCTCGACGGCGCTGGTGGTGTTGGCGCGGACGTCGGTGCCGCCCTGCTTCTCCGTCATTCCCATCCCGGCGAGCAGGCCGCGCTTGCCCAGCGGCGCGCGCAGGCCGGGATCGTAGACGCGGCCGGTGAGCAGCGGCTCGTACTGCGCGGCCAGTTCGGGCTCGGCGCGCAGCGCGGGGACGACGGCGTAGGTCATCGAGATCGGACAGCCGTGCCCGGACTCGGCGGTGCTCCAGGTCATGAAGCCGGCGGCGCGGGCCACGTGTGCGCCGGTCCGGTCGTCGGCCCAGGGCGCGCCGGCCAGGCCCTCGCGGACGGCGACGTCCATGAGCGCGTGGTACGCGGGGTGGAAGTCGACCTCGTCGATGCGGCGGCCGTAGCGGTCGTGGGTGCGCAGCTCGGGCTCGTGCCGGTTGGCCTGCTCGGCCCAGAGCTGAACCTCCTCGCTGCCGGCCAGTCGCCCGACCCGGTGCAGGTCCGCCACGTACCAGCCCGCGCCCTCACGGTGCAGGCCCTCCAGCAGCACCGGATCGGCCGCGACGTCGTGGCCGACCAGCGGCGGGGGCTGGTTGGTCACCTCATGCGTGCGGGCGGTCGGGTTGCTGTGGGGCGGGGGCGTTGTCTCCACGGTCATCGGGAACCTCCTGGATGGACGGAACGTGCGTCGACTCGGGCACCCGCGCAGCGCAGGGACATGGCGGTCAGTTCGGCGACGAGCGCGTCCGCCGCGCCGTCGTCGTGCGCGGCGAGCGGGTCGACCAGCACCTCGCCGATCGCACCCGTCAGGGCCGCCGCGGTGATCTCCGGATCCTGCGCGGGCAGCAGTCCGGCGGCCACGCCCTCGCGGATCACCTGCGCGAAGAGCTCGCGATAGCGGCGGCGGAACTCCAGCCGCTGCTCCCCCACAGCCGGTTCCGTCGGCGCGGCCAGCAGGGCATACGCCAGGCCGCGCCGCTCCAGCGCGCGGCGCGCGAACACCGCGATGCCCTGCGCCAACCGGTGCACCGCGTCACCGTCTCCGCCGTGCAGCACCTCGCCCAGGACCTCAAGCTCCCGCCCCGAGGCTCGGCGGAACACCTCGATCGCCAGGGCGGCCTTGGAAGGGAAGTGCTGGTACACCGAGCCCGCCGACATGCCCGCTGCGGCGGCGACCACCGTCACCGAGGCATTGGCCCAACCGACCTCGGCCACCACCGTGGTGGCCTGCTCAACCAGATGCTCGCGGGCCGCTTTGAGGCGGTCCTGCTCGGCGGGTGTCTTGCGGTAGGCCATGAAAGAAGTGAACCATTATTCAGAGCTTCAGATCAAGGCTGCCCAGCCGGCGCCCGACACCGCCCGAATCAGCTATCTTGTATCAAGCATTTGATACAAGGGGGATGGATGAAGACCACCGCACGTGAAGATCTGCTGCGTTGGGCCGGGCTGGCCCTGGGGGCGCTGGCAGCCGTCTGGGCCGCCGGCCAGGGGCAGCTCGGGATCGGGCCGCTGCTGGCGCCGACGCTGCTCGGCGTCGGCGCGGTGCTGGGTGCGCTCGGAGCAGACGCGACCGCTCCCGGTCCGACGGGCGCGGTCCGCGTCGCCGAGCTGACCCCCCGTCGATTCCTCGACTTCCTGACCCGGCGAACCGTGGTCGCGCTCGGTTGCGCGGGGGCGCTGCTCGTGTCGCTTCTGGTGTTGGCCGCTGCGACGGCGAGCCCCGATGATCTCGGGCGGACCGGGCGGGCCTTCGGGTACGCGTGCGGCGAGGTCAGCGTCTTGCGGAGCCCTTGGCCCGGCACCTACTACAGCCTGCCCCTGGCGGCCGTGCTGGGTGCGGCCACTCTCGCCTGCGGCCTCACGCTGAGGCGGATGGCCAGGCGCCCTGGTGTGGACGAGAGCTGGCGCCGCAGGAGCGCCGCACGGGTGGCCGCTGCCTGGGGGCTGATGGTGACCGCGTCACTGGCGGGCGTCTCCCTGGCGATGGCCGGCGCTTTGAGTGGCCTGCCCTGTGCGGCATCCGGCACGCTCGATGCCGCCTCCTGGGCACTGGGCGCGGTTGCGACCGGCGCCGGTGTGGCGGCGCTCGCCTGCGGGATCGCCTTGAGCCGGCGGTCGTGAGTGAGCCGTCGCGCGGCGGCACCCTGGCCCTGCGGGTGGACACGCGCTCGCCGATCCCGCCGTACGAGCAGATCCGCGGACAACTCGCCACGTTGATCGCGGCAGGCCGTCTGCCCCCAGGGCACCGCCTGCCACCGGTCCGCCAACTCGCCGCCGATCTCGGCCTGGCGGCGGGTACTGTCGCCCGCGCCTACCGGGAACTCGAGGCCGCCGGCCAGGTCGCGACCCGCCGCGCGGCCGGCACCCGGGTCTTGCAGCCGTCCCCGCCTGTCCCCTATGCGGCGGAACTCGCGGGACTGGCCCGGGAGTTCGCGGACGGGGTACTCGCGATTGGAGCGGATGCGGACTCCGCGCTGGCCGCGGTCCGCGCGGCACTGGACCAGCACTCGTGATGGGCGACGGGCGCGCGAAAGGCCCGGGGGTCTAGTGTCGCCTCTACCTTTGGCCTGTGGGCCACGGCACGGTGGTCTCCACCGGGACGGCGTAGTCGACACCGGGAACGTCCCAGCCGTAGAGCTGGCCGACCTGCCGGCGGAACCAGACAGTGTCCGCGCTGTCCGCGACGTTCTCGGTGGTGACCGCGTCCCACAGGGCGCGGACCTGGTCCTGTACGGCGGGGTCGAGCTCCCAGCCGTCCAGGCGGATCCGGCCCGTCTCGTCCAGTACCAGCTCCTGCTCGCCGTCGAGCTGCTGCCACAGGGCGGTCATCTGCTGCGCGGTGGACTGGAATCCGTCGTCGCCGAGGACCTTGTGCAGCAGGCTGGTGTAGAGCGCGATGCTCGGGATGGCGGTGGACGCCTGGGTGACGGCGGCTCCCGCCACCACGGTGTACGCGCGGCGCTTGCTGCCGAGCCGCTCATCCAGCTGACGGGCGGTCGCTTCCAGGTGCTCCTTGGCGGCGCCGATGGTCCCGGCCCGGTAGATCGCTGCGGTCAGGTCTGAGCCGACGTAGGTGAGTGCCGCGGTGGTGAAGTCCTCGGCGAGCAGGTGGGCCTGGTCCAGGGCGTCGACCCAGCGCTGCCAGTCCTCCCCGCCCATCACCTTGACGGTCTCCTCCCGCTCCGGCGCGGTGGCCGGCTGCAGGGTGGAGGAGCCGATCGCGGGCCCGTCCGTGCCGAACTCGAGCGTCTTGGCCGTGTAAGCGCCATCCAGCGGCTGGATGACGGAGTGGTAGACCTGCCCGGTCTCCGGATCGGTGCGGCGCGGTGCGGCGATGCTGTAGATCAGGTGGTCCACCTTGCCGTACCGCTCCGCCAGCAGCTTGACGACCTCGGCCTTGGCCGAGTCAGCGAACGCGTCGGTGTTGAGGAAGGTGAAGACGCCGGTGAGTTCGGCGGCACGCGCGGTGCGGTACCAGCCGGCGGAGGCGGTGCGCCGCTCGGTCTCCGGCGCCTCGAAGGCGACACCGACGCCGACCGCGCCGCGACGAACGGCGGCGAGGGTCGCGGCGAGCCCGTACCCGGCGCTGAACCCGATGACCAGCACAACGGGGCGCTGCGCGGCCGGGGCGCGGCCGGGGATCTGCTCCCACAGCTGGTCGACGGTGGTGGCGGCGCCGGTCGGGTGCGCGTTGACCATGAGGAAGCCGCGGCCTCCAGGGGTCAGGTGTCGCTGGCTCACGAGGTGGTGACCTTTCCGTTGCGGGTGCGGGTGTGCTGGTCCAGGCAGCTCTGGACGTCCCTGACGGTGGCGAACCGTCCGACCGTCGCGTCCGGGATCACGATCCCGAGCTCGCGCTCCAGGTGGGCCGCACCCCTATGGTCGCCGAGCGCGTCGACCGGCACGGTCGCGCGCCGCGCCAGATTCGCGGACAGAACCTTGTCGGTGTCCATCAGATGCGACACGGCACGGCTCGCAGGCGGTCAGGCCCCGACTAGTCGGCCGGCTCCGGTGTGAGCGTGTCTTCGTGGCGGAGGCGGTAGGCGACGGCCAGGCACCAGGGGACGCCGAAGAGCGCGACCAGGACGAGTCCCAGCACGAGCGGTGCCGGGCGTGCCGCGCCCAGTCCGAGGCAGGCGACAGCGGACCCGGCGCAGGTCCAGGACAGCGGGCGGTACAGTCCGCGTTTGCTGTGCCAGGCTTCGAGGCTTGCGGCCACGAGCATCGTGCTGACCAGCACCGCTGCCGCGCCGCCGCAGAGCACCCAGGACGTGGCGGCCGCGGTGCGGGACGCGTGGGCGTGCTCGACCAGGCTGACCATCGCCGCGCCCATCGCGGCCACCGCGGCCGTGAGCGGCAGGTGGGCGAGCATCCACTGCGCGGTGGCGGCCGGGGTCTGCCGCGGCTCGCGGTGGCCGGCGAAGTCGAAGTAGGTCCACCAGGCGCCGAAGCCGACCACGACGGCGAGCAGCGCGACCGCGACGACGAGCACGCCGACCGGCTCGGCCGCGAGCCCGCTGACCACCCCGGTGACGGTCTCCCCCAGCACGATGATGATGAGCAGCCCGAACCGCTCGATCAGGGCGTCGGTGATGTTGAGCGTGACGTACGCGCCCGGCGTGGCTCCGAGGATCTCCGCGCCGAGGCCGACCAGGTAGGCGAGATCGAGCAGCCCCCACGTCCAGACCCGGGCGGTGGCGGGGAGCAGTGCGCTTCCGGCGAGGATGACGGCGCAGAAGACGGTTCCGGCGACGAAGAGGCGGCTGGAACCGCGGTACTCGGGCCGGTCGCCACGGGAGGCCAGCAGCCACAGCACCGCCAGGACCGCGAACAGGATCCCTGCTGCGACGGCGAATGCCCCTCCCCGCGCGCCGCCCGCCTCGGGGATGAAGGCTCCCAGGGGGACGAGGACCAGGATCTGGAGCAGGAAGGTGATCCGGGCCCGGGCGTCCTCGTGGCCGTGCAACTCGTGGTGGAGACTCCCGTTGACCCAGGCGATCCACACCAGCCCGAACACCGCGGCGTACTCGCCGAGGCCACGCCAGGTGAGCTGCCCCGCGAGATGGTGGGCCGCCTGCGCGACGAGGACGACGACCACCAGGTCGTAGAAGAGCTCCAGCGGGCCGACGACGCGCTCGCGCGGCTGCTCGCCGTGGGCACGCGGCGGCTGCCACAGCTGGCGCAGCAACCGCCGCCGGAACGTCGGCTCGCCGCCGCTCACGGCGGGGGCGGGAGGGCCTTCGTCCGTCATCCGGTGACGCTCCTCAGGGCGCGCAGGGCCGGGTTTCGGTCCAGTCGACCATCAGGCGGCGCTCGGCGAAGAACCACTCGCCGTCCTGCTTGACGAATTCGTCGAGATAGCGGATCGACGCGATCATGATCGTGCGCTCGGAGTCCGCGCCGAACGAGATGTGGTGGGCCAGGCAGTAGCTCTCGCCGCTTGCCCGTTCGCCGTCGAGGGAGACGGTGCTCTGGCCGTTGAAGTGGGTGGTGGCCCGGTAGGTGTTCAGGTTGTCGAACACCGGGGCGAGGGCCTCGCGGCCGTGCAGTTCCTGGGTCGGCTCGGCCGCGGTGGCGTCCATGTACACCAGGAAGCGGGTGTCCTCGGTGAACAGAGCCATCTGCCCCTTGGCGTCCCGACGGTCGGCGCAGTGCGCGTAGGCGTCGATCAACTCGCGGATGGCCAAGCGGTCGGCGGCCTGCTCGGGTGTGATCGAGGTGTGGGAGGACATGACGACCCCCTTCGTGAAACTATTTGACATCTGTATAAGAGCACCGGTGGCGGGTCTCCCGCAACCGGGCGGAAGGAGCTGGAGGGCAGCGCTGTGAGCGGTCGGACCGACCCGCGCGTCACGCGGACCACCAGCGCCCTTCGACAGGCCGTCGTGGAGCTCGCCTCGCAGCGGTCCGTCTCCCGGATCACGGTCGCCGAGTTGGCCGAGCGCGCGGGAGTCACCCGGGCGACCTTCTACAACCGCTACAGCACGCCGCTCGATCCGCTCATCGAGGTGCTCTACGCCGACTTGGAGTCGGGGCACCGGCTGGAGGACTGCCGCCGCGCCGAGGGGTACCCGGGCCCGGCGCTGCTGCGGCTGGCCGTCTCGGAGGTCGCCGACCACGTCGAGCGGTTCGCGGCCGTCTACCGCAACGCCCTCTCCGACCCAGCGGACCGCGGTGTCTACGACGCGATGGTGCGGCACTTCGGCGACTACGCACTCGACTTCCTGGCTCGCGTCGCCGGTCCCGGGCTTCCGGACGTCAGCCACCAGGTGATCGCGCAGTTCCTGGCGCACGGCTTCGCGGGAGCGATCAAGGCGTGGCTCAGCGATCCGGACGTCACCAAGGCGCAGCTCGTCGACGCGACCGTGGCGTGCGCGCCCGCCTGGTGGGCGGGCGCAGCCGAATCCCCGGGCCGGCCGCGGTAGGACGAGCCGGCGCGGCGAGTCAGGAACGAGCGGCGGTTCGTGGCGGAATCGAGCACGGACCTGTTTCAACTACCTTTCACGGGAGTGGTGATCGGTCCGGTCGTGCGCGGTTCTGGTGAGGTGTCAGTCCTGCGGGGCAGGGCTGCCGTCGGGGGCGCGGCGGGCTCGGATGGTCGCGGTCAGCTGCAGGCGCCGCGCCGCCACGCCCTTGAGCTTGGTGACTCCATGGGCGTAGCGGTCCACGGTCGCGGTGGCCTCGACGGCGATCTCGTCCCCGTCGACCTCGGCCTTGGACACCGTGAACGTGACCGGTACCCGTACGCCGTGGGCGGTCAGGTGCCCCTGGAGGGCCCACGCGCCGGCCTGGTCCAGTTCCGCGGCGGTCGAGGCGAACCTGATGTCCGGGTAGGTGTCGGTGTCCAGCAGGACGCTGGACAGGACCTGGCTGTCCCGCCTCTTGTTGCCGGTGTCGAAGCTGGCCGCGTCGGCGATGGCGTACTGGCCCGGCTCCGGCGTTGCGGTGGTCATGACGACCTCCTATGAGTTGAACCCTTCAAGTCGAACCCTAGACCCTTTGACTTGAAGCTTCAAGTTATACTCGCCCTATGCGCGCAACTCGCTCTACGAGGCCCTCGTGCGCGCCGCACATGGAGGCGGCCCCTGCCTCGTTCGGGGGAGAGCCGAGACAGGGACCGCCGTTCGTGCGCTCCGCTCAGTCGGCGGAGCGGGTGCGCCATCCCGCCCGAACACGTCCAGGCCGCGCTTGAGGCCGTCACCGACTGCCCGGCCTCGGCGGTGCGCCGCCTGGCGAGATCGGGCCTGGGCCCCCAGCCCGGTCGGTGTCAGTCGACGGGGCCGAGAATCCGTTTGCGCGGCTCGCCCGGGCCCGCACCTTTGTCCGTGTCCTCGCCGGCTGGGCGGTTGCGGGGCGTGCCCAGGTTCTGCCGGACCGAGTCCAGGATGGTCAGTCCCTGGCCGACCAGACCGGCGGCGATCTGCCCCAAACCGTCGGCGCCGTTCAGCACGTTGACGTTGGCGCCCGCGAGGCCGCCTGCGGCCTCCTTGACGATCAGCGGCAGCTGGTCGATCAGCAGCCGGTCCAAGGCCACCCGGTCGTGGGACGCCGCCGCCTCCGCCTGGATCTTCATCCGCGCGGCGTCGGCCAGGGCCAGCACCCGGATCCGCTCCGCCTCCGCCTCGGCGGGGCGCACCACCTCCGCCACCAACTGCTGCTGCCGCAACTCCGCCGCCCGCTGCGCCAGTTCGGTCTGCGCCGTCAGCACCTCCTGCTGCGCGTGCGCGGCGGCGAGCGGCCCGGCCTGGGCGGCCGCCGCCTGGGCGCGGTCGACCTCCGCGTTGTACTGCGCCTTGACGACGGCGGTCTGCCGGGCGTACTCGGCCTGGTTCCTGGCGGCGGCCTGCTCCGCCTCGGCGGAGGCCTGGGTGGCCGCAGCCTGCGCGATCTTCGCCTGGCGCTGGATCGCGGCCTGGTGCGGGGCGGCCATCGCCGCGATGTAGCCGGTCTGACCGTCGTCGATCGACTGGATCTGCAGCGAGTCGACGATCAGGCCGATCCGGCCCATCTCGGCCTTCGAGGTGTCCAGTACCTCGCTGGCCAGCTTCTGCCGCTCGGTGACGATCTCCTCGACCGTCATCGACCCGATGATCGACCGCAGGTGACCGGCGAAGATCCGTCCGGTCAGCACCGACATCTGGTCCTGGTCGGACAGGAACCGCTGCCCGGCGTTGATGATGCTCTCGGTGTCGTTGCCCACCTTGAACGCGATCACCGCGCGGACTGTCAGCGCGATGCCCTGATGGGTCACGCAGTTCTCGTCGACTTCCGCCTCGCACATCGCCAGCGTCAGGAAACGGGTCTTGCGCAGGACCGGCAGGACGAACGCGCCGTGGCCGGTCACCACGCGGAACGGCGCGTTTCCCATGCCGCGGCGGCCTCCGGAGATCAGCATCGCCTGGTCGGGGGCCGGAACACGATAGCCGAACATGATCATCACCTCGGTCGGCAGCACCCCGCCGGGTTCTGATCGGGCCGTCGGGTGACGACCCGTTCCTCCGGGCGGCGCTCGGCTCACGGACCTCGATCGGACCTCGATCGGAGCACGGCCGGGCGCCACCCCGGGCCGAAGGGGAATCCACCGTGGATGGCATGCCGATTCGGAGACCAGAGGTGTGTCACCCTCCATCGTGCACCCACGGAAGCGCCAGGGCGCCGGGCTTCCGACGGCATTCCGTGGTGGGGCGGGAGTAGCGTGGGTGATGTGGAGTCGCGTTCGCTCCCCGCCCAACCGAACGGAAGCGGGAGGAGCCGTGGAAGACCAGCAGTTGCCCCCGCTCGGATTCGCCGATGTCCGGATCATCGCCGCCACCCCGGACGCCGCACGCCAGGTCGCGCTCCTGTTGCGCAGCGCGTTCGTCAGCACCGAGCAGCGCAGCTACCCGACCGGCGAGGACGGGACGGGTACGAGGCTTCACCTCAGCGTGGACACCACCCGCGCTCCCGAGGCGCCTGAACCGATCCCCGACCGTTCGTCCGGCGGTGACCACCCGCACCCGGGCGAGGTCTGACCCGAACGCGAGCTGCCCGATCCGGTGCGGATCGGCGGCCCGGGTCTGGTCCGTTGTGCCACGGCGCGGAGTACCGTGGAGTTACCGAGGGTATTCCGAGCACCGGCTGCATTGCCCCTGTCGTTCTCGGCGAACGCCGACGCCGGGCTCGCGCGCGGGCCCGGGGACAGGACGCGCACCATGTCCGTGTCACTCCTGCGGCTGCCCCCGGCAGCCCTGCCGCCGCCCCGCAGGGAAGCATCGGCGTTGCGGCTCTCGTTGCGTCCGACCGGTGTCCCCGGCGACCTGCCCGTGGGCGCCCTGGACGGCGCCTGGTGGCCGCGCTCCGACGACCTCCTGCGTGAACTGCCGTCGCTGGTAGCCACGTTGGACCGCGTGTGGGGGCGGATCACCCGGGTCAACGTCAATCCGCGTCACTGGCAAACGCTGCCGCGCGAGATCCCGGTCCAGGGCCATGTGGTCAAGGTCGGCTGGTTCACGACCGAGCTGGACCCGCACAAGCTCCTGCTCCTCTCCTACCGCCTCGGCCGCTGGGACCTGCTGGTCATCCCGCCGGAGACCAACCCCGAGGCCGCCGCGCGGCTGATGTCCGCCGCCACCGACCCGGCCGGCGCTCCGTCCGCGAGCGCACTGATCGCCGCCGAACGCGGCCGTCACGACGGGCTCCTCGCCGGGTTCGCACCCGGCGACCCGGGCGCGGAATCCGCGTGGGAGTCCGAGGGCGGCGCGGCGCTGATCGGCGCGCGGGCGATCCCCCTGATCATGCCCGTCGGCCTCCAGCGCGCCTCCGCGGGCAGGTGAGCACCATGACCACCCTGTTCACGCTCCTCGTGATCGCGGCCATGATCGGCGTCGGCGTCCTGCTGATCCAGCTGGCCAACGCCCGGCACACCGCGCTCTCGGCAGCAGCCAAGCCGCACCACCGGCGCCTTCGACGCCACGGTGCGACAGCCGCGCACACACTCCGGCGCCCCTGACCGACCGGGCCGTCGGCGAACCGGGGCCGTCCCGGCCGAGCAGACTTCCTGTCGACTCGGCCGGGATGGTCCTGGCCATGTGCCACCCGACAGCAGGAAGCGTGCCCGGTCGGCTGACCCTTCCCGCTCCGCTCCGCGAACCGGCGCAACCTGCGCCGGGGACGGCACGGCCGCGACCTTCGGGACGCGGCCACTCAGAGAGGTCGACATCATGACCACGAACACCGCCGTCCCCGCGCTCCCCACCCGTCCGCAGGCCCGCCCCTCGCTGCGGCTGGCCCTGACACCCGACGGCCCCCGGCCCAGGCTCGATGGCGCGTGGTGGCCGCACTCGCGCAACCTTGCCGCGCAACTCCCGGATCTCATCGCAGAGTTGGATCGCACCTGGGGCCGGATCACCCGAGCCGCCGTCCACGACACCGCCTGGACGCAGCTGCGCCACAGCGTCCCGACCGGATCCCACGACATCCGCGTGAACTGGTACGACTCCGCCCACGACCCGCACGCGATCACCCTCTTCTCCTACCGCATCGGGGAGTGGGAGCTGCTCGTGGTCCCGCCGGAGACCGCTCCCTGGCGGGCGAAGCAGCTCATGACCGCCGCCGCACACCCCGGCAACCAGCGGACCGCCCGCGCGCTCCTCACCCACGGGCCCGCGGAACCGTCCCCGGACACCGCACCGCGCGATCGCATCCACATCCGCACCCGGCACGCTCACGACCCCGACCCCGAGCCCGCCGCCGCCGCCGCCGCTGGACGCTGACCGCGTTCAGCAGTCCCCACGAGGTGAAGTCATGACCAGCACCATCGAGGTCTACATCGACAACTCCGGAGAGTGGCGCTTCCGGCTGACTGGCATCCGCGGCGAGACCATCGCCGCCAGCAATGCGTTCACCTCGGAGCTCGCCTGCCTGGCCGGGGTCGCCGCCCTGCAGACCAGCGCCGTCGATGCGCAGGTCACCGTCATCGCCCCTTCCGCCATGTAGGCAACCGCCCCCGACCGGACAGCAGGGGCCGCGCCACCGGACCGAAGACGACGGCGGCGCGGCTCCTGTCCGACTGCATGAACGTGCAGACCTGAGTGGAGGGCGTCGTCAGCGGGTGGCGTGGTAGCGGAGACCGTCCATCAGGAGGTCGAGGAGGCGGGCCATCCGGGCATGGTGCTCCGGGGTGGTGGCGGCGAGTGACAGGCCGCTGAGGCTGAACAGCACGTCGGACGGCTCGACGTCCGCGCGCAGGATGCCCGCCGCTGTACCGGCCCGCAGGAGTTCGGTGATCGCGGCGGTCAGCATCGCCCGGCTGTGCGAGAACGGGTCGCCCCCGGAGGCGATCAGGGCGCGCAGCGCGTCGGACATGCCGCGCTTCGTGGACATGTAGTGGACGAAGCCGTCCATCCAGGCGCGCAACGCGGCGTCAGGCTCCCTGGCACTCAGGAGCTCCGCGGCGGAGTCGCAGAGTTTCGCGAGTTCGCTGCGGTAGGCCGCCTCCACGAGTTCCTCGCGAGTGGCGAAGTGGCGATAGAGGGTGCCGATGCCCACCCCTGCCTCCTTCGCGATCGCGTCGAGCGTCACGTCCGGCCCGTCCTGGGCGAAGGCCCGCGCGGCCACCTCGATCAGTCGGTCGCGATTGCGGCGCGCGTCGGCGCGCAGCGGCCGGGGGTCGGCGGTGGTCACGGTGATTCCTCCTTCTGGCCCTCGAAGGGGCAGACGGGCTTGCAAGCGGAGGATCCTCCGCTTAGTCTCGAGATATGCGGAGGGTCCTCCGGTTCTCAGTCTACCGGCCGCACCCCCCCGCGCCCCAGCTCCGGGCACACCCAGCCAGACGGGAACCACCATGAACGCCACCACTCCGCCCGCTCGCCTCACCACGCCCTTCGACGCCGAGTCCACCGCCGCCGAGGTCATCTCCGGCATCGACCTGACCGGTCGCCGCGCCGTCGTCACCGGCGGGGCCTCCGGCATCGGCGTCGAGACGGCACGCGCCCTCGCGTCCGCCGGCGCGCAGGTCACGCTGGCCGTCCGGGACCTCGCCGCGGGCGCCCGCACCGCCGAGGACATCACCACGACGACCGGCAACAAGGACATCCACGTCGCACCACTGGACCTGGCCGACCAGGCCTCCGTCGCGGCGTTCGTCGCCGCCTGGGACGGACCGCTGGACATCCTGGTCAACAACGCCGGTGTGATGGCCTCGCCCGAGCTCCGCACGCCGGAAGGCTGGGAGCTCCAGTTCGCCACCAACCACCTCGGGCACTTCGCGCTGACCACCGGCCTGCACGCTGCCCTGGCCCAGGACGGCGGCGCGCGCGTCGTGGCCGTCAGCTCCAGCGCCCACCACCGCTCCCCGGTGGTCTTCGAGGACATCCACTTCCGCGAGCGCCCGTACGAGCCCTGGTCCGCCTACGGCCAGTCCAAGACCGCCAACGTCCTGTTCGCGGTCGAGGCAGCCAAGCGCTGGGCGGCCGACGGGATCACGGTCAACGCCCTGATGCCCGGCGGCATTCGCACCAACCTCCAGCGCTACGTCTCCGACGAGGAGCTCGCCCGGCTGCGCGCCCAGGCCGCCGGCGGCACGGAGCTGAAGTGGAAGACCACCGAACAGGGCGCGGCCACCTCCGTCCTGCTCGCCGCCTCACCCCTGCTGGAGGGCGTCAGCGGCCGCTACTTCGAGGACTGCAACGAAGCCGTCCGCGGCGAGCTCGGCGCACGAACGGGCGTCGCGGAATACGCGCTCGACCCCGAAGCCGCCGCCCTGCTGTGGCAGGTCTCGCACGACACCCTGGGCAGCCGCGACTGACCGTCCCCCCTCCTGCTCCTGTCAGCGGTGGGCCGCCGATCGAGCGAGCCCCGGCGCACCTCGCGTCGGGGCTCGTCTACGGTGCGGGGCGCGAGTAGGGTGCGGCCATGGATCTCCGGTGGGACTGGCTGCACCCCTTGATGCGTGTTCCGTACGTGCCGACCCTCGGCCCCGTCCACCCTGACGCGGTGGCCCCGGAGCTGTTCGCCGACGTGCTGGCGGTCGCGGGTACGAGCCGGTTCCTGGCGCACGACAAGGACCTCCGCTGGGCATCGGCGAAGGACGAGCACGTCCTCGTCGCCGACATCGAGCACAGCCCTGAGCGCACGCTGATCCCCACCCTGTCGACACGCGGGCGGGGGACGGTCAAGGTCCACCACTACGGACCCGACGCCTCGACGGCTGAGCTTCTGCGGCTGGCCGGGAAACTCGCCGCCCGCGAGGACGCGGCCTACGCCCGTGCTGTCTGGTTCACTCCGACCGAACCGGACCAGCCGAGCGGTGCGGTCACCCGGATCCAGCTGAAGACCTTCCGCTCCGGAGGCGACGACCCGGTCGACGGCGTCGAGGACCTGCGGCACCTTTCCGAGCCTGTGCGCGGCAGGTTCGCGGTGTTCGCTGAGCAGATGGCCGCAGACGGCTTCGCGTTCCTCTGGCGCCAGTTCCAGGCCGACGCCCTTACCGGGCCCGTCCTGACTGTCGCCTCCGGCGGCCGAGTGGTGGGGGCCATCGGACCGATGGAGACGATGAAGGATCCGATCGGTCAGGTGCGTCTCCTCCCGCAGTACTTCGGCGTCCTGCCCGAGGAGCGTGGTCACGGGTACGGCCGGCGCCTGTGGCGCGCCGCGATGCACTGGGGGCAGTCCAACGGTGCGGACTACCAGCTGCTGTCGACCGGGCTCGGCGGCGCAGCGGACGCGCTCTGCCAGGCCGAGGGGCTCGACGCCCTCGGGTGCGTCCACACCGCCACGGCATAGCCCCGGGCCGACGGCAGAATGCCCCCGGTTTTCGGGCTCGTCGGCGCTTCTCTCGAATCTCGAAGGGAGGGGCCCCGGCTCGTCGTCCGGGGCCCCTCTCGCGCCATCGTACGTGCGTTCTAGGCGTCCCCTGACCGTGGTACCCGTCCTGACCGGAGGGGGCTGCACTACGGCAGGAGCACGATCTTGCCGCGGCTGTGCCGACGCATCAGGTCGCGGTAGGCGGCCCGGACCTCGGTGAGCGGGTAGGCGGCGGCGATCGGGACGTCGAGCTCGCCGGCGGCGACCAGCTTGACGAGCTCGGCCAGCACGTCGACGGTGGCGGAGCCGCTCATGCCCTCGCTCTTGACGCCCTTCCGGGCCGCGCCGGCGAAGTCGATGATCGTGTTGATCCGGTCCTTGGCGACGCCGAGTTCGAGAGCGAGGTCGATGTAGCCGTCGCCGAAGGTGTCGACGAACGCGTCGACTCCTTCGGGCGCGGCCGCGCGGATCCGGTCGAGCACGCCGTCGCCGTAGGTCACCGGGACCACGCCGTGCTCGCGCAGCCAGGCGTGGTGGGACTCGCCGGCCAACCCGACGACGGTCGCCCCGGCCAGCCGCAGCAGCTGCACCGTCAGTGAACCCACCCCGCCGGCGGCGCCGGAGACGACGACCGTGTCGCCCGGCCCGGCCCCGACGGCGCGCACGTTCGCGTACGCGGTGGTACCGGCGACGAACAGCGAGCCGCCGACTCGCCACGGCACGGCGGGGTCGCGCGGCACGAGGTGGGCGGCCGGGACGGCGACCAGTTCGGCGTGGCTGGAGCGGGTGTCCACCCAGCCGATCACCTCGTCGCCGACCGACCAGGTGCGCACCGCCGAGCCGGTCTCCTCCACCACACCGGCGAGGTCGCTGCCCTGACCGGACGGGAACGTCGCGGGCCAGCGGTCATGCAGAGCGCCGATCCTGATCACGTTCTCGCCGGGGTTGATCCCGGCTGCTCGCACGCGCACCAGCACCTCGTCGGCCGCGATCTGCGGCCGCGGCACGTCCCGGACCTCCAGCACGTCGATGTCGCCGTACTCGTCGAACCGCACTGCCTGGGGCATCTCGCCCCTCCCTTCGGGGGTTCCTGTTCCTCTCCACCAGGAAACCCGCCCGCCGAGGCCTGATCCATGCTGGATTCGCGCGAAGAAATATGCGAGCGTCTCATGGTGTGGACGTACTGACAGATCTGCTGCAGCGCTCGCGCGCCCGTGGTGCCGCGTTCTCGCACTCGACGGCGCGCGGCGCGTGGGGAGTCCAGTTCCCGGCCGGGGCCAAGCTGGCGATCCACGGCCTCCTCGGCGGCGAGGCGTTCGCGTGGACCGATGACGCCGGCCGGTCCCGCCACGTGCTGTCGGGCGACATCATCCTGGTCCGCGGGCCGGTCGAGCAGTTCATGGCCCACGCGCCGGGCGCGGAGGTGATCCCGTTCGTCGGCCAACCCTCCTCCGGCCCGCCGGGCGGCGCACGGCGGATGGTGTTCGGCACGGAATCGGGCAACCCCACGACGTTCTTCTGCGGCGCGTACACCTTCGAGGGCGAGCTGTGCGCGGGCCTGCTCGCGGGGCTGCCGGACCTGACCGTGGTGCGCTCGCGCGCCGGGTCGAGCCTGCGGGCGGCCCTGGACCTCTTCGCCGGCGAGCTCCTCGGCGACGCGCCGGGACAGCAGGCCCTGCTGGACAGCCTGCTCGACGTGATCCTCGTGCAGGCCTTGCGCGAACAGCTCGCCACCGATGTGCAGGCCGCGCCCGCCTGGTTCCGCGCGATGGACGACCCGGCGGTCGGGGCCGCGCTGCGCGCCGTGCACGCGGCCCCTGCGCGCGCCTGGACGGTCGCCGACCTGGCCGCCGAGGTGTCGCTGTCGCGCGCGACGTTCGCGCGCCGGTTCACCGCGCTGCTCGGCGTCGCCCCGCTGAGCTACGTCGCCGACTGGCGGATGGCCCTCGCCCGCGAGCAACTGCGCGACGGCGCCTCCGGCCTGGCGGCGGTCGCACGCTCCCTGGGTTACGCGTCCGAGTTCTCCTTCGCCGCCGCCTTCAAACGCCACCACGGCACGTCCCCCGGCCGCTGGCGGACCGCCGCGACCCCGCTGTGAATGCGCCGCGAACCGCCCCGACCAGTACCTCGCCGGTTCGCCCATGCGAACGACGGACCACGGACGCGGGCCATGGGGATTCGCCGCGTTCTGCTTCCTGGTGGCGGTCCTCACCGAGCCCGCGGGCGGCCCGGCGGCGTTCGGCGCCGCGACGCTCGGCGCGCTCGGCGTCCAGCTGCTCGTGCGCCGGATCCAGGCGGGCGGCGGCCGCAGGACGTCGCCGGTTCCGGCCGCGCCTGCGGCCGATCCGGTGCTGAGCGGCGGGAGTTGAGCGTCACGCGGCCGGTCGGACCTACTCGAACCGCGCGGTGTCGCCCGCCCCTCGGCGGACGATTTCGGCGCTGCCGCTGGAGAAGTCGATGACCGTGGTCGGCTCGGTGCCGCAGTCCCCCGAGTCGAGCACGGCGTCCACCTCGTGGTCGAGCCGTTCCTTGATCTCCCAGCCCTGCGTCATCGGCTCGTCCTCGCCCGGCAGGAGCAGCGTGCTGGACAGCAGCGGCTCGCCGAGTTCGGCGAGCAGCGCCTGCGTGACGACGTGGTCGGGAATCCGGACACCGACCGTCCGCTTCTTCGGGTGCAGCAACTGCCGTGGCACCTCGTTCGTCGCGGGGAGAATGAAGGTGTAGCTGCCCGGCGTCGCCGCCTTGATCGCGCGGAACACGTTGTTGTCGATATGCACGAACTGCCCCAGCTGCGCGAAGTTCTGGCACACCAGCGTGAAGTGGTGACGGTCGTCGAGATGCCGGATCGACCGGATTCGGGCCAGGCCGTCGCGGTTCCCGAGCTGGCACCCCAGGGCGAAGCACGAGTCCGTCGGGTACGCGATGAGCGCGCCCGACCGGATGAGGTCAGCCACGTTGCTGAGGACGCGCTGCTGCGGATTCTGCGGGTGCACGTCGAAATACTTCGCCATCCGCCGAGCCTACGAGATGGGCGGCGAATCCCCCGACCCCACGGCCGACCGACACGCCGGTGGTGGGGGTCAGTCGGCCGTCCAGTCGACCGTGAGTCCGTCGCGGGCGGCGAAGCGTTCGACATTGCCGCCGAGGACCCGCTGAATCTCCGCCAGCGCCGCCGGGTCGGCGGCCTCGACCGTGAGCACCAGGCACTCCGGCTCAGCCGTGATCCGGCAGGTCCCCGCGCCGCCGGGGAACACGATCAGACCCTCGGGCTCCGTCCACTCGGCTCTTGCGGCCCGCCAGGTCGCGTGGCTGCACAGCTGCTTGCCGTAGCGGACGCTCTTCGGCGTCCGGACCCGGCCGACGGAGCGGACCGCCTCATCGCGGGCCGACGCGACCGGGCGGCGACGCCGCAACAGCAGCGCGGCGACGCCCCGGAAGTGGTTGCGGATCAGGTCGCTGTGGGAAGACGAGCTGTGCATCGTGACCTCCTGTGGTGAGGTGGGACGGCGCTAGGGTCGGGGTCCGGCCAGGGTCGGTGTCAGGGTCGGTGTCAGGACACGTCGCGGCGCATGGATGTGGTCACGGCGAGCACCGCGAACGCGAGCACGTAGAGGGCCAGGACGGCCCCACCGCCCCAGCGCGGCAACAGGTTCCCCGACACCATCGCCCTGGACCCGGCGCCGAGCGCCTGGCCGGCGTTGAACGGAAGCCAGCGGGCGAGGTTGCCGATCAGTTGGCCGACGACGCCTTCGACCAGCGCGACCCACGCCAGCGCGACCGCGATCGCACCGACGAGGCTACGGACGAGCGCGCCGACCCCCACGCCGATGGCGGCGAAGGCCGCGGCCCAGGCGACGCCGCCGCCGATCGTGGTCCACATCTGGGCGTCCCCCCAGACGAAGGACACGCCCTTGTCCGACCACCAGGCCGCCGCGACGCCGAGTCCCACCAGGCCGGCCGCGGTCCCGGCCAGCGCTCCCAGGACCGCGTAGACCAGGAGCTTCGCGCCGATGACGCGTCCTCGGGCCGGAGTGCTCAGATACGTGTCGGTGATCGTCTTGTGCCGGTACTCGCCCGCGACCGCGAGGATCCCGAAGACGAGGGTGAACATCGAGCTCAGCCCCACGTGCGCGAGCGCCTCGCCCTGTTTGGTCGCGTCGAGAGCCGTCTTGCTGGAGACCACCAGGCCGCTGACGCCGGCGATCACCAGCAGGGGGCACGCGGCCAGCAGCAGCCACGGGCTGCGGACGGTGCGCAGCTTCAACACCTCGGTGCGGATCAGACTCTGCATGTCGTTCACTCCTCGCGGTCAGCCGCGAACCGGTGCCGTGACGGCGCCGGTCGCAGGGTCGGTGTCGGTGGCGGTGGCGGTGTCGGTGTTCGACGTCACCCGGAGGAACGCGGCTTCGAGCGTCTCCCCCTTCGCGCCGGTCAGTTCGGCCAGCGGACCTGCGAAGCGCAGCGTGCCGCCGGCGACGATGACCACGCGGTCGACGGTCTGCTCCACCTCGCTGAGCACATGACTGGACATCAGCACCGTGCGGCCCTCGCCGGCCAGGGAGCGGAGCAGTTCCCGCAGTTGGGCCATGCCCGCCGGGTCCAGTCCGTTGGCGGGCTCGTCCAGGATCAGCACCTGGGGGTCACCGAGCAGCGCCGAGGCCAGACCGAGACGCTGGCGCATGCCGAGCGAGTAGCCGCCCACGCGTCGACCCGCGGCATCAGCCAGGCCGACGCGGTCCAGTACCTCCTCGACGCGCGACTGCGGGATGCCGCTCGCCTCGGCGAGGATCCGCAGGTGATCGCGCCCACGTCGGCCGGGGTGGAAGCCGGTCGCCTCCAGCACCGCGCCGACGACCCGCCTCGGGTCGGTCAGCTCGGCGTAGTGGCGGCCGTCGATCAGAGCCTGCCCCTCCGTCGGCGTCACCAAGCCGAGGAGCATCCGCAGCGTGGTGGTCTTGCCGGCTCCATTGGGCCCGAGGAAGCCGGTCACCACCCCGGGCTCGACCGCGAAGGTCAGTCGGTCGACTGCCGTCACCGACCCGTAGCGCTTGGTCAGGCGGTCCATCGTGATGCCACCGGTCATGGGGTCCTCCGGCGCGGTGCGGGTGAGGAGATCGTGTTCATCGGGGTCGCCCCTTCGCTGGGTTCCATGGCACTCGGATTCGGGTGCCGCAACCACCCTCCCGATCTCGCCGCCCGCGTGTCGTCGCCCGGCCACGGCAACCCCGGCTACCGCATCCGCGGTGGTTACCGGCCCGTCTACCGCGTCCGCGGTACGCCCGGCCGCGACGCAGGGCTGACGGCACCCCGGAGGAGCCCGCCTAAGGTGAAGGCATGAACGTCATCCGCCACCTGCGTCGCACCGCGCGCCGGCACGCGCATGCGGCGGACCTGACGATCGCGCTGGCGGTCTTCGCGGCCACGATGGCGACCACCTTCGCCGGTCATGGGTCCGCGGCCGTCGCGGGCGACCGCGCCCTCGCGATCGGCTCCGCCGCGCTGGCCTGCGGGGCGCTGGCCGGGCGACGCCGTCTTCCGCTGACCGTGCTGGGGGTCAGCGCCGTGGCCACCGAGGTGTTTCTCGTCCAGGTCGGCGGCAGCAGCGGGATGCTGATCGTGCTGGCTCCGTTGATCGCCCTCTTCACCGTCGCCGACCTGGTGGGACGCCGGCGCGGCGTGCTTCTCGGCGGTCTGGCGGTCGCCGCGCTGGCGTTGATGCACGCAGTGCACCGGCCGGCGCTGCTCGGCCCGGGGAATCTGGCGTTCATCGCGCTGGGCGGTCTGGCCCTCGCGGCCGGCGACTCCTCCCGCAACCGCCGCGCCTACCTCGCCGAGGTCGAGCGGCGCGCCGCGCGCGCGGAACTCGACCGCGAGCAGGACGCGCGGAACCGCGTCGCCGAGGAGCGACTGCGGATCGCCCGCGACCTGCACGACGCGGTGGGACACCAACTCGCGCTCATCAGCGTCCAGTCGGACGTCGCCGGACAAGCCATCGACCACGACGGCGCGGCGGCTCGCGAAGCCCTCGCCCACGTCAAGTCCGCGAGCCGCAAGGCCCTGGGGGAACTGCGCGACACGGTCAGCCTGCTCCGGCAACCGGGAGACCCCGTCGCCCCCACGGCGGCTCCCACGCCGGGACTGGACGGCCTCGACGAATTGCTCGCCGCTCTGCGCGCCTCCGGCCTGGATGTCGATCACGCCACCGAGGGCGCCGTCGTCCCGCTGGCGCCCGCGACCGACCTCACCGCGTACCGCGTGATCCAGGAGTCGCTGACCAACGTCTACAAGCACTCCGGCGGGCGGCAGGCACGTCTCACTCTCGCCTACCACCGGCAGGAACTGCGCATCACGGTCGAGGACCTGGGGACTGGGAACGGCCTCGGGATCGGGATCGGGAGCACGGCAGACCGATACGCCCTCGCCACGGAACCCGACCCCGCCGGTCGGTACGGTCGCCACGGTCGGCACGGCATCGTCGGCATGCGCGAACGGGTTCTCGCGCTCGGCGGACACTTCACCGCCGGACCGCGCCCGGACGGCGGCTTCCACGTGGCAGCCGGCCTCCCCTACCAGCCCCTCGACCTCGCCCCGGAGCGCGCCCCGTGACCATCCGCGTCGTCATCGCCGACGACCAGCCCCTGCTGCGCAGCGGCTTCAAGGCCCTGATCGCGTCCGCGCCGGACCTGGAGGTGGTCGGCGAGGCGGGTGACGGGCGCGAAGCGGTGCGGCTGGCCAGATCCGCCCGGGCCGACCTGGTCCTGATGGACATCCGCATGCCGGTCCTGGACGGCCTCGCGGCCACCCGCATGATCACCGGCGACGAGGACCTCGCCGGGGTGAAGGTTCTGATCCTCACCACCTTCGAGATCGACGAGTACGTCTTCGAGGCGCTGCGCGCCGGGGCGAGCGGCTTCTTGGGCAAGAGCGCCGACGCGGAGGACCTGCTGCAGGCCGTTCGCACGGTCCACCGGGGAGAGGCGCTGCTGTCGCCCGCCGCGACCAGAACCCTGATCAGCCGGTTCCTCGCCTCCCCCGCACCCAGTCGGCCCATGGACGACACCGCGCGCCGCCAACTGGAGGCGCTCACCGACCGGGAACGGCAGATCACCGCGCTCGTGGCCACCGGGCTGTCCAACGACGAGATCGCCGCGCGGCTGGTGCTCAGCCCTGCCACCGTCAAGACGCACGCCAACCGGGCCATGATCAAGGTCGGCGCCCGCGACCGCGCCCAGCTCGTCGTCTTCGCCCACCGCAGCGGCCTCGCCGAATCCGGGTCGTGATCCGGCGTCACAGCGTCACAGCGTCATAGGCCGCTGGGCCAGGCGTAGGAGCTCGGCACCTTCACCGCCGCGTTCTCCGCCGCGGTGCCGTAGACCAGGGCGATCTCGTCGTGTGCGTGCAGGATGATCGCGGCCGGGTCGCCCGAAACCTTGGTCCCGTTGACGTAGGCGGAGAAGGAGTGCGTCGCGTCGGTCTTCAGCCCGCCGATGTGGTCGGCCGCCATCGACACCTGCCACTGGGTCACGAACTGGCCCAGTGAGAAGACGGCCTGCACCGGTGACTCCACATGGATGACACCGGACTCGTCGTGGGTGTGCAGCGGACTGAGTTGCTGCGCGCTCACGTCGATCCCGATGTCAGCGGGCACCGTCGTCGCCTTGCCGTCGGTGTAGACGTCCAGGTGGGCGTGGATGTGCAGGGCGCTGCCCTCGCTGGACAGCATCGGCAGCCCTGCGGCCTTGACCGCCGCCGCCGCGTCGGCCGGGGCGCTCCACGGCGGCAGAGTCGTGCGGCCCTCCGCCGTGGTGCGGGGCTGCGACGGGATCCCGAACGACGAACCGGACCCACTCGATCCGCCGCCACGCACTGCCACCAGGACCGCGCCGGCGATCACCGCCGCCACGGCCACGGCGATACCACCGCGCAGCAGCATGCGACGCCGCCGCTCATGCCGGGCCGCCTCGGCCCGCGCCGCCGCTGCCTTGGCCCGTCGGCCCTCCGGGCCGGTCGCGTCCTGCTTCTTCCCTGCCGCCATCCGCCGCCGCTCCCTGAAGTGCTCCCTGGCACATGGTCATCACACCTCTCCCAGCATGCCGGTGGTCCTGGCCCCCCGCCCGCTCAGCCACGCCAAGCCGCCGGCGCTGGTGCCGTGCGGTTTGCCGAAGAGCTGCAGTGTCGCCATACTATTCGCGAAGGCGAATATCTGGAGTCGTGGAGGCGTCCGGCGTGACCGATACCGAAGTCCTCACCGACGCGGCCGCACCCACAGTCGGCGACGACGACTGCTCGCACACCGACACGGTGGCCCGGTTCTTCCGCGCGCTGGCGGATCCGACCCGGCTCGCCCTGCTGCAGTTCATCCTCGCCGGCGAGCGCACTTCCGCCGACTGCATCGAGCACGTGGGCGTCTCGCAGCCCCGGGTGTCGGTCCACCTCTCCTGCCTGGTCGACTGCGGCTACGTGACCGCCCGCCGCGACGGCAAGAGACTGCGCTACTCCGTCGGCGATCCGCGCGTCGCGAACCTGGTCGCGCTGGCCCGCGCGCTGGCCAGGGACAACGCCGCCGCGCTGGACTGCTGTGACCGCATCCCCGACAGCAGCGACAGTACCGACTGATCCGACCGATCCGGAGGACCACCCCGTGCAGATCACCGTGCTCACCGTCCCCGACTGCCCCAACGCCCCGGTGATCACCGAGCGGATCGCCGCCGCGCTCGGCGGCCACCCGGCCGACCTGGCGTTCGTGGAGGTAGCCGGCCAGGACGATGCCACGCGGTGGGGCATGACCGGCTCCCCCACCGTCCTCCTCGACGGCATCGACCCGTTCGCCGAACCCGGCGCCGAGCCCAGCGTCTCCTGCCGCCTCTACCGGAGCCAGGACGGCCGCACGCAGGGCGCGCCAGGCGTGGAGCAGCTGCGCCAGGCACTACGGGAGGCCGGACTCCAGATCCAGCCCTGACCGGGGCGACACCACCCCGCCATACTCGAACAGGCGTACGCATTAGGCATCCTGCTCACCCGTTCGGCCTACGTCTTCGAGCGCGTCGCCCGCGCCCGCGGCGCCCTGGACAGTTCGATGGAAGCCGGCTGCCGCCACGCAGCAGCGGCCGACACCGGGCCTCCGACCGAAAGGGCGTTTCACGTCGTATGAATCAGCCGCGATGGTGGGCGAGCGCCGGAGCAGCGCCACGAAGGGACCGAACCGGAGAGGCGAATGCCTCGTGATCCGGTTCGAATCCGTCACCAAGGCGTACCCGGACGGCACGGTCGCGGTGGACCAGCTCGATCTGGTCGCGCCCTCCGGCCGGATCACGGTTCTGGTCGGGCCGTCGGGCTGCGGCAAGACCACCAGCCTGCGCATGATCAACCGGATGATCGAACCGACCGGCGGCCGCATCTGGCTCGACGACCGCGACACCGCCTCCGTTCCCACGCACGAACTGCGCCGGGGCATCGGCTACGTGATCCAGCACGCCGGGCTGTTCCCGCACCGCACCATCCTGGACAACATCACGACCGTGCCGGAGCTGATCGGCCACGACAGGAAGCGGGCCAGGGCCCGCGCCCGGGAGCTGATGGAACGCGTCGGGCTGCCGTCCCAGCTCGCCAAGCGCTACCCGGCCCAGCTCTCCGGCGGCCAGCAGCAGCGCGTCGGCGTCGCCAGGGCGCTGGCCGCCGACCCTCCGGTGATGCTGATGGACGAACCGTTCAGCGCCGTCGACCCGGTCGTGCGTGAGCAGTTGCAGAACGAGTTCCTGCGGCTCCAGGGCGAGCTCGGCAAGACGATCGTCTTCGTCACGCACGACATCGACGAGGCCGTCAAGCTCGGCGACCAGGTCGCGGTGCTCAGGACCGGCGGACGGCTCGCTCAACTCGCCACGCCCGCCGAGCTGCTGTCCGACCCTGCCGACACCTTCGTGGCCGGCTTCGTCGGACGCGACCGGGGCTACCGCGCGCTCGGTTTCGCCGTGGCCGGCAGCCTGCCGATCCGCCAGGACCCGGCCGTCCGGCTCGGTACGCGGCTCGACCAGGCCAGGAGCCTCGCCGAGGACGGCTGGGTCCTGGTCATCGACGCGGAGGACCGGCCGCAGGGCTGGCTCCGCACCGGCGGTCCCGCCGACGCGGCACTCTCCGGGGAGGTGGCCCCGGAACGGCTGAACCTCGGCGGCACACTCGCCACCGAGAGCGCGACCCTGCGCGAGGCGCTGGACGCCGCCCTCTCCTCGCCCAGCGGGCGCGGTGTGATCGTCGACGCGGAGGGCCGGCTGCTCGGCACGGTCGCGGCCTCCGAGGTGCTCGCGCGGATCGAGGAGCAGCGCCGGACGGATCGCGGGCGTCCCGATCCCCAACGGCCGGAGCGCTACCGGCCCGACCCCGAGATGCCGGGAGGTGCGGCCTCCTGATGGCCCTGCACGCCGTCCTCGCCGTCGACTCCTCACCGCTGGGCATGTTCGGGTACTTCCGCGAGCACCGCAGCGAGGTGCTGAACTGGCTCGGCTACCACGCCTGGCTGTCCGCGGTCCCGGTCGTGCTGGGCCTGCTGATCTCCCTCCCGCTGGGTTGGCTCGCCCGCAGGTACAAGTGGACCTACCCGCCGCTGGTCACCGCCGCGGGCCTGCTCTACACCATCCCGTCGATCGCCCTGTTCGTCTCGATGCCGAGCCTCATCGGCACCCAGATCCTCGACCCGATCAACGTCGCCGTCGCGCTCACCGTCTACACCGTGGCGCTGCTCGTCCGGGTGGTGGCCGACGGACTGACGGCGGTGCCGGAGGATGTCGCGCAGGCGGCCACCGCGATGGGACTGACCCGACGTCAGCGGCTGTGGAAGGTGGAGCTGCCGCTCGCGGTGCCGGTGATCGCCGCAGGCGTGCGGGTCGCCGTGGTCGCCAACGTCAGCCTGGTCGCCGTGGCAGGCACCATCGGGGTCCCCAATCTCGGCCAGCTGTTCACCACTGGCTTCCAGCTCTCGGTGGGCAACCCCTACTACCCGCCGATCACCCTCGGCATCGTGCTGTGCGTGCTGCTGGCGCTGCTGCTCGACCTACTGGTGGTGGGCGGCACGTGGCTGGCCACCCCCTGGCGCAGGGCGGTGGGCCGCTCGTGATCCAGTGGCTCAACGACCCGGGGAACTGGACCGCCACCGGCGGGGTCTTCGACCAGCTCGTGTCCCACCTCCAGTACGCGCTGATCGCCCTGGTGATCGCCACCGTGCTGGCCCTGCCCGCCGGACTGCTGATCGGGCACACCGGCCGCGGCCGATGGCTGGTCACCGCGGCCAACGCCGTGCGCGCGCTGCCCGTGGTCGGCCTGCTGATCCTGCTCTACGTGATGCTGGCCCCGCACATCCACGGCCGCGGCGACACCGTCTACCTGCTGCCGACCGAGATCGTGCTGGTCCTGCTGGCGATCCCGCCGATCCTGTCCACCACCTTCGCGGGCGTCGAGAACGTCGACCCGGACGTGCGGGACGCGGCAGCAGGCATGGGCATGCGCGGCGGCCAGGTGGTGCGGCGGGTCGAGCTGCCGAACGCCCTGCCGCTGATCTTCTCCGGCCTGCGCAGCGCCGCCCTCCAGGTCATCGCGACCGCCACCGTCGCCGCCTACCTGGGCCTCGGCGGTCTGGGCCGCTTCGTCTACGACGGGCAGGCCAGCCAGAACTTCGCCGAGCGCAATGCGGGAGCGCTGCTGGTCGCCCTGCTGGCGGTCGCCGCGGACCTCGTGCTGGCCGTGGTCCAGCGCTACACCGTCTCGCCCGGCGTCTCCGGCCGCTTCTCGGAGCGGAGCGCCCAGGGCGACGCCGAGACCACCGAAACCCCTGTCCGGCCCTCACCGGATCCCCTCCAGGAGAAATCATGAAGAAGGCACTCACGCTGGTCCTCGCCGCAGCCTCCGCGGTGGCGCTCACCGCCTGCGGCAGCAGCGGCAGCAGCGGCGCCAACGGGCTCTCGGGCGGAAGCGCCAGCAGCGTCGCCTCCGGCGGCGGCGGTGCGACCGTCGCGTCGAAGCTGATCCTCGGCGGCTCACCGGAGTTCAAGACCCGCTCCGACGGCCTTCCCGGCCTCCAGCGGGTCTACGGCGTCGTGTTCGGCTCCTACAAGGCCCTCGACGCGGGCGGCCCGCTGACCATCAACGCGCTGAAGAGCGGTCAGATCGACGCCGGTGACATCTTCACCACCGACCCCTCGATCGCGGCCAACGGCTTCGTCGTCCTCCAGGACCCGAAGAACCTCTACGCCGCGCAGAACGTGCTGCCGCTGATCAACAAGGCGAAGGCGACGCCGGGCGTCACCGCCGCGCTCAAGGCCGTCTCGGACAAGCTCGACACCGCCACGCTCGCCGCCCTCGACGTCAAGGTGATCACCGACAAGCAGGACCCGGCGGCCGTCGCCAAGGGCTGGCTGGCCCAGCAGGGCCTCGACAAGACCGGCACGGGCGCGGCTGGCACCGCGCTCAAGGTCGGCTCGGCCAACTTCCAGGAGAGCGTCCTCCTCGCCGAGATCTACGCCGAGGCTCTCCGCGTCCAGGGCGCCAACGTGACGACCCGGCTGAACATCGGCAGCAGGGAGACCTACGTCCCCGGTCTCAAGGACGGCTCGATCGACCTGATCCCCGAGTACAGCGGCGTGCTGCTGCAGTACTTCGACCCGAAGGCCACGGCGGTCTCCTCGGCCGACGTCTTCGCGGCGCTGCAGAAGGCCGTCCCGGCCCCGCTCACCGTCCTCGACCAGTCCAGCGCCCAGGACAAGGACGCCATCGTGGTCACCAAGGCGACGGCGGACAAGTACCAGCTGACCTCGATCGCCGACCTGGCCAAGAACGGCTGACCGCGCCCGGCCTCGCTACTGCGCGGTGGCGAGGCCCTGGAGGACCTCCGCGCCGGGGAGGCGGGACAGGGCCCAGCCCGGGAGGATCAGCTTTCCGCGCCGCCGGCCGCTGCCGACCAGGACGAACGGCGCCTCGGCCACCGCCGCGTCGATCAGCAGCGGCCAGGAGGCCGGCAGGCCGACGGGAGTGATCCCGCCGTACTCCATGCCGCTCTCGCTCACCGCCACGTCCATCGCGGCGAAGGAGGCCCGGCGGGCGCCGAGATGCTTCCGTACGGTCGAGTTGACGTCCACCCGGGCGTCGGCCAGGGCGAGGCAGGCCGCGAGAGTGCTGATCCCGCCCCGCTTCGCGGCCACCACCACGCAGTTCGCCGACACCTCGGCCGGGACGTCGTAGGCCTCGCAGAAGACCGCGGTGTCGGCCTTGTCAGGGTCGGTGTCCACATACAGCACCGACTCCGCAGCCTCGCGCGAACCCCACGTCCGCAACGCCTCCGTCACCGGAGCGGCCAGCACGTCGACCGCGTCGAGTGCCCTGCGCACCGTCGCGAACCTGCCGAAAGGAACTTCCACCTGGTCGTCCATCACACACCCGCGCTGTACAGAACATGGCCGAAGCCACGCTACCAAGCAGGCGCTGATCCGACCTACGGCCACCGGATTTCACTCTCCGTCATTCGGTACACGATCCGTACGCGCCGCCGCAGAGCAGAGTGAAACAGATCACGACCCTCTCCGGTCGGTGTGAGGGTGTCGGACGGGTAGGTTCCTGCGTCCAGGGGGGAAGGACTTCCAACGACTCCCCGATCCCGGATCCCCGTCACACCTTCCTCTGACGAGAGACGCGAGACATGTCTGCACAAGAACCCGCGCACCACCCGCCGCAGCGCATCGGAGTGGTCGCCGAGTCCACCTCTGGGGAGACGCGCGTCGCGGCGACGCCGTCGACCGTGCGTCTGCTGCTGGGCCTCGGTTACGAGGTCGTCGTCGAGTCCGAGGCCGGCGCGGCCTCCGGCTTCGGCGACCAGGCCTACGCCGAGGCCGGGGCGAGCATCGGCGAGGCCTGGGACGCGGATGTCGTTCTGAAGGTCAACGCTCCCTCGGACGGGGAGATCGCGCGGCTTCGCGAGGGCGCGACGGTCGTCGGCCTGCTGGCTCCGGCGCAGCGGCCCGAGCTCCTCGAGTCGCTCGCGGCACGCGGAGTGACCGCGCTGGCGCTGGACGCCGTGCCGCGCATCTCGCGCGCGCAGTCGATGGACGTGCTGTCGTCGATGGCGAACATCGCCGGGTACCGGGCGGTGATCGAGGCCGCGCATGTCTTCGGACGGTTCTTCACCGGGCAGGTGACGGCCGCCGGCAAGGTGCCGCCGGCGAAGGTGCTGATCGCCGGCGCGGGTGTGGCCGGTCTCGCGGCCATCGGCGCCGCCTCCAGCCTGGGCGCGATCGTGCGGGCCACCGACCCGCGGCCCGAGGTGGCCGACCAGGTGAAGTCGCTGGGCGGCGAGTACCTGCCCGTCAACGTCGCCCAGGAGGCGAGCACCGACGGCTACGCCAAGGCGACCTCCGCCGACTACGACCGCGCCGCCGCCGAGCTCTACCACGAGCAGGCCAAGGACGTGGACATCGTCATCACCACCGCGCTGATCCCCGGCCGTCCCGCACCGCGCCTGCTCACCGCCGCGGACGTGGCGGCGATGAAGCCGGGCAGCGTCGTCGTCGACATGGCCGCGGCCTCGGGCGGCAACGTCGAGGGGACCGTCGCCGGGCGGGCGATCGTGACCGACAACGGGGTGACCATCATCGGTTACACCGATCTCGCGTCCCGGCTGGCCGCCCAGGCCTCGCAGTTGTTCGGCACCAACCTGGCCAACCTGCTCAAGCTGCTCACCCCCGGCAAGGACGGCCGGCTGACGCTCGACTTCGACGACGTCGTGCAGCGGGCCGTCACCGTCGCGCGGGCGGGCGAGGTGACCTGGCCGCCGCCGGCCGTGGCGGTCTCCGCCGCGCCCGCCGCGCAGCCGGTGGCCGCGCCCCCGAAGGCCGCGGAGCAGAAGGAGTCGCGGCTGACCCCGGCGGCGCGCTTCGGGCTGATCGGCGCCGGGATGCTCGCGATGTTCGGTCTTGTCGCCTTCGCCCCGGCCCAACTGGCCGAGAACTTCACGGTGTTCGCGCTGGCCGTGGTGATCGGCTACTACGTCATCGGCAAGGTGCACCACGCGCTGCACACCCCGCTGATGTCGGTGACCAACGCGATCTCCGGCATCGTCGTGATCGGCGCCCTGCTCCAGATCGGGCACGAGAGCTGGGTCGTCACCACGCTGTCCTTCGTGGCGGTCCTCCTGACGAGCGTGAACATCTTCGGAGGCTTCGCCGTCACCCGCCGCATGCTGTCCATGTTCTCGAAAGGCTGAGCCCCGATGACCTCAACGACGGCCTCCCACGCGGCCGACCTGGTCGCCGCCCTGTTGTTCATCCTCAGCCTGGCCGGCCTCTCCCAGCACCGCACCTCACGCGCCGGTGTCGCCTACGGCATCGCGGGCATGGCCCTGGCTCTGGTCGCCACCATCGTGGTGGCGGCGCAGAGCATCTCCGCAGGGGCGGTCGCGCTGATCGTGCTGGCGATGGCGCTCGGCGCGGCGATCGGTCTGTGGCGGGCGCGGCGCGTCGAGATGACGCAGATGCCGGAACTCATCGCGGTCCTGCACAGCTTCGTGGGTCTCGCGGCGGTGCTCGTCGGCTGGAACAGCTACCTGGAGGTGGAGTCGCACGGCTCCGCGCAGACCAGGATCGGCGCCGACCTGCTGGGCATCCACCACGCCGAGGTGTTCATCGGCATCTTCATCGGCGCGGTCACCTTCACCGGCTCGATCGTCGCCTTCCTGAAACTGTCCGGGCGGACCAACTCGCGCCCGCTGATGCTCCCTGGCAAGAACGGGCTGAACCTCGGCGCGCTGGCGGCGTTCGTGGCGCTGACGGTCTGGTTCACCGCTGGCCCGAACCTGCCGCTGATGGTCGCGGTGACGGTGCTGGCGCTGGCACTGGGCTGGCATCTGGTGGCCTCGATCGGCGGCGGCGACATGCCCGTCGTCGTCTCGATGCTGAACAGCTACTCGGGCTGGGCGGCGGCCGCGGCCGGCTTCCTGCTGAACAACAACCTGCTCATCGTCACCGGCGCGCTGGTCGGCTCCTCCGGCGCCTACCTGTCCTACATCATGTGCAAGGCGATGAACCGGTCCTTCCTCTCCGTCATCGCGGGCGGCTTCGGCATCGAGGCGCCGAAGGGCGGCGAGGAGGAGCAGGGCGAGCACCGCGAGATCCGCGCCGTGGAGGCGGCGGAGCTGCTGGAGCAGGCCCGGTCCGTGATCATCACGCCCGGCTACGGCATGGCCGTGGCCCAGGCCCAGCACCCCGTCGCCGAGCTGACCCGACGCCTTCGTGAGCGCGGCGTCGAGGTCCGCTTCGGGGTCCACCCCGTCGCCGGCCGTCTGCCGGGGCACATGAACGTGCTGCTGGCCGAGGCCAAGGTGCCGTACGACATCGTGCTGGAGATGGACGAGATCAACGACGACTTCGCCGAGACCTCGGTGGTGCTCGTGATCGGAGCCAACGACACGGTGAACCCGGCGGCGATGGACGATCCTTCGAGCCCGATCGCGGGTATGCCGGTGCTGCGGGTCTGGGAGGCGGAGCAGGTGATCGTCTTCAAGCGCTCCATGGCCTCCGGCTACGCGGGCGTGCAGAACCCGCTGTTCTTCCGCGAGAACAGCAGCATGCTGTTCGGCGACGCCGAGCAGAGCGTGTCGGACATCCTCCGCGCGCTCGACGCCGACGGCCGCCGCGAGCCGGCCCCGTCCGCGCGGCAGGCAACGGTCGCGGGCTAGTCACCGCGCACCCGTGGCCCCGTCCCGCGCACCCGGCCCTCTGGCCCGCGCGGGACGGGGCATGACCCGCGTCAGCGAAAGGTGACCAGGACTGCACCCCACTGCGCGGTGGTCGTCCCGGTCGCCGCGCAGCGCGCTTCGTCGGAGGCGACGCGGTAGGCGGTCGTGAGCTTGTAGGAGGAGAGCTCGAGGACGGGCAGGTCGGTCCAGCCCGCGACGAACTGCGGTGCGGTGCCGGTGTTGGTGCCCACCGCGCCGACCATGAGATCCCCGCTCCTGCAGGTGAGCGGATGCCGGCTCGTGCTGAAGGCCGTGCCGCCGAAGGGACCGTAGCCCTCGGCGTGTCCGGCGACGGCGTGGATCCCGCGGAACTCGTCGACGGCCACGTGGTACTTGCTCGAGTGCGGGTAGCTGAGCGTGATCTGGTCGGCGGTGCCCAGCGGACGCACGTCGAAAGCGACCAGGACCAGGGTTCGGTGGCGGGAGGCGTCGGTGACGTCGCCGGCGATCCGATAGGTGTTGCCCTGGCTGTCCTTGGCGTGGACCTCGCCGGCGCAGGTGCTGGTCAGCATGACGGTGACCACCAGGGTGTCCCCGGCGGACACCTCACGGATGAAGGGCAGCACGACCTCGGTGCCGTCGAGGCGAGCGGCCTCCGAGGCGGGGCGTGCGATCCAGCTCGGCCCGGGGGTTCCCGTGGACGCCTGTGGGACGTCGGCTCCTTGGGGGACGTAGGAGCCGGGTGACGCGGGAGCGACGCCCGAGGGGCAGCCGGTCGGATCGGTGGGGTAGCCGAGCGGCACCCGAGGGCCGGTGAGTGCGAGGGTGCCGCCCACGCCGAGCAGCAGGCCGAGAATCAGCGCCGCCCCGTGCGTGACCGCTCGCCGCGCCCGGCTTCCGCGGCCGCGCCGGGCGGGTGCGGGTGCGGGTGCGGCCGCCGTGAGAGTCGGAGCGGGAGTCGGAGTTGTCGGGAGGGTCGGGGCCTCGGCCTGGACCTGGGGCTCGGCCGGAGCAGGTCCGGCTGGGGGCGCCGACGCGCGACTCTTCTCCTGCAGCACGGTCCGCTGGATGCGGATCCACTCCTCGCCCCAGGCCTTCGCCTGCTCCTCGTTCGCGTCCAGAGCGCGGAGCAGCGCGGTGACGCGGTCAAGCGGCGGAAGCTGCGGGCGGTCGGGGCTCAGGGTGTGCGCGATAGTGCTGCGCGGGAGCCCGGTGCGCCGCTGGAGTTCCCGCAGCGAAAGGCCTCGGGTCTGCTTGAGCGCTCTGCGGTCCGACGGTGCTGAGCCTGCTCGGGCTGAGTCCGGTCGCGCGCGTCGTCTACGCCGAGATGCTGGAGCATCCCGACTACGGCCTGTCCGAGCTGGTGGCCTCGTCCGGCCTGCCGGAGCACCAGGGGCACGGCGCCTGCGACGAGCTGGCCGACCTCGCGCTGCTTCGACCCTCGCGCGAACGGCCGGGTGCGCTGCGCACGGTGAGCCTGCAGGTCGGACTCGATCTGGTGCTGCGGAGGCAAGAGGCGGAGTTGGCGCGAAGGGCGGCGAGAACGCGACCTGGAGCTCGCTTCACCGCCCAGCCGACCCTCTTCGTCTCCGAGGACCAGCTCGCCACCGCCCACCAGATCGTGTCCACGACCGGGACCTACGCGGCCGGCACCAGTGGATGGCCTCCGTGGTCACCCTCCGGTAGACACCTCTGCGCCTGAGCCTCGCGCAGGGCGGCTCTGTCATGGCCGCGGAACGGCTCGGCTCGTCGTGGGCCGGCCGCGGAAAGCCTGTCGACCCGGACGGAGCCTGGCTCCCATTTACGAACAAAACAGACAAAGACGGAGGTTGTACCCGCCGCCAAGAGGCCAGCTGAGACGCAGGTCACGGCCCTTTTGTGGCGTGTCGCACTTTACCGGCGGTAACGCTTGCTCCGCTTGTAAAGACCGTGTGACGGTGCACGAGGCAGGCGGACAGAGAGCCTGCCGGGAGCCCAGTGGACGGCGCACCGAGTGCCGAACATCCCCGCTGAGCCGTTCCCCTGCTCGGTCGGGCCAGTCCCGAAAGCCACCGGGCGTGCGAACTCCCCTCGCAGCGACGCCGATTCGGCGAGCGCGTGGATCCGTACGCCCTCGGTCTTGGGCAGTCCCGTCGACATTGGAGTGTCATGCGTCACCGTCGCCAGAACCTGCGGATCTCTCTCGCCCAGCTCAACAAGCGTCTCTCCGCGGTGCGCCTCAACAAGCGCCTCTCCGCCGGCATCGGCGCCGCCCTTCTCGTTACCGGCGCTGCCACCGGCACCGCCGTCGCCCTCACCGGCGGCGGTTCGGGAACGACCCACATCGCCACCGCGGCGAGCACCCAGGCCGCCGCGCGCGCAGCCAGCGACGCCGCGAACCGTTCCGAGCAGCGGGCCGCCCTCGGGGCCCAGGCCTCGGCGGCTGCGAAGGCCGCCGCCGCCAAGGCGAAGGCCGAGGCCGACGCCAAGGCCCAGGCCGCCGCGAAGGCGAAGGCCGAGGCTGCCGCCAAGGCGAAGGCCGCCGCGCAGGCCCAGGCTGCCGCCAAGGCGAAGGCCGCCGCGCAGGCTCAGGCTGCCGCGAAGGCCAAGGCCGATGCTCAGGCCCAGGCCGCCGCACAGGCCCAGGCTCAGGCCGCCGCCCAGGCGAAGGCTCAGGCCGCTGCCCAGGCCGCCGCCGCTGCCGCCGCGAAGGCCGCCGCGACGCCGACCTACTCCAACGACCTGTCCGGCTGGATCGCCCAGGCGCAGGCCGTTCTCGCCGCCAACGGCGACCACGTGCCGCCGGCCGACGCGATCACCGCCCGTGCGATGACCGAGTCCTCGGGCAACCCGAACGCGGTCAACAACTGGGACTCCAACGCGCAGGCCGGAACCCCCTCCGAGGGCCTGATGCAGGTGATCCAGCCGACGTTCGCCACCTACTCGCTGCCCGGTCACCAGGACATCATGAACCCGGTCGACAACATCATCGCCGCGGTCCGCTACGCGAACGCCACCTACGGCGCCTTCGAGAACATCGCGTACGGCACGAGCGGTTACTGACCCAGGTCGCTGCCCGCTCTCCGCACCTGCCCGTCGGTACCGATCCCGGTACCGGCGGGCAGGTGGCGTTGCGCCCTCAACCGGCCGTGAACCGGTAGGCCGTCGTCGAGCGGAAGACCTGACCCGGCCGCAGCACGGTGGAGGGAAACTGGGGCCGGTTCGGTGAGTCGGGGAAGTGCTGGGTCTCCAGGGCGATGCCCGCGAAGGGGAGATAGGGGCGCCCACCCGGGCCGGTGATGCTGCCGTCGAACAGGTTGCCCGTGTACACCTGGAGCCCCGGCTCGGTGGTCAGGCACTCCAGATGTCTCCCCGAGGCCGGGTGCCACAGCGTCGCCGCGAGCTCGGGGCTTTGGTTCCTACGGGGGTACAGCACCCAGTTGTGGTCGTACCCGCCGCCTGCGATCCGCAGCTGAGGGTGGTCGGCTGCGATCAGCTGCCCCAGCGGCCGGGGGGTGACGAAGTCGAAGGGCGTGCCGACCACGGGTGCCGCCTCTCCCAGGAGAGGGATGAGTTCCTGGTCGACGGGGGTGTAGCTGTCGGCGGCGATGTGCAGGACATGGTCCAGCACGTCGCCGCTGCCCTCTCCTGCCAGGTTGAAGTAGGCGTGATTGGTCAGGTTGATCACCGTCGGGGCGTCGGTGACCGCGTGATAGTCGACGGTCAGGGTCCCATCGGTGTCGAGGCTGTAGATCGCTGTGACATCGACTGCGCCGGGAAAGCCCTGGTCGCCGTCATCGCTGTGGAGGTGGAACGCGACGCCGACACGGTTGTCGTCGCGGAAGGGCTGGGCCTCCCATATGCGGTCGTCGAAGCCTCCGGGGCCGCCGTGGAGGGTGTGGCGGTCGTTCTCGTTGCGGGGAAGCTCATGAACGGTTGCGCCGACGGGAAGTCGGCCACCGCTGACGCGGTTCGCACAGCGCCCGATGGTGGCGCCGAAGTAGCGTGCCTCCCCCAGCAGTTGGGCGGGGTCAGCGGCGGAGAGCACAACGTTCGACCGGCGCCCCCGGCAGTCGGGGACATGCAGGGCGCTCAGCGTGGCGCCGAGGGTGAGCATCTGCGCGGTCACCGCGTCGTCGGAGCCGAAAGTCCATCGGTCCACCCGCCTGCCGTCAGGAAGACGCGCGGAGGACTCGCGGGAGACGTGCAGCATGGGGTCCTTCGTCCGAGGTCGGGATGCGGGCCGGTGTGTGAATGACGGCTGTGCGTGCCTGGTCGGCAGGTGAGGCCCTCACGCACACACCGGCCGGTTCAGGAGCGCTTGGCCAGCTGCCTGGCGCGGAGCCGGTCCGCGAGGATCGCCACGCCGAGGACGCCGCCGAGGACGATGTTCGTGTAGTTGGAGTTGATCTGAAGCGTCGTGAGGCCGTTGTTGATCAGCTCCAGCAGGACCGTGCCGGCCACGATCCCGAGGATTCGCCCCTGCCCACCCGTCAGGCTGACGCCGCCGATGACCGCCGCCGCGATCGCCGACAGCTCCCACCCGACGCCGACACCGCTGGCGGAGCCCACGCCCATGCGGCCGAGCACCAGCATCGACGCGAGTCCCGACAGCAACGACGAGGTCACGTACATCGACACGATCCGCCGGTTCCCCCGGATACCGGCCAGCCGGGCCGCCTCAGGATTGCCGCCGACCGCGTAGACCTGGCGGCCGGCATAGGTCCGCTCCAGGAAGAACCAGGCCAGCACCGCCACGATCACGAAGAGCACCAGCGGGACCGGGATCTGGGCCAGGTAGGTCTGCCCCACATTGCCGAAGAACCCGGAGATGCCCACGATCGACGTGCCCGAGGTGATCGCCAGCGTCACGCCCTGGGCGACGGTGTAGGTCACCAGGGTCACCACGAACGGCGGCATCTTCAGCCGGGTCACGGCCAGGCCGTGCCAGAGACCCACCAACCCGGTGATCGCCAGCGTGGCGAGCACCGCCACGCCTGCCGGCAGGCCGGCCCGGACGTTGAACCAGGACATCAGGATCACCGAGGTGCCCAGCAGCGCCCCGACCGAGAGGTCGATGCCGCCGGTCAGGATCACCAGCGACTCGCCGATCGCGATGAGTCCGTACTGGGCCAGGTCGAAGCCCATGCCCTGGAGGTTGACCGCGCTGGCGAAGGTGTCGCGGGCGAGCGCGAGTGCGATGAACACCGCGATGCAGGCGACGACGACGCCGACCTCGGGAGTGTCGACCAGGGCGCGCAGCCGGTTCCGAACGGGCGCCTCCGCGCCCTCACGGGCGGGAGCGGTCTGGGTGGTCATGCCGTTGCCTCCGTGCTTGCGGTCAGCGGCTGCGTTCCCGCGGCAGCTGTCATGATCCGTTCCTTGCTGAACTGCTCCCGTTGCAGGTCGGCGACGATCCGCCCGTGAGCCATGACGACGATCCGATGACAGATCCACAGCAGTTCCTCCAGTTCGGAGGAGGCCACGAGGACCGCCAGGCCGTGCTGGGCCGCCTTGTCGATGAGGTGGTAGATCTCCGCCTTCGCGCCGACGTCCACGCCGCGCGTGGGCTCGTCGAGCAGCAGCAGATCGGGGTCGGTGTGCAGCCAGCGCCCGAAGACGACCTTCTGCTGATTGCCGCCGGACAGCGAGCCGACCGGCTGTTCCTGTGAATGCATCCGCACACCCAGGTCCTCGACGATCTGCCGGGAACGGTCCTTGTCGCCCTTGGGGCTGAGCACGCCCCGCCACGAGTCGCGGCGCAGGGTGGCCAGGGTGGCGTTCCAGCGGACCGGGTGCTGGAGGAGCAGGGACTGCTCCTTGCGGTCCTCGGGCACGAGGCCGACACCGGCGGCGACTGCCTCGGCCGGGTGACGCGGGTGGAACCGCTTGCCGTTCAGCTCCACCTCCCCGCCGGTGCGGGGCTGCGCGCCCATGATGCTGTGCAGCAGGCGGCTGCGGCCCGATCCCATCAGTCCGGCCACGCCGACGATCTCGCCGGCGCGCAGCTCCAGGTCGACCGGGCCGAGGCCGTCCGCGGTCAGCCCGCGGGCGACCAGCACGGTGCGGGACTCCACGGACGCGGGCGGTGCGATGTCGCTGCGGGCCAGTTCGCTGCCGACCATCTCGCGGATCATCCGCTCCTCGGTGGCCTCCTCGGGGGTGAGGTCGGCCACCAGCCTGCCGCCGCGCAGCACGACGACGCGGTCGGCGATGTCCCTGACCTCGTCGAGGCGGTGGCCGATGAACAGGACAGCGCCCCCGTCAGCGGTGTGCCGACGGGCGAGGTCGAGGACCTTCCCGGCTTCCACCGGCCCGAGCGAGGAGGTGGGTTCGTCGAGGACGAGCACCAACGGCCGGTTCCCCCAGCCCTTGGCGATCTCAATCATCTGCCGGAGCGGGACCGGCAGTTGAGCCACCGGCCGGTCGACGTCGACGCCTTCGACGCCGACGTCCTGGAGCAGTCGCCGGGCCTCGCGGCGGGTGCCGGCCCGGTCGAAGAGGGCGCGGCGCAGCAGCCCGGCGTTCTGGGTGGCACGGGTGTGCCGGCCGAGGAGCAGGTTCTCGGCGACGCTGAGGCCGCCGACCAGCGGGAACTCCTGCGCCACCATGCTGACGCCGAGGGCCTTGGCGTGGTCGGGCCTGCCCGGATGGAGGGACCGGCCCGCGATCGTGATCTCCCCCGTGGTCGGGGAGACGGTGCCGGAGAGCACACCCATGAGGGTGGACTTCCCGGCGCCGTTCTCCCCTACCACGCAGGTGATCTGACCACGCTTGAGCTCCAGCTCGGGGATGTCCAGCACGGTGACCGGCCCGTAGCTCTTCTTCACCGCGCGCAGGACCGCGGCCGCTTCCGCCGCCGCTTCCGTGGCCTGTCCGGCGCCGCTGTGGGGAGCGTTGGTGGTCACCTGGGTCACCCCGCGATGCCGAGCGCGGTCTGCTTGGCCTGGAACGCGCTCAGGTTGCCCTGGGTCACCACGCCGACGCCGGAGCTGAGGGTGGTGCCGTCGGACTCCAGGTAGGGTTTGACGAGCGCGAGCGTGGCGTCCTTGCCCAGCACCTTCAGCGCGGCCAGCAGGTACGCGCCGGTGTAGCCCTGCTGGTAGGGCGACTGGACCACGGTGGCCTGGATGACCCCCTGCTGGATGAACTTCAAGGTCTGCGCGTCGCTGTCGTCGGAGACGACCTTGACCTGGCCCGTCTTGCCCGCCGCCTGGACCGCCTGCGCGGCCGAGGGGCCGTCGTAGGAGTAGACGCCGTACAGGCCGGTGACGTTGGGGTCGGTCTGGATGGCGGTCTGCGCGTTGGTGAGCGCCTTGGAGGCGTCCAGGTTGTCGGCGAGCTTGTTGACCACCTTGATGCCGGTGCCCTTGAGGGTGTCCTCGAAGCCCTGGATCCGCTCGACCGCGTTGGACGCGGTGAGCGAGCCGACCAGGACGACGACCTCGCCCTTGCCACCGAGGGCGGCCTTCATCGCCTCGCCGGCCTTCTGGCCCGCGGTGTAGTTGGGGGTCCCGAGGTAGAGAGCCGCGCCGTCTTCGGCGGGCAGCGGGGAGTCGATGGCCAGCACCGGCGTCCCGGCCGAATTCGCGGCCTGGATCGGCGACTTGATGGCGGTCGGGTCGATCGCCGAAACCGAGAAGGCGCTGATGTTCTGGCCGCGCAGGGTCTGGATCATGGACAGCTGCTGGTCCAGCCGACCATTGGCCGGAGCCTGGAAGGTGCCCTTGACACCGAGGTCGGACAGCCCCTTGTTGAAGCCGATCTTGCCCGCGTTCCAGTAGTCCACGGCCACGTTGACGACCATGGCCAGGTCCAGCTTGGACACGTCCTTGCCCTGGAGCGCGGACTTGAGCGCGGCGTCGAGCTTGGTCAGGTTGTCGTCGTTGAAGGTGATGTCGCCCTGGATCACCGGAGCCGCGGCCGGCGCAGAGCTGCCGCCCGAGGAGGACCCGGTGGCGTCACTGCTGCCGGCGCCCTGCTTGCTGCAGGCAGTCGCGGTCAGAGCCAGCGACGCGACGGCCGCCACGGCCGCGAGACGGGCGCCTCTGTTCCGGTGGGTGGTGCGAGCGCTCATGGTCGTTCCTCTCGATCTTTGCCAGAAGGGGTGGATCGCGCAAAGACGTGCTGTGAACCGGAGCGTCGTAAGGTGCACGACTCCTTGTTATCGCTCACACGGGACCATGCGGGACCGTGCGCGCGAAATCCTGAAGCGGCGCCCTCACCTGCTGCGTGGGCGTCCGCTGCTGGCCCGCAGGACCAGCTCGGGGGCAACCAGCGCCACCCGGTGGTCGGTGGCCCTGGAGCGCGGGGAAGGGCGGAGGGGAGGACTCTCGATGCGCTGGAGCAGCAGTTCCAGGCCGCGACGGCCGAGTTCCCCGAAGTCCTGCCGGACGGTGGTCAGCGGCGGTGTCAGGAAGGCGGCCTCGGGGATGTCGTCGAAGCCGACCACGCTGATGTCCTCAGGCACCCGTCGGCCGCTCTCCTGAAGCGCCCGCAGGACCCCGAGCGCCATGTGGTCGTTGGCGCAGAACACGGCGGTCACCGTCAGGTCGCCGGCCAGACGGAAACCGGCCTCGTAGCCGGAGCGGGCCGACCAGTCCCCCGCCAGACAGGGCACCACCTGTCGTCCCCGCTCGTCCAGCGCCTGCCGCCAGCCCGCCTCGCGGGCGTTCGCCTCCAGCCAGTCCTTGGGGCCGGCGACGTGATGGACGGTGGCGTGGCCGAGGTCGAGCAGGTAGCGCACGGCCGCCAACGCGCCGGCGTGGTTGTTCACGCCCGCCCCTGGCAGCTGTCCGGAGTCGGTCGGGCCGACGGTCACCATCGGGACGGTGCCGACGCGCTGGGCCAGCGCCGCGACGGTGGACCCCTGGGAGGCGATGACCGCGATTCCCTCGACGGCCTGGTCCCGCAGCCGGTCCACGGCCTCGTGGACGGAGTGGATGCCCTGGTAGCGAAGGCTCGCGATGCTGATGAAGTAGCTCGCCGCACGGGCGGCCTGCTCGATGCCGTAGAGCATCTGCGAGGGCCCGTACAGGGTGCTCTCGAAGCTGATCACACCGAGCGTCTGCGACTTGCGGGTGACCAGGGTGCGCGCGGCGCTGTTGGGACGGTAGTCCAGTTCGCGGATCGCGACGAGAACCCGCTCCCTGGTCTCAGGACGCACGTTCGGCCTGTCGTTCAGGACCCGCGAAACGGTCTGATGGGACACGCCGGCCAGCCGGGCCACATCCGCCATCACGGGCAGTGCGCCGTCCGCGGTGCTACCTGCCGGCATGGGTGACTCCTGGAAAGGGGTTGCGTGGGGAAGGGCTGAGGATGTGAACGTGCGACCCTGAGTGTCCGTCAGAGGCCCGCTCCGCTGGGGTACTCGATTGTTTGCGTTCACAAATGCTGCCGTCAATGGGTCGTGCAGGTCACGTTTGGGTTTCTTGCGCAGCGCCCGGGCAGGGTCGCGCCGGGCCTGGAGCGTGGCCTGGCACCGGGCACGGAGCGGCCACCCTCGGTGCTCGGACAGCTCACCGCAGGCGCACCGCAGGCCCTCGGCCTGGGCACGCCTGGGACGCTCCGGCCGCGGTGAGCGGGAGCAGCCGCGTGCCACACTGCACGCCTCCCGCCCACCTGCCAGGCCTGCCGCGGCGCAGACGGCAGGCGCCTGCCGCGGGCCGCCGCAAGAGGGTGCAACGGCGGCCTGCGGCAGAGACATGGCACGGAGGGCCAGTCGCACCATCAGGGGCGCGCGGCTCTGCTTGATCAACTGCGTGCGCGACAAGCCACCCTGGGTGGTGAGTCCCCGCGTCAGAAGCCCTGCGCCAGCCGGTGGTACGCCTGGTTCCAGCGCAGTTCCTGGGTGAAGCGGCGCGTGGTGGTGGCCGCGTCGATCAGAGCGAGCTCGGTGCCGGTCATCTCCGCGAAGTCGTGCAGTTCCTCGGCGCCCACCGCCGTGGACAGCACGGTGTGGTGCGGGCCACCGGCGGTCAGCCAGGCCTCGGCCGAGGTGGCCAGGTCCGGCCTCGGCGCCCACACCGCACGCGCCACCGGAAGCCTGGGCAGCGGCTCCAGCGGCTCCACGATGTCGATCTCGTTCGCCACCAGCCGGAACCGGTCCCCCACATCCGCCAGACCGACCACGACCGCGGGCCTGGTCGCGGCGTCGAAGACCAGGCGGACCGGGTCCTCGCGGCCACCGATACCCAGCGCGTGGACCTCACAACTCGGCTGCGCGGCAGCGATGCTGGGGCAGACCTCCAGCATGTGCGCACCGAGAATCAGCTCCTGGCCCGGCGTCAGGTGATAGGTGTAGTCCTCCATGAAGGAGGTCCCCCCCGGCAGGCCCCTGCCCATCGCCTTGAGCGTGCGCAACAGCGCGGAGGTCTTCCAGTCACCCTCGCCGCCGAAGCCGTAGCCGTCGGCCATCAGCCGCTGCACCGCCAGGCCAGGAAGCTGACGCAGTCCGCCCAGGTCCTCGAAGTTGGTGGTGAACGCGCCGAAGCCGCCCTCGGTCAGGAAGGTCCGCAGCCCGGCCTCGATCCGGGCCGCGTAGCGCAGCGACTCGTGCCGCTCCCCGCCCGGCGCGAGCTCCGGGGCCAGCCGGTACTGCTCGGTGTACTCCTTGACGAGCGCGTCGGCCTCCGCGTCGGCGACCTCGTCGACGACGGCCACCAGGTCGTTGACGCCGTAGGTGTTGACCGAGACACCGAAGCGCAGTTGCGCCTCGACCTTGTCGCCCTCGGTCACCGCCACGTCGCGCATGTTGTCCCCGAAGCGCGCCAGCTTCAGGCTGCGCAGCTCGGCCCGGCCGACCGCGGCCCGCGCCCACGCCGCGGTCCGCTCGGCCACCCGTGGGTCGCTGACGTGGCCGGCCACGGTCTTGCGGGCGACTCCGAGCCGGGCCTGGATGTAACCGAACTCGCGGTCGCCGTGCGCGGCCTGATTGAGATTCATGAAGTCCATGTCCAGGCCGGCCCAGGGGATCTCGACGTGGGCCTGGGTGTGCAGGTGCAGCAGCGGCTTGGCGAGAGCGTCGAGCCCGGAGATCCACATCTTCGCCGGGGAGAAGGTATGCATCCAGGCGACGACGCCGACGCACTCGTCGGCCGCGTTCGCCTCCAGCATCACCCGGCGGATGGCCGCCGCATCGGTGAGCACCGGCTTCCACGTCAGCTGCACCGGCAGCCGCCCGCTCTCCGTCAGCTGCCGGGCGATGGCCTGGGACTGCTCCGCGACCTGCCGCAGGGTGTCCGCCCCGTAGAGATGCTGACTTCCCGTCAGGAACCAGACCTCGCTCATGCTTCGACTCCCCGGGGTTCGCCGGCCTGCTGGCCGTAGACGTTCTGGTAGCGGTCGTACAACTTGTCGATGTCGGCCTGGCCGAGCCGCGCCACCGGCCCGAGCTGCCGGGCCAGATGGACGGTTCGGGCGACGTCCTCGCACATCACCGCGGCCTTCACGGCCGCCTGGGCGTTCCTGCCGATGGTGAACACCCCGTGCTGACGCATCAGCACCGCCGGCGAGCGGTGGTCCTTCAGCGTGGCCACGATGCCTTCGCCGATCGAGTGGTCCCCGATCAGCGCGAACGGACCGACCGGGATGTCGTCCCCGAACTCGTCGCCCATCGCGGTGATCGCGCACGGGATGGGCTCGCCGACCGCCGACCAGGCGGTGGCGTAGGGCGAGTGGCTGTGCACCACCCCGCCGACCTCGGGCATGTTCCGGTACACGTAGGCATGCGCCGCCGTGTCGGAGGACGGCTGGTGCGACCCCTCGACGACGTTGCCGTTCAGGTCGGTGACGATCATCGTGTCCGGGGTCAGGTCGTCGTAGGAGACGCCGCTGGGCTTGATGACCATCAAGTCCCGCCCTGGCACCCGGGCGGAGACGTTGCCGCTGGTCCAGGCGACCAGCCCCCAGCGCAGCAACTCCGCGTGCAGCGCGCAGACTTCGGTCTTCAGGGTCTCGATCTTCAGGGTCTCGATGCTGATATCGGCGGCACTCATGCGGTGACTCCGTCGAGGTCGGGGTGCATGTCGGGGAGCGTGTCGGAGAGGGTCGCGGGCAGGTTCGCGGCGGTGCGGGCCTGGTCGCGCAGGGCGCGCAGCCGGTGCATCGCGCCGGAGCCACCGCGCCCGAAGTGGTCGTGCAGCTCCCGGTACTCGGCGTAGAGCAGGTCGTAGGCCCGCGCGCGGTCGGGATCCGGGGTGTAGAGGGCACGATGGACGCGTCCCATCTCCTCGGACGCGGTCCGGATGTCCGAGTAGGCGCCTGCGGCGACCGCCGCGTGGATCGCGGAGCCGAGAGCCGGACCCTGATCGGACCCGATGACGTTGATCGGGCGACGCAGCACGTCGCTGTAGATCTGCATCAGGAAGGCGTTCTTGGGCAGTCCCCCGGCCACGGTGAACTCGGTGACCGGCACCCCGGACTCCTCGAACGCCTCGACGATGGTGCGGGTGCCGAAGGCGGTGGCCTCAAGCAGCGCCCGGTAGATCTCCTCGGGGCGGGTGTCGAGAGTCAGCCCGAGCAGCAGCCCGGAGAGATGGTGGTCCACCAGGACGGAGCGGTTGCCGCTGTGCCAGTCCAGCGCCACCAGCCCGTGCGCGCCGACCGGCTGGACGGCGGCCTTCTCGGTGAGCAACTGGTGTGCGCTGATGCCGCGTTCACGGGCCTCGCGGGCGTACTCCTCCGGCAGCGCGGTGCGCGCGGCCCAGCCGAAGATGTCGCCGACGCCGGACTGCCCGGCCTCGTAGCCCCAGAGGCCCGGCACGACGCCGTCCGCGACCACTCCGCACATGCCCGGCACCTCGGAGAGCCGGTCCGAGTTCATGATGTGGCAGGTGCTGGTGCCCATGATCGCCAGCAGGTGGCCGGGTTCCAGGGCCCGGGCGGCGGCGTTGGTGACGTGGGCGTCGACATTGCCCACGCTGACCGGAATGCCCTCATTCAGACCGGTCCACGCCGCCGCCCGGGAGCTCAGACCCCCCGCCCGCGCGCCGAGCGGAGACAGGGGGAACTCCACCTTCTCGGTGAACCCGGCGAAGTCGGGGTGCAGCGCCGCCAGGAACTCGGCTCCGGGACGGCCGCTGCCGGGAAGCAGATCGGGCTGGTGGATGCCCTTGTATCCGGCGGTGCAGAGGTTGCGGTTCTCCGCGCCGGTGAGCTCCCAGACGATCCAGTCCGCCGCCTCGATCCAGCGTTCGGCGGCCTGGTAGACCTCAGGGTCCTCCTCGAGCAGTTGCAGAGCCTTGGCGTACTCCCACTCGCTGGAGATCTTCCCGCCGTACCTGGCCGGCCAGGGCTCCCCGCGCTGCTCGGCCAGGGCGTTGATGCGATCCGCCTGGCCCTGCGCGGCGTGGTGTCGCCACAGCTTCGGGTAGGCGTGCGGACGCTCGCCGAACTGCGGCAGCTCGCAGAGCGGAGTACCACCGCGGGTGGTGGGCAGCACCGTGCAGGCGGTGAAGTCGGTGCCGAGGCCGGTGACCTGCTCGGGGGTGACTCCCGCGGCTGCGAGGGCGGCGGGAACGGCGTGGCGCAGCACGTCACGCCAGTCCTCGGGAATCTGCAGCGCCCAGTCGGGCGGGAGGGGGCGGCTGTCCCCGGGCAGGTTCCGCTCGACGACACCGTGCCGGTACTCGTGCACCGCGTCTCCTAGCTGGACGCCGTCACGCACGCGCACGACGACGGCGCGCCCGGAGAGGGTGCCGTAGTCGACGCCGATGGTGACGGCCTCTTCGGCGGATATCTGCTCTCGCACCGGACACTCCTGGGATCTGCGAGTAGGTGAACGCGATGTCGCATTGCATGTGAGCGCTAACAATGACCGGGACCCTGGGGCACCGCTCCGCCAGGTGAACCGGAGCGACGATGGGGTGAGGGCGGGTCCCGATAGATTGTTAGCGCTCACATATACGGCCGTCAACCTTCCGCACAGGATTTCCCGAGGCGCTCACACCTCGCCGGTGGCCGAACCCGGCTGTCGCACCATGAAGACGTCGATCGGGTCCTGACCCTCCACCGTGAACCCATGGCGCTCGTACAGCCGTCGGGCGGCGCTGCCCTGAAGGACATTCAGGCGGACGGGCATGCCGTCGGCATCGGCCCGGTCCAGAAGCGTGCGCAGGACTGCCGAGCCGAGCCCCCGGCCCTGGAGGTCCGGGTCGAGATAGAAATGCTCCAGCCAGTGGCCATCCTCGGCCGGCCGCACGGTGACGGAGCCCGCGAAAGCGCCGTCCGCCACGATGACCGACGTGTGCTGCGGCGAGAAGGAATCGCGCAGCCGCTGCCGGACCCGGTGCTCGTCGAACCGCCCCAGGCGCTCCAGATCCGGACGCATCACCGCCGCCCGCAGCTCCGCGATCACCTCGACGTCGCCCTGCTCCGCGCAGCGCAGCGCCCAACCCGTCGAAGTGCTCGACTCACTCGTCCGCGCATCCATGGCCGGATTATCCCAGCAGCCCACTGATCCCGGACGACGGGCCACCACGCCGTAGCTGCGCCCGTTCGCGACGACCTCGCCGAGAGGGACCATTCCGAAGCCGTCCACGTGAAGGCGTCCAGCGCGTCTCGCTCAGCGGCCCGTCCTGCCAGCGCAGCTCGTCCCGGGCCTGGAGCGGCGGAGCGACGCACAGGCCCGCGACCCCCGCGAACATCGCGCGGCGCTGCCGCGTCACCGGTCAGTGACGCCGGTCCCGCCGCGCGAGTGACTGGTGACCTTCAGCTCGTGGAAGGGGGTGGCAGTCCGAGTTGGCTGCGGATCGTCGTCACCGCGTCCTCGACGGGAACGTTGGCCGCCGTCAGTCGCGCCTCGTACTGGCGCAGGAGCGGGAGCGTGGTGACGTCGGCGGCCGTGGTGGTGAGCTCGGCGCGGGCCTCGTTGACCGTGGCCAGGCGTCGGGCGACCGCCTCGGTCTGCGGGGGAAAGGTCAGGGCCAGCAGGCGGCGGTCGAACAGGCGCTCCGTGTCCGCAGCGTCGCGCAGATCCGCCTGCGCGGCGGCGAGTCGTCCGCGATCGGGGCCCGCCAGCCGGTCGAAGTCGATCTCCAGGCGACGGTTCCCCGCGACCGCGATGGCGAGATACCGCGCGGCCTCCGCTCGCCGCTCCGGGCTCGGCGGTGGCGCCGCGCGGGGCGGGGCCGCGGGGTGACCCGACGCGCACCCCGCGGCCAGCAGCACGATGCCCAGCGACGCCGCCCCGACCCACGCACCGTGCCGTCCTCGGCGTTCGCGACGCTGCACCTCAGTGCCGGTCATGGCGCCGGTCTCAGTACCCGTACCCGCCTGTCGAGGGGCTGGGCGCCGGGGTCGACGGCGTGGTCGACGGCGCTGTCGAGGGGACGCTCGTGATCGCGTTGCCGTCGACGCCGACGACGTACCAGGTGCCGCCGAAGCTCGCGATGCCCTCGCCGTTGACGTCACCGGCCTTGGAGTCCTGGGCGAAGGTGTACAGGGGGTGGCCCTTGTAGGTGACCTGCGCCGTATGGTCGGTCCGTGTGGTGGTCCCGACCAGGGAGGCGGTCACGCCGCTGTTGGTGGGGGTGCCGGTCGTGTGGTCAGGCGGCCACACCGACGTACACGTGCCGTTGCAGCTCGACTTCGCACCGGTGTCGGCGGTCAGCAGATACAGCGTGCGGCCGGAGCCGTCGACCAGGATCTGCCCATACTTCGAGCTCTGGGCGTGCAGGGCGGTCGTGGCCGCTGGTGCGCTGCTGGACGGCGGCGAGGAGACCGAGTTCTTGGTGCTGGAGCTGCATCCGACGGCGAGGGTCGCGACGGCGGCCGCACCGGCTGTGATGGCGATGACACGGTTCATGGTGCTCTTCTTCCGCCGGAACCACCGCCCCACCTGCTGCGAGGCGATCGGTCCGCGAGCCGCCGAGAGACGGGCCTGCCGGGAATACGCGCGGGAGCGGCTCCGGGTTCATGATCCCCCGTGGGCTGCCCTCGCGCAGGTCGGCGCTGCCGGCCGTCAGCGCGGCGGGGAGTCGAAGCTGGCGTAGTACGCGGCGGCCATGTCCTCGTCGCCGTGGCCCTGGGCCGCGGCGCGGGCGAAGCGCTCGGCGCAGGCGGCCGCCACGTCGAGGCGGACGCCGTACCGCGCCCCCGCCCGGACGATGAGCCGGGCGTCCTTCTCCGCGGTGGTCACCGCGAAGGCCGCCGGGGTGAGCCGGCCCTCCAGCAGCAGCGCGGCCTTGGCCTGCAGGTAACCCATGTCGAGCGGGCCGCCGCCGACGGCGTCCAGGAAGCTCTGCGGGTCCACGCCGAGGCCCTGGGCCAGCGCCAGCGTCTCGCCGACCGCGTTGGCGACCGCGAGGACCCAGCTGTTGGCCACCAACTTCAGTCTGGTCGCGCTGCCCGCCGCGGCGTCCTCGCCCGTCCACATCGTGCGAGCGCCGATCACGTCGAGGACCGGCGTGACGAGCTCCCGCTCCCCGCTCGGGCCGGCCGCGAGGACCAACAACTGGCCCGCCTCGGCCGGCTGCCGGGTGCCGAGCACCGGGGCGTCGAAGAGGACCAGGCCCAGGTGCCGCGCGAGCGCGGCCAGTTCGCCGACAGCCTCGACGCCCACGGTGGTCGACTGCACCCAGGCCGCGCCGGCGCGCAGGGCCGGAGCCGCGGCGCGCATCACCTCCAGCACGGCGGGGCCGTCGTGCAGCATGGTGAGCACGACGTCGGCGCCCCGCACGGCCTCGGCCGGACTGTCGGCCACGTGGACGCCGTCAGCTGCCAGCGACTCCGCCTTGGCCCGGGTACGGTTCCAGGCCCTGGTGTCGTGCCCCGCGCGGGCGAGGTTGCGGGCCATCGCGGCGCCCATGATTCCGGTGCCCAGCACGCCCACGGTCAGCTTGCCCGTCGCGTTGTCTGTCACGTCGTCCGTCACGTCCGTCATGCCGTTCACGATATTCGCCGGGACGCCCGTCCGCCGGTTCCGCTCACCGCCCGCCTGTCGGCGTCTCCAGTTCGGTCAGCGCGCGGTCCAGCATGGCCGTGAAGAAGTCGACCGCCTCGGCGTCGATGCAGAGCGGCGGCTTGATCTTGAGGACGTTGAGGTGGTCCCCGGTGGGCTGGACCACGACGCCGAGGTCGAGCATCCGGTCGCAGAGCTCGGCGGTCTCCTCGGTGGCCGGCTCCAGCGTGGCTCGGTCGCGCACCAGTTCCAGGCCGAGGTAGAGGCCCGAGCCGTGGACCGCGCCGACGATCGGGTGTCGACGGCCGAGCGCTTCCAGGCCCGCCTTGAGCCGACCGCCGGTGCGCACCGCGTTGCCCTGCAGGTCCTCGTCGCGGATGGCGTCCAGGACGGTGAGGCCGACGACGCTGGAGACGGGGCTGCCGCCGGTCGAGGAGAAGAAGTAGCCCTGGTCGCGGTAGCGCTCGGCAACGGCCCTGGAGGTGATCACGGCGCCCAACGGATGGCCGTTGCCCATGGCTTTGGCCACGCAGACGATGTCAGGGACGACCTGCTGCTGCTCGAACCCCCAGAACCAGTGACCGAGCCGCCCGTAGCCGACCTGCACCTCGTCCGCCACCGCCAGGCCGCCTTGGCGCCGCACGGCCGCGTAGACCTGCTCCAGGTAGCCGTCGGGCAGCGCCACCCCACCGGCGTTGCCGTAGTAGGTCTCGGCGAGGAAGGCCCCGGGCGCCCGCCCGGACGCGGCGAGCTCGTCGATGACCTGGACCGCCTCCGGCGCGTAGCGGACGGCCTCGGCGCCGCGGTGGCGGCCGCGGTAGGAGTTGGGCGAGTCCACGGTGTGCACCCAACCGGGCCGGGTGGCCAGGGCGTTGGGGTTGTCCTGGAGCGAGGTGGAGACGGCGTCGGAGGCGTAGGTCCAGCCGTGGTACGCCTCGCGCAGGGCCACGACGTCGTGCTGCCCGGTGGCGCCGATAGCGAGGCGGAGGCCCAGATCGACCGCTTCGGAGCCGGAATTGACCAGGAAGACGGTGTCCAGCTGCTCCGGCAGGAGCGAGGCCAGGCGCTCGGTGAACTCGACCACCGAGGCGTAGTGGAACCGCGAGTTGGTGTTGAGTCGGCGCAACTGCCGCGCGACCGCGCGCTCGACGGCGGGGTGGGCGTGGCCGATCGCGCTCACGTTGTTGACGATGTCGAGGTAGGCGCGGCCCTGGTCGGAGACCAGGTGGTGGCGCCAGCCGCGCTCGATCCGGGGCGGGTCGTCGTAGTAGTGCCCCTGCACGGTCGCGAAGGAGGCCGCGCGGCGGGCCAGCAGGGCCGTGTTGGCGCCCGCCGTGGCGGGCGCGGCGGGCAGTCCGAGCAGCGCGGACGGGTCGGCGGTGAGCGTCAGCCAGCCGGCGGCGTACTCGGGTCGGACCACCTCCGGTACGGCGTCGGTGGCGTGCGGGCCGCGCTGCAACGACACGTGCAGGCGCGCGCCCTCGGGCAGTACGGCCAGTTCCTCGCCCGCGCGGACCTCCGCTCCCCCCTGCGCGGCGTCCTTGCCCGCACTCCAGGAGAGACGGAGCGTCAGATCACGGCAGACGAGCTCCAGTCGACCGGCATCCGCGCTCAGCACCCGGCCGTCCCAGGGGGCCTGCAGCACGGCCCCGCGGCCGAACCAGAGCTCAAGCCCGGTGGCGACGGTGGCCGGGGAGTCGGCCGAGAGCACGCGCGAGCGGGTGAGTCGCGCCGCTCCGTACGGCGCGGCGACGACGTGCGGCCCGTCGGCGAGGAGGGCCTGCGCGAGGCGGTCCTCGAGGCCAGGTTCCAGCCAGGCTCCGCGGTCCATGGCGTCCGCGTCGGCGGTCAGATCGAGCAGCGCGACGTCGCCCGGCTGCAGGCCCGCGACCAGCCCGGCGGTCGGGGCGGGGACCTGCGGCTCCTCGGCCAGACCGAGCCGGTCGAGGACCAGTCCGGTCATCACGTCCACGGGGACGCTGGTGGCCTGCTCGAAGATCCGCCATTCGCGGTCGAGCGCGGCCTGGACGTAGCCGTTGTCGCCGTCCACGGCGGCCTGGTGGCGTCCGCTGGCCACGAGGGTGGCGGCGCGGAGCACGACGAGCGGCCACAGTGCCCGCACCTCAGCGCGGCTGAGCGGACGCTCGGCGTGGAAGGCCTGGATCGCCGGCAGCGCGTGGTGCGGCTCCACGCCGGCGTGGTGCAGCAGCGAGGAGAGCGGCACCGCGAGCTCGCAGACGGCCCAGCTGGTGGTCAGGTCGCCGAAGTCGATCACGCCGTCCGGCCGTGGCGGCACGCCGCCGACGGCGGCGACCAGGTTGTCGTCGGTGAGGTCCAGGTGCACCGCCTGGCGCGGCAGCTCCGCGCGCACGGCGGCGAGCCGGCTCCAGGCGTCCTCCGCCGCCGCTGCGACGGCCGCGCGCTGGGCGGGCTCGGCGATGTGCTCCAGCAGCAGGGCGACGACGCGGTCGGCGTACTGGAGATCCCACTGGAGGACGCGGTCCAGGCCGGGGTGCCGGAAATCGCGCAGCGCAGCGCTGACCCGGCCGGCGATCCTGCCCATCGCGGCGACGGAACGCGGCGACAGATGACGCGATCCGGAGAGCGTGCCGCCGGGCAGGTGCCGCAGCAGCCGAGCGGTGACCGGACCGGACTCCGTCTCGACCACAGCGGCCTGCCGACTCCGGTCCGGCCGCCGCAGGACGGTGGCGATCCGCAGGTCGGGACAGGCTGCGGCGAGCAGATCCGCCGCGTCGTCCTGGGCCGCGATCTCGGTCGCTCCGAACGCCGGATTGGCGATCTTGAGCACGGCGAGGTCGCTGCCGTCCTCGGCGCGGAGCAGGAAGTTGGCGTCCTGCTGGCTGCCGAGCGACAGGACCTGCGCCGGGGCGCCTCGTTCCGGACCGCTCAGCTGCTCGGCGATGCGTCGGGCCTCATCGGCGCCGACCCGGGGCGCGGGCAGTGCCTCGCTGGCGAAGAAGTCGACGGTGGGCGGCTGTTGCGGCTGCGACGTCATGAGGGTTCCTGGCTGCTCGCTGGTCAGGGTGCACACGCGCGGCGAGCGTCAGGGATGAGCGCGACACGCGATGCGCCCAACCATACAGTCCAATACTGCACAGGACACGGGCTGGACGATTGATTCGAGCGTCGAATCGACCGAATCGAGCGCAGTGGCGTCACATATCGAACATCGAAGCCGAGAGCTACTCCACCCCTGCCGCGTCCAGCAGGGTCGTGGCCGTCGCCACGGCGAGGCCGTCGATGCCGCGCGCCTGGACCACACCCCAGACGCTGGACCCGTCGAAGACCACCGTCAACTGCCGCGCCAGCAGCTCGGGCTCACGCGCCCCACCCCGCTCGGCCTCCCGCCGGAAGAAGCGGGTGAGCGCGTCCTTGTAGGCGCGGGCGACCTCGTGCGCCGGATGCTCCGGCGACTTGAGCTCCACCGCCGTCGCCGCGAACGGACAGCCCCGGAACGCCGGGTCGGCCGACAGTTCCTCCAGGCTCCGGAAGACGTGGAGGATCCGCTCACGCGGCGACCGGCCGACCTCGGCGGCGGGAACCATCCGCGCCGTGTAGTCGGGCACGCGGCGCTCCAGGCTCGCCGCCACGACCTCGTCCTTGCTCCCGAACAACTGGTACATCGAGCGCTTGGACACCCCCGCAGTCCGGCACAGCGCCTCGACTCCGACATGGACGCCCTCCCGATAGAAGAGCTCCGCGGCCGCATCGAGCAGACGGTCACGCGTCGAGGAGGCAGAGGTGGAGGTGTTCGCGGGCGTCATGCGCCCAGCCTACGGCGGGGCTCGACAAACGGAAACCGATCGGTTTACGGTAGCTGGAAACCGATCGGTTTCCTCGCGCACGCACCCCCGCCACCCCAGGCCCGCACCACCCCAGGCACAGGAGATTTCTCATGACCTCGATCAAGGGCTCGGTCGCCCTCGTCACCGGCGGCAGCCGCGGCATCGGCAAGGCGCTGGTGGAGCAGCTGTACGCACGCGGCGCCACCAAGGTCTACGCCACCGCCCGCGACCCGCGCACCGTCACCCACCCCGACGCGGTCCCGCTGGCTCTGGAGGTCACCGACCCCGCCTCCGTCGCCGCCGCGGCCGAGCAGGCCAAGGACGTCACCATCCTGATCAACAATGCCGGCGCCCTGGTCGGGGCCTCCTTCCTGGGCTCCCCTGTCGAGGACGTGCGCCACGAGTTCGAGACCAACTTCTACGGTCCGCTGCTGCTGACCCGTGCCTTCGTGCCGGTCATCGAGCGCAACGGGGGCGGGCACATCCTCAACGCCCACTCCGTCCTGTCCTGGCTGGCCAACGGCGGCTCCTACAGCGCCTCCAAAGCCGCCCTGTGGTCCCAGACCAACTCGCTCCGCCTCGAACTGCGTCCTCGCGGCATCGGAGTGACGGGCCTGCACATGGCTTACGTGGACACCGACATGGCCGCCCGCGTCGACGCCCCGAAGGCCAGCCCCGAGGACATCGCCGCACAGGCGCTGGACGGCATCGAGGCCGGTGCGCACGAGGTCCTGGCCGACGAGACGACCCGGCAGGTCAAGGCCGCACTCTCCGGCGATCTCGGCGCGCTCTACCCCCAGCTCGCGGATTGACCGGGTGCCACCTCGGGGACGTTGTCACAGGCGGGGCGTAAGGTCCGCAGCATGTCGTCCGACTTTCCGGCAGCCGCCCTGCGGGACGAGGCGGAACTGGAGCAGTACCGCCGCGAGTTGACCAGCTACTGCTATCGCATGCTCGGTTCGCCCTTCGAGGCCGAGGACGCGGTGCAGGAGACGATGCTGCGCGCCTGGCGGGGCGCGGCCGAGTTCCAGGGACGCTCCTCGCAGCGCACCTGGCTGTACCGGATCGCGACGAACATCTGCCTCGACATGCTGCGGGGGCGCAGGCGCCGCGCCCTGCCGATCGGTCTGGTCCCGTCCACGTCGGCGAACGACCCGGTGCTGGGCCCGGCTCTGCCGCAGACGCGCTGGGTGCTGCCGGTCCCGGACGCTCGGGTGCTGCCCGACAGCTCGGATCCGGCCGAGCTCGCCGCCTCGCGCGAGAGCGTCCAGCTCGCCTTCGTCGCCGCGCTCATGTGCCTGCCCGCTCGCCAACGGGCGGTACTGATCCTGCGCGAGGTCCTGGGTCTGACGGCCGCCGAGGTGGCCGACCTGCTCGGCACGACCACCGCTTCGGTGACCAGCGCCCTGCAGCGGGCCCGGGTCACCCTCGCCGGGCAGGCGGCCCTCCCCACGCCGCCCTCCCGCCCGGACGACGCCGCCCGGCACCGGCTCCTCGCCGAGTACGTCGACGCCTTCGAGCGCTACGACGTGGCCCGGCTGACCTCGCTGCTGCGCGACGACGCCGTGCAGCAGATGCCCCCTTTCGCGTTGTGGATCCAGGGCGCCGACGAGATCGGCCGCTGGATGCTCGGCCCGGGGAGCGAGTGCCGCGGCTCGCGCCTGCTGCCGACCAGCGCCAACGGCTGCCCGGCCTTCGCCCACTACCGCTCGGACGGCAGGGGCGGGCACCGGGCCTTCTCGATGCAACTGCTGGAGGTGGAACCCGAGGGCGACCGCATCCGCGCGCTCCACAGCTTCCTCCTCCCGGAGCTCTTCGCCACATTCAGTTTCCCGCTCACGCTCTGACGACCGATTAGTTTCTCGCAGTCGCGTCGTCCAAGTCTTCGAGGGACGGCGGGCCGCCAGGGCCCGTTCGTCGGAGATCGGAGAGCGAGCACCGTATGAGCCTGCCGGAGATCGTGTCGCGCGAGGAATGGCTTGTCGCCCGCAAGGAGCTGTTGGCCAAGGAGAAGGAGTTCACCCGCCTCAAGGACGCACTCAACGCCGATCGGCGGCGGTTGCCGATGGTAAGGCTGGACAGGGAGTACACGTTCGAGTCGGCCGAAGGAAAGTCCGGCCTGCTCGATCTGTTCGCGGGCAAGCGCCAGCTCATCGTCCAGCACGTGATGTTCGACCCGGCCTGGGAGGCTGCCTGCCCCGGCTGCACGGCCAGCGTCGACGAGATCCCCGAGGGTCTGCTGGCCCACCTGCGGATCCGCGACACCGAATTCGCTCTGGTCTCGCGCACGCCGCTGGAGAAGTTGGAGCAGTACCGGCAGCGCCGGGGCTGGTCGCTCCCGTGGTACTCCTCCTACGGCAGCGACTTCAACTACGACTTCCACGTCTCCCTGGACCCCGCCGTGGCGCCCGTGGAGTACAACTACCGCAGCGCCACCGAGCTCGCGGAGGTGAACGCGGACTGGCTGACGGACGGCCCCTCGGAGCAGCCCGGCATCAGCTGCTTCCTGCGCGAGGGTGACGACGTCTTCCACACCTACTCGACCTTCGCGCGCGGCAGCGAGGCGCTCGGCGGCGCCTACGCCTTCCTCGACCTGACCGCCCTCGGCCGCCAGGAAGCCTGGGAGGAACCGAAGAACAGGTCGGCGAATCCGCGCGGCGCCGACCCGACCTTCGCCAACTGAGCCCAAAATAGTTCGGGAGAGTTCTCGCCCGGGTGTCGAAATCGCGGAGCGTGCTTCTACCTGTCAGTGAGAGCGCCCCACCCGAGGGCGTGCGAGCCCGAGGAGCAGGACATGAAGTACATGCTGTTGATGCAGTTCAGCACGGCGACGGCGGACTTCCCGACGATCGACACCTGGACGCCCGAGGAGATCCAGGCGCATATCGGCTTCATGCGCGACACCAACGCCAAGCTGTCCGCCGCCGGCGAGCTGGTCGACGCGCAGGGGCTGGCGATGCCGGACACGGCGAAGATCGTCCGCTCGCACGGCGGCGGCGCGCCCGTGGTCACCGAGGGACCCTTCCCCGAGACGAAGGAGTGGGTGGCCGGCTGGTGGATCGTCGACTGCGAGACCTCCGAGCGGGCCGTGGAGATCGCCGCTGCGGTGTCGGCGGCGCCAGGTCCCGGTGGGGCGCCGCTGAACATGCCGATCGAGGTGCGTCAGGTGATGTCGGCGCCGACCGAGGAGCTGTGACCGCTGACTGACCCCCGCGTGCCGGTCGAGGCCGTGCCCGTCGACGACCTGCTGCGCGAGCTCGCGCCGCAGGTCGTCGGCGTGCTCACGCGACGGTTCGGGGACTTCACCGCCGCCGAGGACGCCGTCCAGGAGGCGCTGCTGGCCGCCGCCGTGCAGTGGCCCGAGGAGGGGATTCCCGGCAACCCGCGCGGCTGGCTGATCCAGGTCGCCCAGCGCCGGATGACCGAGGAGGTGCGCAGCGAGCAGGCGCGCCGCCGTCGGGAGGACCAGGTCGCCCGGCAGGTGCCGGACGACCGGCGGGCGGCGCCCGCGGCGGACGCCGAGGACGCGGCCGGGCGCGACGACACGCTGACGCTGCTCTTCCTGTGCTGCCACCCGGTGCTGTCGCCGCCCTCGGCCCTCGCACTCGCCCTGCGCTGCGTCGGCGGGCTGACCACGGCCGAGATCGCGCGTGCGTTCATGGTGCCTGAGGCGACGATGGGGCAGCGGATCAGCCGGGCGAAACAGCGCATCAAGGCGTCCGGCGTCCCGTTCCGGATGCCGGAACGGGACGGCTGGGCGGAGCGCCTCGACGCGGTACTGCACGTCCTCTACCTGATCTTCAACGAGGGCTACGCCACCAGCGTGGGCGACGACCTGCAACGGGTGGAACTGGCCCGCGAGGCGATCCGGCTGACCCGGGCCGTGCAGGCGCTGCTGCCCGAGGACAGCGAGGTCGCCGGGCTGCTGGCACTGATGCTGCTCACCCACGCCCGCAGCCCGGCCCGCACGGGGCCAGGCGGCGAGCTGATCCCGCTGGCCGAGCAGGACCGAGGCCGGTGGGACGGCGCGGCCATCGCCGAGGGGATCGCGCTGATCACCGCCGCACTCCCGAGGGGCCCGGTGGGCCCGTACCAGGTCCAGGCGGCGATCGCCGCCGTCCACGACGAGGCCGCCACGGCCGCGGAGACCGACTGGCCGCAGATCCTCGCCCTCTACGGCGTACTCGAACGCATCTCCGAGAATCCGGTGGTCGGGCTCAACCGCGTCGTCGCCACCGCCATGGTGCACGGCCCGCAGGCGGGCTTGAGCGCCCTGGACGCCCTCGCGGCGGATCCCCGGCTGAAGGGCCACCACCGGGTCACCGTGGTGCGGGCCCATCTCCTCGAGATGGCCGGCGACCGGGCCGGCGCGGCCGAACTCTTCCGCGCCGCCTCCCGCGCCACCGCCAGCCTCCCCGAACGCCACCACCTCGCCATCCGTGCCGCCCGCCTGGCCGGCCCCGACGGCGCCGGCACCGGCGGAACGGCGGGACCCGCGGCCTGACGCGTGGAGCAGCAGCGCGCCTCGGAGCCGAACGGCCCACGCGGCGTGCGCGGCGGGAGACTGCGGCGTCAACTGGCGGAGGGGGATACATCCAGATTTCCCGGAGCAACCCTCAAGAGCGGAGCTCACCATGGCGATCGTGGCCGTGTTCGACCTTCCCGGTGTCACCCAGGCCCAGTACGACGAGTCCACCTCCCGGCTGTCCGGCGGCGGCAAGATGACCTCACGCGCCGACTGGCCGGTGGCCGGGCTCATCTCACACGTGGCGGGGCCCAGCCCGTCCGGGTGGTTCGTCGCGGACGTGTGGGAGTCCAAGGAGTCGTTCGAACAGTTCGGCACGGTCCTGATGCCGATCCTGGCCGAGATCGGCTTCCCCGACGTGCAGCCGAAGATCTACCCGGTCCACAACGTCGTCACGTCCTGACCCTCAGGCCGAACCCCTGGCCGGCAGCGCAGGCCAGGGGTTCGGCTGCGGGCTCAGCCGGTGACCGGTGCCAGGTCGATGCGGTCGATGTTGGGCGCGTAGGCGGTGGGGTTGGCGAAGGTGACGGTGTTGGCGCCGGAGGTCAGCGTCACCGGGACCGGCAGCGCCCAGTAGCCCGACCAGCTGTAGGTGTTGCGGAACATGACGGTCTGCGCGGTACCTCCGTTGACGGAGATCTGGGCGGCGCGGGAGACGACGTTGGTGTTGTAGTTGCCGCTGCCTGAGACCTGGTCGTTGGCGTAGCGGACCAGCATGACGTAGCGCCCGACGCTCGGGGCGTTCACGTGGAACGTGAGCGTGTTGGCCGCGCCGTTGCCGATGTAGCCGACGTCTTTCCCGCCCGAGGCGTTCGCATCGGCGGTCACCACGGCGGTGCCGGCCAGGGTGGCGTTCTCGGCCTCGTAGCTCGTCACGCCGGTGGTGTCGCCGGAGCCGTCGACGCGCAGGTCGCGCACGGAGGTGAGACCGCTGCCGGTCGGGGCGAGGTTGATCCGGTTGTTGCCCGCGAAGAGGTAGAGCCGGGTGGCGGCGTCGGTGAGCGTCCCGCCGGTGGAGCCGAGCGTCGCGGCCGTGGTGCCGTCGAGGCTGAGGGCGGTGCTGCCGCCGGCCGAGGAGTAGTCGGTGTGGACGGTGTAGTAGCCGTCCTTGGGGGCGTACACGTCGAAGGTCGCGGTGCTGCCCGAGGAGAGGGCCAGGGCTCCGGTTCCGGTGGTGCCGGAAGCGGTGTAGTCGTACGTCGGGCTCCCGGTGGCGTCCGCGTAGGTGGCCTCGTAGACGGTCTCCGGCGTGGCGCTCGCGGCGGTCAGGTCGATCTTGTCGAGGGTGACCTCGTTGGTGCCCTTGGCCAGGGTCAGCGTGTGCGTACCGGCGCTCAGCGTGAGACTGACCGGGGCCTTGCTGCGGTAGGTCCAGTTCAGCGTGGACGGGTAGGCGACGGTCTGCGCGGAACCGCCGTCGACGGTCAGCGTCTGGGTGGCGGGGCCGCCGGACTGGTTGCCGTAGAAGACGTCGAGGTTGTAACTGCCGGTGGTCGGCACGGTGACCGTGAAGGCGACCTTGCTGGTGGACTGGTTGAGCGAGCCGACGTCCTTGCCGCCCGAGCTGGTGTAGCCGTTGGCATTGGACTGGCTGGCCTGGGTGTAGACGGTGCCGTTGGTGATGGCGGCGTTCTCCGCCTCGTAGGAGGCGGTCCAGGGCACCACCGGAGCCGTCGGCGTTCCGGTCCCCGCAGGGTTCACGGTGATCCGGTAGGCCGCAAGAGAGTTGAGCCCGGTGAGCGGGACGGTGACGCTTCCGTCAGCGGCGACGGTGTACGTCGTACGGGCCAGCGTCAGCGGCGCGGCGGCGGCGCCCTCGTACCCGCTCCACGCCGTCTGCTGCACGCTCACATCGACCTGGCTGCCGAAGGTCGCCGCCGGGATGTGCTCGATCACCGCGCTGACAGACCCGGAAGCGCCGCCGAGCAGCACCTGGGCCTGCTTCTTCGAGGTGTCCAGCGAGGCGGTGCCCTGCAGGGTGTCGACGGTGTCGAGCTGAGGCGGCGTCACCGCGACGGTCTGCCCGCTCAGTCCTGCGTACCAGCGAAGCAGCCACCAGTCGCCGTTGGGGATGTTCGTCTGCCCGACGTTGTCGTCCAGGTTGCCGGCGATGTCCCAGTAGGCCTGGTCGGCGTAGACCTTGTTCCGTTCGAACATGGAGATCCACTGGATCATCTGGCCGGGCACCGAGAGGTCGCGGCGGTTGCCGTACTCGTCGATGTCCACGGGCAGGGCCGCGATGCCGTCGGCGCTCTCCAGGGCGCGGTAGGCGGCGATGTGGGCGTCGAAGCCGGTGAGCGAACCGGGGTTGAGCTCGTGCCAGGTGGTCATGGTCGGCAGCACGTTGTTGGCCTTGGCCCAGGGGTAGAAGTCGCCCATGAAGCGGGCGTCCCAGTTGGCCTCGTTGGGCCCGGCGATCCGCGCGGTGGGGATGATGGAGCGGATCTTGTCGTAGACCGAGATCCAGTCGGCCTCGAAGGTCGCCCGGTTGGCCGCGTAGGTGGTGGCGTCGGAGACGCCCAGGTTGTACCAGATCCAGTCGGGCTCGTTGAAGGGCACGAAGACGAACTTCGCCGCGTCCGGGCCGGCCGCGACCTTGCGGACCATGGTGTCGACCTTGGCCAGATAGTCGCTGATGCCCGGCTGCTCATAGGGCCACTTGGCATAGATGTCCTGCATGTAGATCAGCACGTCGCCGCCGCCGTCGGCCTTGTAGCCGGGCTCCACGGCGAGCGCGTCGCCGTTGGGGTGCTGCAGTCCGTCGGGGGCCTTCTGCGCGATGGTGGTGACGTGCAGCGGGGCGACCAGATTGTCGCCGGGGACGCCCTGGTCGCTCAGCCCGTAGAGCGAGCCGTTGGCGCCGTGCAGGACGGCGCCGGTCGTGGCGGCCAGGTCGACGCCGAGTTGCGGGGTGGCCGCGTGGGCGGCGGGGACGGAGAGCGCGGTGGCCGCGAGCGCGGCACTGAGCAGGGAGGTGCCGAGGAGCCTACGAGAGCTTCTGCGCATGGGTGTCCTCCTCCCCCCGCGTCGTCGCGGGAGGGTGACGGGTGCCGCTGGGTGGGGTGGGGACGTGCAGGGTGTGCGCGGCGCTACTTGACCGCGCCGCTGGTGATGCCGGCGACGATCCGGCGCTGGGCGACCAGGAAGACGGCGACCATGGGCAGGCTCATCACCACGACGTAAGCGAAGATCAGGTGCCAGTTGTTCAGATACAGCTGCGCGCTGGCCACCTGGTAGAGGTTGAGCGGCAGGGTCGCCTGGTCTCCCCCGCCGAGCACGAAGAAGGCGTAGAAGATGTCGCTCCAGGCGAAGAGCATCACCATGATGGTGGCGGTGGCGATCACCGGGCGCAGCAGCGGCAGGATGATCCGTGCGAAGATCCGCAGCGGTCCCGCGCCGTCCACCCGGGCCGCCTCCTCCAACTCCTCCGGCAGCGTGCGGATGAACCCGGTCATGAAGAAGATCGAGGTGGACAGGTACATCCCGGTGTAGACCGCGATCATGCCGGGCCGGGTCCCGGCGAGGCCGAGCTGGCGCAGCTCCATCACGATGGTGATCACCGCAGGCGGGAGCAGCAGCCCGCTGATGGTGACCGCGTACATCGCGCCGACCAGCCGCCCCCTGCGCCGGGCGAAGACCCAGGCCGCGCCCGCGCCCAGAACGAGGATCAGCACGACCGACGGCACGACGACCAGCAGGCTGTTGAAGAAGCCCTGGAAGATCTTGCCTTCGTCGACGGCCTGCCGGTAGTTCGCCGCCGCCTGGAAGTGGTGCGGGAGCGCGAGGTTGGGCTTGACCGCCTCGGCCTGCGGCTTGGCCGAGGTGACGGCGACCAGCCAGAGCGGGACGCCGATGGTGACGGCGGCCAGCACCAGCACGACCAGGGGCCGGACGAGGTCCCGGGCGCTGCGGCGCGGCGCGCGGATGACGCGGGTGAGTACGGCCGTGGTCACAGTGCCTGCTCCCGTCGGCGCAGTCCGATGATGACCGGGACCGCGAGAACCACCACGATGAGGAAGAGCACCAGGCTCATCGCGGAGGCCTGCGCGTACAGGCCCTCGCCGAAGATGCGGAACATGTAGATGTTGAAGACCTCGGTCTCGCTGCCGGGACCACCGCCGGTGGTGGCCTGCACGATGTCGAAGGTGTTCATCGAGCCGATCAGGGCGGTGGTGACGTTGAAGGTGGCGGCGGGGGCCAGCAGCGGGAAGCGGATGGACCAGAAGCTGCGCCAGGCCCCCGCGCCGTCGATCCTGGCCGCCTCCATCACGTCGGCGGGAACGCTCTTGAGGCCGGCCAGGTAGATCAGCATGGCCAGTCCCATCCATTTCCAGGCGTGGATCAGCGTGGTGACGACCAGCGTCCAGGTGGTGGAGCCGAGCCAGGGGGTGTTGACGTGGTGTCCGGCCAGGGCGGACAGGAGGCTGTTGAGGGCGCCGTCCTGCGCCAGCAGCGCGCGGAAGACGTAGCCGACCGCGAGCGCCGAGATCAGCACGGGCAGGAAGAACGCTGCGCGGAAGAAGCGGTTGAAGCGCGTGTCACGCTCCAGCAGCAGGGCGAGCGCCAGTCCGAAGCCGTTCTGGAAGAGCGCGACCAGCACCGCGTATTCCAGGGTGATCCTGATGTCCCGCAGCATCGAGCCGTCGTGCAGGATGCTCTGGAAGTTGGAGAACCCGGCGAAGCTGATCCCGGTGTGGAAGGCCGACCAGTTGGTGAAGGGGTAGACGAAGTTCAGCAGGTTCGGCAGCAGGAAGAAGACGCCGAACACCGCGATCGCGGGCAGGGCGAACCACCAGGGCTGGTCGGCCCGCCGCTTCCGGCTGCGCCCGGCACCGCGCACGGCGGGCGGGCGGCCCGCGTCCGGTTCGGCCGCGGCGTCCGGGACGCCGGCGGCGGTGGCTGTGTGCGCCACGACTGGTACCTCCGTGAGAGGGCCCCCGAGGCCGGGGCAGGGAGTGGTCGGCCCCGGGGGCGGTGGTGCGATCCGAGTGACGGTCAGGCGGTGTCCGGATCAGAAGCCGGCGATGGCACGCGCCTTGAGGACCTGGGTGAACTGGTCCTCGGCGGCCTGGGCGACCTGCTGCGGCGTCTTCTTGCCGTAGATCATGTCGGCGAGCGCCAGGTGCATGTCGGGGGCGGTCAGTGCCTTGACCTGGAAGACGCCGATGGCGGTGTCCAGCGCCTTGGCCTGGTCGACGGCGGTCTGCGGCAGACCGGCCGGGTTCGGCACGGCGGGCTCGACCGAGACGACCTTGTTGGCGGCGATGTAGTCCGCGTAGTCCGGGCCGAGCCAGTAGGCCAGGAACTGGCGGGCGGCGTTCTCCCGGCTCGCGTCACCGGACTTGAAGGCGACCACGCCGTTGGTCTGGTCCGGGGAGTACTCGGCGGTGGCCGAGCTGTTGGAGATCGGGAACCAGCCGAGCTTGGCGTCCATCTCGGCGGTGCTCGAGGTGGCCTGGATCTCGGACTGCAGCGACGTCACGTTCAGCGCCATGGCGGCGGTGCCGTCGAGGATCGCCTTGCCCTGGTCGACGAAGGTGCCGGTCTTGTAGTCGGCCTGGGCCAGCCCGGCGTCGAGCAGCTTGGTCTTGTACTTGGTGATCGCGCCGACGATCGTCGGGTTGGTCCAGCTGTCCTTGTTCTTGTTGAGGTTGTCCCAGAAGCTCTGCTGCAGGTCCGTCATCTGCACCTGGACCTGCCACTGCAGCGGCCACTTGTCGCCGCCGACCTCGAAGAACGGAGCGACGCCCGGCGCCTTGGCCTTGATCTGGGCGGCGTCGGCGAGCATCTCGTCGTAGCTCTTGGGCATCGCGGTGATGCCGGCCTTCGCGAAGACGGCCTTGTTGTAGTAGACGCCGAGGACGGCCGGGCTGGTCACGATGGCGGCGTAGCGGTGGCCGTCGACCTGGCCCAGACCCTGCTCGGTCTTGCCGAGCGTGGACACCCACGCCTCGTTGTCGAGCGGCAGCAGGTTGGTCTGCGGCTGGATGAAGGGCAGCGTGCTGCCGGTGGGCTGCCAGAACATCAGGTCGGGCTTGACGCCGGAGGCCAGCTTGGTCGGGACGTTGGACTCGTAGGGGTCCGGTATCACCTCGGTGGTGACGACGGCGCCAGTCGCCTTCTCGAAGGCGTCGATGGCCTGCTTGGGCTCGTTGACGCTGTTCTGCGCCACCCACATGGTCAGGTGCACGCCCTTGAGGCTCGCGCCGGGGTCCACCGAGGTGGTCGGCGCGGCGGCGGAGCCGGCCGAGGTGGCGTCACTGCAGGCCGCCGTGGTGAGCGCGAGAGCACAGCTGATCGCGAGGGCGGGGAGAACTCTCTTCATGGTGGCTTCCTTGCCTTGGTTCAGAGGAGTCGTACGAGTGGGGGCGTGCTGCCGATCCGTGTGAGCGCTAACAAATGGTTGGAGAGTCCGTACGCGGAGGCGTGCTCGACGTTCGGCTAGCGGGCGAGCGAACTTTCGCGGAGGACCAGCTCCGGCTTGGCCACCTCGACCGCGCTCCGCGCCGCCGCGCCCGGCGGGTCGAGTTGGTCGCGCAGCAGGGCGAAGGCCGCCCGGCCGATGCCGGTGAAGTCCATCCGCACGCTGCTCAGCGAGGGGGTGAGATAGGCGGAGTGCGGTGCGTCGTCGAAGCCGATGACACTGACGTCGCCCGGCACCGAGCGACCCGCCTCGTGCAAGGCGCGCAGCACGCCGAGGGCCAGGTCGTCGTTGCCGCACAGCACCGCGGTGACCGTCGGATCCCGGGCCAGCGCGAGCCCGGCCTGGTAGCCGGCTCTCGCGTCCCAGCCCTTGCCGCAGGGCTTCGGCGGGGTGACACCGGCGTCCTGCAGCGCCTCCCGCCAGCCGGCCGCGCGCGGTGAGGGCCGACGGGCGCCCGGAGAGGAGGAGGGGATCGCCACGTAATGGACGGTGGCGTGCCCCAGACCGAGCAGGTGGGCGGTGGCCTCCCTGGCGGCTGCGCGGTCGTCCGCCCAGACCGACGGGCGGGCCGGGATCCGGCCGCCCGCGGGGCTCTCCACGGCTGCGGTGCACGCCAGCCCCGAAGGGACGCGCTCCAGCGCCGCTGCGCCGATCCGGTCGTAGGCGATGACCAGGACGCCTCCCCCGCTGTCCGCGGCGGCGGCCAGCGCGCGGTCGATGTCGGCGTCCTCGTCGGAGTCGAGCACGCTGACGCCCACGGAGAAACCCGCCGCCCGAGCCTCCTCCTCCACGCCCTGCAGGGTCGCCGCATAGCCGTAGAGGGTGGTGTTCGAGGTCAGCACGGTCACCGCCCTGACCGGACCGCCGGCCAGCGCCAGTGCGGTGGCGCTACGCCGGAAGCCCAGCTGGGCGATGACCGCGTGGACGCGGTCACGGGTCTCCGGCCTGACACTCGGGTGATCGTTGATCACCCGGGAGACCGTCTGGTGGGAGACTCCGGCGACACGCGCCACGTCGCGGATGCTGGCGGCCTTGCGCTGCTCGCCCTCGGGTGGGGCGGCGGCGTCCGCTCTTGTGTGACCGGTCACAGGCATGCCAGGATTGTTAACGGTCACATGGACGGGCGTCAAGAGTCCGTAATCAGGGATTTACCTCCACGCAGCATGGGCCGCACTCCTCGGCCGAGCTGTTCCTCACGGGGAATCAGCAGCTCAACAGCGCTGCGCTGAACACGAATCGCCGTACACGCACACAGCCGTAACTCGCACGCAAGGGGAAGACGCGTTGACAACTGTTGCCCGCACGAGTGCACCGTCCCTGCTCTGGTCGCACCCGGCGCTCGGCCTCCAGCTGCTGCTGGCCGAGGACGGCGGTGTTCGGCTCGGCGCACCGGGGCAGCCCTGGGAGTCCCTGGTCCCGCTGGTCGAGATCACCGCGACCGGGCACGGGCGGGAGTGGTCCGGCGAGAGGTTCATCGAGACCGCCGTCGGCGCCAGGATGCGTCACCGCGGCCATCTGACGGACCATCGGGACGGCTGGGACCGCCTCCGCGTCCACCTGCACGACCCCGTCAGCGGGCTGACCGCCGTGGTCGCGCTCAGCACGCGCGACACGCTGCCCGCACTGCCCGTGCTGCGGGCCGAGGTACTCCTGCGCAACGACGGCGAGGCCACGCTGCGGGTGGAGTCGGTCAGCACGCTCACTCTGGGCGGCCTGGCCGACGCGAGCGGGCGCCTCGACGGCCTGGACCTGCAGTGGGCCGACAACGACTGGCTCGCCGAACTCCGCTGGCAGCAGGCCCCGCTGCGCCGGCACGTCGTCGACCTGACCCGCTCCGCGCACGGCCACGAGGGGCGGGGCTGCTTCGAACGCAGCTCGCAGGGCAGCTGGTCCACCGGCCGCCATCTGCCGATGGGCGTCCTGAGCCAGCGCGGCACCGGTCGCGCCTGGGCCTGGCAGATCGAGTCCGGCGCTGGCTGGCGCTACGAGGTCGGCGAGCGCGAACACGCCGCCTACCTGGCCCTGTTCGGCCCCGACGACGCCCACCACCAGTGGCACCGGACCCTCGCGCCCGGCGACGAGTTCACCACCGTGCCCGCCGCCCTCGCCGCCGTCCCCACCGGCGGCCCGGAGGCCGCGTTCGGCGCGCTGACGGCCTACCGCCGCCTGATCCGCCGCCCGCACCTGGACCAGTGGACCTTGCCGGTGATCTACAACGACTACATGAACACGCTGATGGGCGATCCCAGCACCGACCGACTGCTGCCGCTCATCGAGGCGGCGGCCGGCGTCGGCGCCGAGTACTTCGTCATCGACGCCGGCTGGTACGACGACGACGCGGAGGGCTGGTGGGACTCGGTCGGTGCATGGGAGGCCGCCGAGAGCCGCTTCCCCGGCGGGCTGCAGCGGGTCCTCGACGCGATCAGGGACCACGGCATGGTGCCCGGCCTGTGGCTGGAGCCGGAGGTGGTCGGGGTGCGCAGTCCCCTCGCCCGCACCCTGCCCGAAGCGGCCTTCTTCCAGCGCGGCGGCGTCCGGGTCACCGAGCACGGCCGCCACCACCTCGACCTGCGCCATCCCGCCGCCCGCGCGCACCTGGACGCCGTGATCGACCGCATCGTCGGCGAGTGGGGAGTCGGCTACCTCAAACTCGACTACAACATCAACGCCGGCCCCGGCACCGAGCTGAACGGCGAGGCGCCGGGCGCGGGGCTGCTCGGCCACCACCGCGCCCACCTGGCCTGGCTCGACTCGGTCATGGACCGCCACCCCGGACTCGTCCTGGAGAACTGCGGGTCGGGCGGACTGCGGATGGACTACGCCTTGCTCGCCCACACTCAGCTCCAGTCCACCAGCGACCAGCAGGACTTCCTGCGCTACCCGCCGATCGCCGCCGCCGCTCCCACCGCGGTGCTGCCCGAGCAGGGCGCCGTCTGGGCCTACCCCCAGCCCGAGTTCACGGACGACGAGATCGCTTTCACGCTGGCCGGCGCGCTGCTGGGCCGGATCCACCTCTCCGGCTTCCTGGACCGCATGAGCACCGGCCAACGCGCGCTGGTCACCGAGGGAATCACCGCCTACAAGCGCGTCAGGGCGGAGCTCCACGACACCGTCCCGTTCTGGCCCCTGGGCCTGCCCGGCTGGGACGACGACTGGATCGCCCTCGGTCTGCGGGGCGATGCGTCGAGCCTGGTGACGGTCTGGCACCGGGCCGCAGCGGCCGGCGGGTCGGCCGGCGGGTCGGCCGGTGTCTCTGGGCCTCGCCGCGTGCTGCCCCTTCCCCACCTGCGCGGGAAGGGCGCTCGCGTCGAGGTGCTCTACCCGGCCTCGGCGGCGAGCGGAATCGAATGGGACGACGAGCGCGGCGAACTCACTGTCGAGCTGCCGAACCTCCCCGGGGCCGTCGTGGTGCGATTCGGGCCGAAGCCACCCGCTCGTCACAGCAGCGGAGCGGACCTGGGATGATCGACCCATGGTCGACCGCATCATCGCCGCCTGTGACGGCGCCGCCAAAGGCAATCCCGGGCCCGCCGGCTGGGCCTACGTCATCGCCGACTCCTCCGGCGTCCCCCAGCGCTGGCGCGCGGGCGCGCTCGGGCACAGCACCAACAACATCGGTGAACTGACAGCGCTGGAGCAGCTGCTGGCGGACACCGACACCTCGGCGCCGCTGGAGGTCAGGCTCGACTCCACCTACACCCGCGACGCGGTCACCAAGTGGATCGCCAACTGGAAGCGCAACGGCTGGCGAAAGGCCGACGGCAAGCCGGTCCTCAACCAGGAGCTGATCCAGCACATCGACGAGCTGCTCACCGACCGCGAGGTCACCTTCGTCTACGTCCCGGCGCACCAGGTCGACGGCGACCCGTTGAACGCGATCGCCGACAAGGCCGCGAGCGACGCCGCCCGCCACCAGCAGGACGCCTCCGGCACCGGAGCCGACCTGCCCGTCCCCGACCCGGTCACCCCGGCCGGCCCGGCCAAGATCGCCCGCGCGCCACGCCCCGCAGCGAAGACCTCCTCCGGCGGCGGGTCCGCCCGCACGCTGGCCGCCCGCTATCCGGGCACCTGCCCCTGCTCCCGCCCGTACGCCAAGGGAGACAAAATCACCAAGGTCGGCTCCGGCTGGGGCCACCCGGAGTGCGCCGCAGCCTTCGCCTGAGGCCCGCCGCCGCCTGCGGCAGTCTCCCGACGCCGGCGGGCCGGCGGGCAGCCTGCGTCGGCCCGGCGTTCAGGCACCCTCCGGAAGCTGAGGCGTTCCGGCCGGTCAGCGCGTCAGCGCCGCCACCAGTCGTCGAGCGGGGTGACCGGGACGGTCCGCTTGTGTCGGGTCGCGAGGAAGATCGACTCCAGCTTCGCCGCCACCTCGGGCGCGACCTCGGCGCCTTCGAGGTATGCGTCGATCTGGGTGTACGTCAGGCCCAGTGCCACCTCGTCGGGCAGCGCGGGCCGGTCGTCCTCGAGGTCGGCGGTCGGCACCTTCTCCCAGACGCTCGGCGGCGCGCCCAGCTCCTGCAGCAGCGCTGCGCCCTGGCGCTTGGTCAGTCCGGTGAGGGGGGTGAGGTCGACACCGCCGTCGCCGTACTTGGTGAAGAAGCCGGTCACGGCCTCGGCCGCGTGGTCGGTGCCCACCACGAGCAGGCCCAGCTGCCCGGCGACCGCGTACTGGATCACCATGCGCTCGCGGGCCTTGATGTTGCCGCGCACGAAGTCCCGCAGCTGGGCCTGGTCCCCCAGCGCCTCCTGAACGCCCTGCGCCGCCTCGGCGGCGACCGCGTCCGCGCTCGGCTTGACGTTCACCGCGATCGACCGGTCCGGCCGGATGAAGCCCAGCGCGATCTGCGCGTCGTGCTCGTCGGCCTGCACGCCGTAGGGCAGCCGCACCGCGACGAAGGTGGCCTCGTGCCCCTCGGCGCGCAGCTCCTCACTCGCGAGCTGGCAGAGCCGTCCGGCCAGCGTGCTGTCCTGGCCGCCGCTGATCCCGAGGACGTAGCCCTTGGCCGGGGTCGAGCGCAGGTAGTCCTTGAGGAAGTCGACTCGCTGCCGGATTTCCGTCTTGGGCACGATGGTCGACTTGACGCCGAGCTCGGCGACGATCTGCTCGCGTAGGTTCGCCATTCCAGCACTCTACCGTGGCCCCGGACGCGGGTGGATCATCCCCCTGCGCGCAGACGCCCTCGTCAGAGGGTGAACGTCGTTCCCACGGTGTTCGGCACGAACGCCTCGCCGAAGCGGCGGGCCATCGCGTGCTGCGCGCGCCAGCCGGTGCAGTGCGCGGGCACGAGGACCTTCGGCCCGAGCGCCGCCAGGTCGTCGAGCACGCGCGGGATCAGCGGTTCGAACAGCGGTCCGTTGAGGTGGAATCCGCCGAGCGCGGCGTAGAGCGGCTGATCGCCGGTCAGCCGGGCCGCGTAGCGGCAGATGTTCACGATCCCGGCGTGCCCGCAGCCCGTCAGGACGACCAGGCCCGCGTCGCGCACGCGGACGATGAGCGCCTGGTCGTCGAGAACCAGCGGGTCGGGCTCCCACCGCCCGCCCAGGAAGGCCTGCTGCGGCGGAAAGCCGGGCTCGTAGCCGGTGACCCTGGGCACCTCGCCGGTGATCAGGACCGATCCGTCGAGCAGGAAGCTGGGCCGACGGTTCTCGATGATCTGGAAGCCGGTCTCCTCCAGCCCGCGCCGGCTGACCGTGGGGATCTCGATCGGCTCCCGGCCGGGGAGCAGGATCCGGCGCTGCCGCCAGAAGTGCGGGTGGATCAGGACCGGCATGTTGCGTGGGCCCAGGGCGCGGGCCAGTCCGTCGAGGCCGGTGGTGTGGTCGAAGTGGCCGTGGCTGCAGATGATCGCCTCGACGGAGGCGGGGTCGATGCCCAGCCGGCTCATGTTCGCGACGACGCCGTCTGGGCTGATCCCGGTGTCGAAGAGGATCCGATGCGACCGCTCACCCTTGCGGACCGTGACCAGCATGGAGAAGCCGTGCTCGGCGATCAACGCGTCCGGCACGGTGCCGTTCGTCATCACCCCGCAGTCGCGCCGACCCGCGAGCACGACGTCGGCCCGGCGGGCCGGGCCCTGGTCGGGCATGAAGACGTCGGTGATGTTGTCCATCAAGGAGACGATCTCGACGGAGTCGACCGGGTCGAGCAGGATCGGATCGCCGATCTCGACGTCATGCAGGACGGCGGCTGCGGCCTGCGGCACTGGCGGACTCGGGTCGACGCACATGGCAGCCTCCGACCGGCTCGGTGCCCCCAGTTTAGGCCGCCGTCCGGGTCCCGCAACGGCATTCCCAGGGAGCGACGTCAGTCGTGCGGTCCGCCGTCGACCCATTCGCTGCTGTGCCACACGGGACCTGCGGGACCTTCGGGAGCCGCCGTGCCGCGCGGGTGCTGATGGGCGGCGAGCGCGGTGTCGAGGTCCGGGTGCCAGGGCACCTTGCAGTCGGCCGCGAGGCGATCGCCGTCAGGGGCGTGGGCGACGAGTTCCAGGGGACGTTGCTGCTCGGACAGCTGCCGCGCGGCGCGGGTGAGGGCCGCGTGGCCCGCTTCGGACCAGCCCTTGAGGTGGGTGAGGTCGAGCAGGAGCAGGCCCTCGCCGCGGGCGACGGCCCAGCCGACAGCTCCGGTGAAGCGGGCGACGGCGCTGTCTCCGAGGTAGCCGGTGACCTGGAGGACATCGGCCGTGGGTCGGGTGGTCAGATGCCACTGGATGGTCATCGCGCGGTTCCTCCGGCTGGTCAGTGGCGGTGGCTGCCGACGTAGAACATCAGCATGACGAAGCCGGCGAAGATGTGGAAACCGATGACGTAGATGAACGCGCGGATCCAGACGCCCCTGTTGGCCCGGCGTCCGCCGCCCTCGCTGCCGTCGTCCTCGGGTTCGGGACGGCTCTCGGCTGTGGTCATCGCGGCAGGTCTCCTTCGCGCCCTCGGTCGGGCGGTGACAGCGGCCGAAGTCGGGAAGCGCCGGGGATCACGACGCCACTGCCTCGTCGGTCTCGGCCTCGCGCAGCTCGGCGAGCAGGTCCTGCTGGCCGGCGAGCAGCTCGGTCAGGATGCGGCGGGCCGAGCGCAGCAGCTCGGCGACGTCGCCGCCTGCGAGGGAGTACACGACGGTGTCCGCCTCGCGCACGGAGTTGACGATGCCCGAGCGGCGCAGCACGGCGAGCTGCTGGGACAGGTTCGAGCGCTCGACCTCGATGTTGGCCAACAGCTCCCGCACCGGCATCGGCCCGTCCTGCAACAGTTCGAGCACACGAATGCGCACCGGATGCCCGAGCATCCGGAAGAACTCGGCCTTGGCCTGATACAGCGGAACCGGCACGTTCCTCAACTCCCGTCCCACCCGGCGGACTCGTCCGAGCCGGGCCCCCTCGCAGCTCGGCGGCACCCGCCGGGGCCACGCGGGCCGTCCCTCGCCGGTGGGCCCGCAGAGCCCCGGCGACTGCACGCAGCGGACAGCATCGCAGCAATTGAAGAACTTTTCAATTCGCTGACATAGGCGGACCGTCGCCTCCTGCCCGCCGACCGCCGCTCAACAGAGGCGCGTGACCTCGCCCTCCACGACGAGAGCCTGCCCGTCCCGCAGGGTCCGGTGCGGGGTGCCCGCTGCCCGGTAGTGCGCCGCGACGAGGCCGAGAGCCTCCGTCTCCGGATGCGCGGGCGAGTCGACGTGCGGCACGAAGACGTAGTCGAGGATGCCCAACCCGTCCCAGATCACCGGCTCGCCGTAGATCCGGGGCACCACCTCCGGGTCGTCGCACGGAGCCAGTCCGCGCAGGCTCGGTCCGAGCACGCACGGCCCGGCGCTGTAGCCGGCGTAGACCAGGGCGTCCCTCCGCAGCAGCGCGGTCAGCGCGGTATCCGCACCGCTGCGGGCGAGAGCGTAGCGGAGCATGAAGACGTTCCCGCCACGGATCCACACCGCGTCGAACCGGGCCAGCTCGGCTTCGGCGACGGTGGTGCCGGGGCCCGCGCCGGGGCCGTCGAAGTAGTCCCGCAGGTCGACCTCCCTCGGGCGCAGCCCCAGCGCGGCGAGCGCCTCGACCTCGCGCTCGACGCCGGCAACGCGTTCGTGCGCGGGCTGGCCGTCCATCGCGTTCGCGATCACCGCGATCTCGGCCGGGCGCGATTCGCCCAGCAACGCCAGGAACTGCTCGGGCTGCTCGCCCATGCGGAAGGAGGAGAGATACATGCGCATCCCCGGACCCTACGCGGTGTGCCCGAGCCGATCGTGAGCTGAACAGACGTCATGACCGGCCCGTGCGGGCCGGCCATGACGTCATGTGCGCAGGATCAGACGAGGTCGAACCGGTCCAGGTCCATGACCTTCGCCCACGCCGCGACGAAGTCGTTGACGAACTTCGCCTTCGCGTCGTCGCTCGCGTAGACCTCGGCCAGCGCGCGCAGCTCGGAGTTGGAGCCGAAGAGCAGGTCGACCCGGGTGCCGGTCCACTTGACCGCGCCGGTCGCGGCGTCGCGGCCCTCGAAGCTGCTCGCGTCCTCCGACGTCGGCTTCCACGTCGTGCCCATGTCGAGCAGGTTGACGAAGAAGTCGTTGGTCAGCGTGCCCGGGGTGTCGGTGAGGACGCCGGACGAGGACTGCTGGTGGTTCGCGCCCAGGACGCGGAGGCCGCCGACGAGCGCGGTCATCTCGGGGGCGCTCAGGTTGAGCAGGTTCGCCTTGTCGATCAGCAGGTACTCGGCCGGCAGGCGGTTGCCCTTGCCGACGTAGTTGCGGAAGCCGTCCGCCGCCGGCTCGAGCGCGGCGAAGGACTCGACGTCCGTCTGCTCCTGCGTGGCGTCCGCGCGGCCGGCGCTGAAGGGCACCGTGACGTCGAAGCCGGCGTCCTTGGCGGCCTTCTCGACGGCGGCGCCGCCGGCCAGCACGATCACGTCGGCCAGCGAGACCTGCTTGCCGCCGGTCTGCGCGGCGTTGAAGCCCTGCTGGATGCCCTCCAGGGTACGCAGCACCACGGCCAGCTGGTCCGGGTCGTTGACCTCCCAGCCCGCCTGCGGCTGGAGCCGGACGCGTGCGCCGTTCGCGCCGCCGCGCTTGTCGCTGCCGCGGAAGGACGCGGCCGACGCCCAGGAGGCGGAGACCAGCTGCGACACGGACAGGCCAGAGCCGAGAATCTGGGCCTTGAGGGCGGCGACGTCCGCGTCGGAGACCAGCTCGTGGGTCACAGCGGGGAGCGGGTCCTGCCAGAGCAGTTGCTCGGTCGGGACCTCCGGGCCGAGGTAGCGCACGATCGGGCCCATGTCACGGTGGGTCAGCTTGAACCAGGCGCGGGCGAAGGCGTCCGCGAACGCGGCCGGGTCGGCCAGGAAGCGACGCGAGATCTGCTCGTAGGCCGGGTCGAAGCGCAGCGAAAGGTCGGTCGTCAGCATCGTCGGGGCGTGGCTGCGGGACGCGTCGTGGGCGTCGGGGACGGTGCCCGCGCCCGCGCCGTTCTTCGGCTTCCACTGGTGGGCGCCGGCGGGGCTCTTGGTCAGCTCCCACTCGTTGCCGAAGAGGATCTCGAAGAAGCTGTTGTCCCAGGCGGTCGGGGTGTTCGTCCAGGCGCCCTCGAGGCCGCTGGAGATCGTGTCGACGCCCTTGCCGGTGCCGAAGGAGCTCTTCCAGCCGAGGCCCTGCTGCTCGATCGGGGCCGCCTCAGGGTCGGCGCCGACGAGGTCCGCGTCGCCCGCGCCGTGGGTCTTGCCGAAGGTGTGACCGCCCGCGATCAGGGCGACCGTCTCCTCGTCGTTCATGGCCATCCGGTGGAAGGTCTCCCGGATGTCGCGGGCCGCGGCGATCGGGTCCGGGTTGCCGTTGGGGCCCTCGGGGTTGACGTAGATGAGGCCCATCTGGACCGCGCCGAGCGGGTTCTCCAGCTCGCGGTCGCCGGTGTAGCGCTCGTCGGCGAGCCAGGTGGTCTCCGGGCCCCAGTAGACGTCCTCGTCCGGCTCCCAGACGTCCGCGCGACCGCCGCCGAAGCCGAAGGTCTCAAAGCCCATCGTCTCGAGGGCGACGTTGCCGGCCAGGATCATCAGGTCGGCCCAGGAGAGGCTCTGGCCGTACTTCTTCTTGACCGGCCACAGCAGGCGGCGGGCCTTGTCCAGGTTGACGTTGTCCGGCCAGCTGTTGAGCGGCGCGAAGCGCTGCTGACCGGCGCCGCCGCCGCCGCGGCCGTCGCTGATGCGGTAGGTGCCGGCGCTGTGCCAGGCCATGCGGATCATGAACGGGCCGTAGTTGCCGTAGTCGGCCGGCCACCACTCCTGCGAGCTGGTGAGCACCTCGGCGATGTCCCGCTTCACGGCGGGGAGATCGAGGGTCTTGAAGGCGGCGGCGTAGTCGAAGTCCTCACCCAGCGGGTTCGCCACGGCAGGGTTCTTGGCGAGGATCTTCAGATTCAGCTGCTCCGGCCACCACTGGCGGTTTCCACCGCCCTGGGTCGGGTGCGCGGCGCGCCCGTGCGCGACAGGACAACCGCCGCCGCTCGGCGCGTCCGCGGCGTTGGCTTCGTGGATCTCGGTCATGGGAATCCTTCCGGAACAGGCTGGTCACGGGGCGCAGGCTCTGCTGCCGTAGTGGAGTCTTCCTGCCCCTTGGCTATCACCAGAACCGATCCTACGATGGACAGAATCCAAGTCAAGAAGCGCACCAAGACGGTAGCGGTAAACTTCGGCCGTCCCCACGGAATCCGATAGGTGAACCCATATGAGTGACCTGCTGCAACGACTGCGAGGACGCGGCTGGCGGATGACCTCCCAGCGGCGTGTCGTCGCAGAGGTCCTCGACGGCGAGCACGTGCACTACACCGCCGACGAGGTGCACGCCAGAGCGAGCGAGCGACTGCCCGAGATCTCCCGGGCGACCGTCTACAACACCCTGGGCGAGCTGGTCTCGCTCGGCGAGGTCATAGAGGTCGCCACCGACGGCCGCGCCAAGCGCTACGACCCCAACGCCCACCACCCGCACCAGCACCTGGTCTGCTCCAACTGCGGCACCATCCGCGACGTCCACCCGGCCGGCGACCCGCTGGCCGACCTCCCGGCGGCCGAGCGCTTCGGCTTCACGGTCTCCCAGGTCGAGGTCACCTACCGCGGCCTCTGCCCCTCCTGCGCCTAGCGGTCAGGCCGGCGCAGCGGTCACGGCAGCGAAGCCGCCTTGCGCAGTAGCACCGCGCGCTCGCGGACGTTGGCGCAGAGGCGCGCGGCGAGCTCCAGTTCGGCCCGCGCCTCGGCGGTCCGGCCGAGCCGGGCCAGCAGTTCGCCGCGGACGCCGGGCAGCAGGTGCGATCCCGCGAGACGGCCGGAGACGACCAGCTCGTCCACCATCGCCAGGGCCTCCTCCGCTCCGTGCGCCATCGCCACGGCGACGGCCCGGTTGAGCTCGACGACCGGGGACGGCGCGACGCGCCCGAGCGCCTCGTAGAGCAGCACGATCCGCTCCCAGTCCGTCTCGCGCACCGAGGACGCCGACGCGTGGCAGGCGGCGATCGCGGCCTGCAGGCCGTAGGGTCCGAGGCCGCGCCCGGCGGCCGAGGCCCGGCCGAGCGCGGCCAGGCCGCGACGGATCGCCGAGCGGTCCCAGAGCCGACGGTCCTGGTCCTCCAGCAGCACCGCCTCGCCGTCCGGCCCGGTGCGTGCGGGAAAGCGCGCGGCGGTGAGCTCGAACAGGGCGAGCAAGCCGGACACCTCCGGCTCGTCGGGCAGCAGGGCGCCGAGCATCCGGGCCAGCCGGATCGCCTCGTAGGCGAGGTCGGGGCGGAGCAGGCTCTCCCCGGTGGTCGCCTTCGAGCCCTCGGTGAAGATCACGTACAGCACGCTCAGCACCCCGCCTAGCCGCTCGCGCCGGTCCTCGGCCGGGGGCAGTTCGAAGGGGACGCCCGCCGCCGCGATCGTCTTCTTCGCGCGGGTGATGCGGGCCTGCACCGTCGGGACCGGCACCAGGAACGCCCGCGCGATCTCCTCGCTCGACAGACCGCCGACCACGCGGAGCGTCAGCGCCACCCGGGCCTCGGGCGAGAGCACCGGATGGCAGGCCACGAACATCAGCGCCAGGACGTCGTCGTCGACCCGGTCCGGATCCCACGGCAGATCCGCCGACCGCTCGGCCACGACGCCCTCGCCGCCCGCGTCGGCCTCGCCCTCGGCCAGCCCGCCGGCCAGCAGGGCGTACCGCTCGTCCAGTGCGGACCTGCGGCGGAAACTGTCGATCGCGCGCCGCCGCGCGGTGGCGAGCAGCCAGCCCACCGGGTTCGTGGGCTCGCCGTCGCGCGACCAGCTGACCAGCGCCTCGGCCAGCGCCTCCTGCGCGACGTCCTCGGCGAGGGCGAAGTCGCCGGTGTAGCGGGCGAGCGCGCTGACGATCCTGGCGGACTCGATCCGCCAGACCGCCTCGACCGCCCGCCGCGCCGACTCCGGGCCGGCCGGGCGGTCGGGCAGCGGGCCGTCGCTCGGCGTTGGCGTCACAGCTGGCCGGTGCGCTCGCGCCAGGCCCGCTCCTTGACGATCCACTCGTTGTCCTGCGGGAACTCGTCGATGCCCGGCACCCGCCGGATCTCGCACTTCGAGCCGGTGATCGCCGGGATCCGCTTCGCCCAGGCGATGGCTTCCTCCTTCGTGGCCACGTCGATCAGGTAGAAGCCGCCGAACAGCTCGTGCGTCTCCCCGTACGGGCCGTCGGTGACCACCGGCGTCTCGCTGCTGTAGTCGACGACCACGCCCTGAGCCGGGTCGTCCAGGCCCTCCGCGGCGACGAGCACGCCGGCGCGGATCAGCTCGTCGTTGAAGCGGCCGACCGTCTCCAGCATCTGCTCGAAGGGGGTCTCCATCATCTTCGCGAGGGACTCGTCCGTGTTGCGGAAGATCAGCATGTACTTCGCCATCGTCGGCTCCTTGAAGGTGGGGTCGCGTATCGACCCTCTCACCCCAAGGTCGAACGGGGCCGGCACGGATCGACACGACACGACGGACGAATCCTGAGCGATTCTTCCGCCGGTTCAGCTACGGCTCTCCTGCCCCCGCTGCCCCAGGCTGAGCGCGGCGTAGAGGACGAAGGAGCTCGCCAGACCCACCGCCCAGCCGTAGTCGGCCAGCGGCTTGAGGAAGGGGATCACTCCCCCGGCAGGGAACGGGCCCTGGCTCACGGTCGAGTACGAGCCGCCGATCGCCAGCAGCCCGCCGACGAGGAGGGCGACGAGGGCGCGCAGGTTCCAGCCGCCGGTGTACCAGTAACGGCCGTCGCGCCGGTACAGCTCCGCCAGGTGCAGACTGGTGCGGCGGACGAACCAGTAGTCCGCGATGAGGATGCCCGCCACCGTGCCGAGCAGGCCGCCGACCACGCCGAGCCAGGTGAAGATGTAGACGTGCGGGTTGGCGATCAGCTTCCACGGCATGATCAGCACCCCGACCACACCCGTGATCAGCGCCCCGGTACGGAAGTTGACGTACTTCGGCAGCAGGTTGGACAGGTCGTAGGCGGGGCTGACGACGTTGGCGGCGATGTTCACCGACAGGGTGGCCACCATGACGATCAGCAGCGCGAACAGCGCGCCGACCACGTTGCTCATCTTGGCGGCGAGCTGGATCGGGTCCCAGATCGGGGTCTTGTAGACGGCCTCCGCGCCGGAAGTGACCAGCACGGACAGTACGGCGAAGAGTGTCATCGTGGTCGGCAGTCCGAGCGCCTGCCCGTACAGCTGGGACCGCTGACTGCCGCCGAAGCGGGTGAAGTCCGGGATGTTCAGCGACAGCGTGGACCAGAAACCGATCATGCCCATCAGCGAGGGGAAGAAGACCTTCCAGAACCCGGCGCCCCAGCCCAGCGCCGAGGGCTGACTGAGCAACGGGCCGAATCCGCCCGCCTTGGCCGCCATGAATCCGAGCAGCGCCAGCGCACCGACGATCACCAGCGGCGCGGCCCAGTTCTCGAACCGGCGCAGGGTCTGCATGCCGCGCGTGATCACCGCGACCTCGATCAGCCAGAACACCAGGAACGAGAGCCACTGCGTCCACGGCGTGCCCTGGACTGTGCTCGCGTTCAGCCAGCCGTGGCCGAAGAGCTTGCCCGCGAGCAGGTAGATGCCCTCCCCGCCGATCCAGGTCTGGATGCCGAACCAGCAGCAGGCAACCGCCGCCCGGATCAGCGCCGGCAGGTTCGCGCCGCGCAGCCCGAAGGAGGCCCTGGCGAAGACCGGGAAGGGGATGCCGTACTTGGTGCCCGCGTGGCCGGTCAGCAGCATCGGCAGCAGCACGATCACGTTCGCCAGGCCGATGGTCAGCACCGCCTGCTTCCAGTCCATCCCCAGCGCGACCAGCCCGGACGCCAGCGTCCAGGACGGGATGCAGTGGGCCATGCCGACCCAGAGGGCGACGTAGTTGTAGGTGTTCCAGGTCCGGCGCTCGACCGGCACCGGCTCCAGGTCGGCGTTGGCGAAGCGCGGATCGTCCAGCACCACACCCTGGGCGAGGGCGACCCTGCCGTCCGGATACGTCTGCTGGATCGCGGCTGTGTCAGGTCTCGGAACTGCGGCAGAAGACATCGGGCCACCTCGGTTCGCAGGTCTCACGCGCGTAGAACGTTCCAGCAGCGTGGACCCTTCACCTCGTCCCGACAACGGGACAAACCAGACAAGCAGCCGACAAGAGCGCCCCCGCACCCGAAGTCACGGGTGCGGGGGCGTTCGAGGAGACGCGGAGCGTCAGTGCGCCGGGGCCGGGAAGGTCGGGTACTCGACGCCGGAGACGTGCTGGACGACCCGGATCACCTGGCACGAGTAGCCGAACTCGTTGTCGTACCACAGGTAGAGGATCGCGTTGTCGCCCTCGACCTTCGTCGCGCCGGCGTCGACGATCGACGCGTGGCGCGAGCCGATGAAGTCGCTGGAGACCGCGTCAGGGGCGTTGGTGAAGTCGATCTGACGCTTGAGCGACGAGGTCAGCGACACGTCGCGGAGGTAGTCGAGCACCTCCTCGCGCGTGGTCTCGCGCGCGAGCTGCAGGTTGAGGATGGCGATCGAGACGTCCGGCACCGGGACCCGGATCGAGCTGCCGGTGATCTTCGCCTTGAGGTCCGGCAGCGCCTTCGCCACGGCGGAGGCGGCGCCGGTCTCGGTGATCACCATGTTCAGCGGGGCCGAGCGGCCGCGACGGTCGCTGCTGTGGTAATTGTCCAGCAGGTTCTGGTCGTTGGTGAACGAGTGGACCGTCTCCACGTGGCCGCGGAGCACACCGTACTCGTCCTCCATCGCCTTCAGCGGCGGCACGATCGCGTTGGTGGTGCAGGAGGCGCAGGAGATGATCTGCTCGTCCGGCTTGATCATGTCGTGGTTGACGCCGTGCACGACGTTCGGGACGTCGCCCTTGCCCGGCGCGGTCAGCACGACCTTCGCGATGCCGGGGCGCAGGTGCTTCGACAGGCCCTCGCGGTCACGCCACTTGCCGGTGTTGTCGATCAGGATGGCATCGCTGATGCCGTACTCCGTGTAGTCGACCGTGGTCGGGTCGTCGGAGTAGATCACCTGGATCGCATTGCCGTTGGCGACGATCGTGCTGGTCGCCTCGTCGACGGTGATCGTGCCGTGGAACTGGCCGTGGATCGAGTCGCGGCGCAGCAGCGAGGCGCGCTTCACCAGGTCCTCGCCGGCGCTGCGGCGCACGACGATGGCGCGCAGGCGCAGGCCGTTGCCCGAGCCGGCCTTCTCGATCAGCAGGCGGGCGAGCAGGCGGCCGATCCGGCCGAAGCCGTAGAGCACGACGTCGCGGGACTCGCGGCGCTCCGGCTTGTTCTCACCGACGGCTCCGGCGACGGCGTGGGCCGTGAACTCCTCGACCGAGAGGCTGCGGTCGTCGGCGCGGTAGGTCGCGGCGAGCATGCCGATGTCGATCTGCGAGGGGCCGAGATCGAGGGCGGCGAGGGCCTGGAGGAACGGCATGGTCTCGGTGACCGAGAGCTCCTCGCCGGCTATCTGGCGGGCGAACCGATGGGTCTTGAGGATGCTGACCACCGACTTGTTCACCAAGGAACGGCTGTGCACGAGGACGGTGACGTCCCGCTCCCGCTGCAGCCTCCCGATGATCGGGATCATCGACTCCGCGATCTCTTCGCGGTTCTTCCAGTCAGTGAACAAGTCTTCGTTGACAGTCACAAGTCCATCTTTCGCGAGCTAGGTGGTACCCCCATGGTATCTTTCGGCCACTTTGATCATTCGCACGGTCCCCGCGCCGCGCACACCGCCACCTGCGGCGAATGGCGAAATGCCCAGAAAAACACTTGGACGCCGTGAGCAGCGTCACGGGACACTACGGGTTCCTGCCTCCCCGTACCCACGCGGACGCACTCACTCGGACAGGTTGGCATGAGATCGCCACAGGAGCGCGAGCTCCCGCCCGGCAAGGGCGCGGTGCTGCTCGCAGTTCGTTACTACGCACGGGAGTTGACCCGACTACGCCGGCTCACCCTGCCGGCCCTGCTGCTGCCGGCGCTGGGCAACATCGGCATCGGCTACATCGCCCCGCTGGTCGTCGCGAAGCTCGTCGGCCGGATCGCCGGCAACGGCGGCGTCTCCGTCGGTGCGGCGCTGCCCTACGTGATCGGCTTCACCGTCGTGCTGCTGCTGGCGGAGTCGCTGTGGCGGATCGGGCTGCACTGCCTGAACCGCCTCGACGCCCTCGGCATCGAGCACCTCTACGTGATCGGCATGGACGAGCTGTTCGCCAAGGACAGCGCGTTCTTCCACGACAACTTCGCCGGATCGCTGACCAAGCGGGTGCTGAGCTTCGCCTCCCGCTTCGAGGAGACGGTCGACACGCTGACGTTCCAGGTCGTGGGCAGCCTGGTGCCGCTGCTGTTCGGCTCGGTCGTGCTCTGGCGCTACGACCCGCTGCTCGTCGTCGCGCTGCTGGCGCTGATCGCCGCGACCGCGCTGATCGTGCTGCCGCTGATCCGGCGGCGGCAGCGGCTGGTGGACGAGCGCGAGGAGGCGATCGCCCGGGTGTCGGGCCACGTCGCCGACAGCCTGATGAACATGGACACGGTCCGTGCGTTCGCCGCCGAGGAGCGCGAGGCGGCCGAGCACCGCTCGCGCGTCGCCGAGTCGCGACGGCTCTCGCTGCGCTCGTGGGACTACGGCAACCTGCGCATCGACACGCTGGTCGCGCCGATGTCCGTGCTGACGAACGCGCTGGGACTGCTGCTGGCGATCATGCTCGGCGGGGGCAGGCACGGCGTCGAGGCGGTCGTCGTCGCCTTCACCTACTTCTCCAACGCGACGCGGATCATGTTCGAGTTCAACCAGATCTACCGCCGCCTGGAGAGCGCGATGACGGAGGCCGCGCAGTTCACCGAGCTGCTGCTGGTCCCGCCGACGGTGGTCGACCCGGCGTCGCCGGAGCCGCTGCGCTCCCGCGCCGCCGACGTCAGCTTCGAGAACGTGACCTTCGCCCACGCGGGTGCGGACCCGCTCTTCGAGGGCCTCGACCTGGCCGTGCCCAGCGGGGCGAAGATCGGTCTCGTCGGCCGCTCCGGTGGCGGCAAGACCACGCTCACCCGGCTGCTGCTGCGGATGACGGACATCGACGGCGGCCGGATCCTGATCGGCGGACAGGACATCAGCAAGCTGCGCCAGGCCGACCTGCGCAGCCTGACCGCCTACGTGCCGCAGGACCCGGCGATGTTCCACCGCACCCTGCGCGACAACATCGCCTTCGCCCGGCCCGACGCCACCGAGGCGGAGATCCGGCGGGCGGCGGAGGCGGCGCACGTCACCGAGTTCGCGGACGCGCTGCCGGACGGCTTCGACACCATGGTGGGCGAGCGGGGCGTCAAGCTGTCCGGAGGACAGCGGCAGCGGGTCGCGCTCGCACGGGCGATTCTGCGCGACGCGCCGATCCTGCTGCTCGACGAGGCGACCAGTGCGCTGGACTCGGAGAGCGAGGTGCTGGTCCAGGAGGCGCTGTGGCGGCTCATGGAGGGGCGGACGGCGCTGGTGGTGGCCCACAGGTTGAGCACGGTCGCAGGCATGGACCTGCTCGTCGTCCTCGACCGCGGCCGCATCGTCGAACAGGGCACCCACCAGGAGCTGCTGGCGGCGGACGGCGCGTACGCGAAGCTGTGGCAGCACCAGTCCGGCGGCTTCCTCGACGAGGCACCGGCGGCGGCCGACGCGCGCTGAGCGGGTGCTCGGTTGAGCGGGTGCGCGCCGGTCAGCCGTGCGGCGGGATACCGAGCAGGGTGTGGTCCGCGTGGGCGGCGACCTCGTCGAGGAGTCGGCGCAGGTGCGCGCCGCGCAGTCGGTAGAGGCGGGCGCGGCCGTCGGCGCGCTGGTCGACCAGGCCGCTGATGCGGAGCTTGGACAGGTGCTGGCTGGCGGCCGTCGGCGAGCAGCCGGCCGCCTCGGCCAGCGCCGTCACACCCAGCTCCTGGTCGCGAAGTGCCCAGAGCAGCCGCAGCCGGGTGGGCTCGGCGAGCATCGCCAGAGCGCCGACCGCGGTGCCCACCTGGGCCTCCGACAGCGGCCGACCGGGCTGCGGGTGCTGATGGGCCGGGGTCTCGACGGCTGCTGCCTCGGGAGGGGTCGTCATGTACGACATCTTCCCACCTGCGAAGGCATGGCAGGTGGGTGACCCGGAGATTAACCTTCTCATCTTCACGGATGCGCAGATGACGTCCTATGGTGGAGTCGTGAACACGCTTCCCGCCCTGCTGCTCGCCGCCGGCGGCGTCGGCTTCGGCCACGCCGTGATGCCCGACCACTGGCTCCCGCTCGCCGTGCTGTCCCGCACACGCCGCTACCGGACCGGGCGCGTGGTCCGGCTCTCGCTCGCGGCAGAGCTCGCGCACGTCGTGGTCTCGCTCCTGCTCGGCGCGGTGCTGGTCGTCATCGGGCTCCAGTTCCGTGACACCGTCGCCCAGCACGCCGACCTGATCGTCGGCGGGATCCTGCTCGCCACCGGCGCGGTCTTCCTGGCCCTGGACCTGTTCGGCAAGGGCCACGGACACGACCATGGCCATAGCCACGGCCACAGCGACGCCGCCGAGGGCCACCACCACGGTCACGGGCACACGCACGGCCACGAGCACGTCCCCCACGGGCACAGCACGACCGCCGTCCTCGACCGGCCCGACACCCACACGCACACCCATACCCACACCCACACCGATCAGCGGCGCGCCGCCCGCGGCCTCGCCGGACTGCTGATCCCCTTCGGCGCCGCCGCCTCCCCCGACCTGACGATCCTTCCGGTCTTCCTCGCGGCCGGCGCGCTCGGAACCGGGGCCGCACTCGGCTCCCTCGCCGTCTTCGCGGTCGTCACCATCGGCACCATCGTCGGCCTGACCACCGCCACCGCCCTCGGCGCACGCAGGCTCAACGCGCCCTGGATCGACCGCCGCGCCAACCTCGTCACCGCACTCACCCTGCTCGTCATCGGCGGCCTGGTCGCATTCGGCGTCATCTGAGCATCCGGTGTGGGTGCGTTCAGATTTCGTCAAGATCGTTGGAACCGGCGTCCCCCTGGGATGAAATGGTCGGCGGCGGCGAACCGAACCGCCCGCACCGCAGACCGGGGGAACGATGGCGCAGGTACTGATCGAAGAGAATTTCCGGCACCTCGACGGCCAGGACGTCGAAAGCCTTATCGAGGCCTTCGCGGGCCTCGGCCTGCGTGCGGAGCCCACGCAGCCGCGCAGCGCGCCGCAGCGCCACGGCTGGGTCCTGACGCTGCACTGGCTCCGGGAGGACGACGAGGCGCGCATCATCGACGAGGCCCTCCTCGCCGGCGTCGTGGCCGCGGTCCGCAGCGTTCTGGGCGTCGAGCACCCGGCGAGCCTGGGCGGCACCCGCGTCCGCGAGCGCACGCTCCCGCTCCGCGTCGACGTGCGGGGGCGTACGGGCACGCTGCTCACCTCGGTCGCGGTCGCGGTCCCGAGCGTCGGCTGACGTCGTGTCGGCCCCGCCGCAGCTCACTTGCTCTGGGACGGCGGGGCCGTGGGGAGGTTCCTTCCGTGGCGTCGGAGACTGCGGCACGTGATCTGGACCAGCCGGACCCGGCAGGTGTTGGATACCCGGATGGCAGAAGCTGAGTTGACCGGGGCCGCCGGATCCGTGATCGCCGAGAACACAGTTCCGCCCCGGCCCGGGTCGCTCTGGCGGCATCGCGACTTCCTGCTGCTCTGGGGCGGGCAGACCGTCAGCGAGGCCGGGTCGGCGGTCTCGCTGCTGGCCCTGCCGCTGGTCGCCGTGACCACCCTCGGGGCCACGCCGTTCGAGGTGTCGCTGCTGTCGTTCCTCTCCTCGCTCGCGTTCCTGCTGATCTCGCTGCCGGCCGGGGTGTTCGTCGACCGGACGCGGCGCAAGCACGGGCTGATGATGTGGTGCGACCTCGGGCGGACGCTGCTGATCGGCTCCGTCCCCGTCGCGGCCGTGCTCTGGCACGTGACGCTGTGGCAGCTCTACGCCGTCGCCGCGCTGGCCGGAGTGCTGACGGTCTTCTTCGACGTCGCCTACCAGAGCTGGCTGCCCACGCTCATCAGCGGCGAGCAACTACTCGACGGCAACGGGAAGCTGGGGACCAGCGCGGAGGCTTCCCGGCTGGTCGGGCCGTCCCTCGGCGGCGCCCTGGTCGGGGCGCTGGGCGCGGCCCGGGCCGTCGCCCTGGACGCCGTCTCCTTCGCGGTCAGCGCGCTGTCGCTGCTGCTGATCCGCCCCCGGGAGCCGCAACCGTCCGCACCCGAGGTGCGCGAGCGGGTGCCCTTCCGCGCCGCGATAACCGAGGGACTGCGCTTCGTCGTCACACATCCGGTCCTGCGCAGAATCGTCGCGTGCACCGGCACCTGCAACTTCTTCGAGACGGCCAGCTCCGCGCTCTACGTCGCGTTCCTGGTGCGCGACCTGCACGCGTCGCCGACCGTGATCGGCCTGGTGCTCTCCCTCGGGGCGCTCGGCGGGGTCGGCGGCGGCCTGGCCGCCGGTCGGCTGGCCAAGCGCTTCGGGTCGGCGCGGATCATCTGGCTCGCCATGCTCGTGCCCGCGCCGCTCTACTTCCTGATCCCGTTGGCCTCCTCCGGCTGGGGCGTCGCCGAGTTCGCGGTCGGCTACGCGGCCTCCTCGTTCATGGCGCTGGTCTACAACACCGCGCAGCTCTCCTACCGCCAGCGCATCTGCCCCTCCGGACAGCGTCGACCAGCGCCTGCTGCAGCTGCTGGCCAGGAAACAGCAACTCTTCGACGCCTACGCACGCCGCAGCGACGCCGCCGAGGCCAGCCCGGACGCGCTCGACGCGACCGACGCCTCCCTGGCCCGCCTGATCATCGAGGAGGAACAGGTCCGGCTGGCGGGCCGGGCCTGAGACCGTCTGACGCCCTCTCAGGCCTGGACGTCGAAGGGACGCATCATCTCGTTGTCCTCGTGGTCGAGGATGTGGCAGTGGTAGACGTAGCGGCCGGGCAGGTCGAAGCGGGCCTTGAGCCGGGTCGTCTCGCCCGGGTAGGCGAGTACGGTGTCCTTGTAGCCGGTCTCCCAGGCCTCGGGGCCGCGCACCGTGCCGTTGGCGGCGGTGCGGCTGACGACCTGGAACTGGGTCTGGTGGATGTGGATCGGGTGTCCGTCCACGGTGAGGTTGACCAGGTCCCACTCCCCCACCGTCCCGGCGACGGGCTTGACCGAGACCGGGTCGCTCCACATCTCCATCGCGCCGGTGCCGTCCGGGTTCAGCGTTCCCAGCGCGCCGACGATCGGGGCGCCGGGGAAGCTCGACGAGTCGCCCTCGTTGAGCGAGACGGTGAACTTCTGCCCCGGCGTGCCGAGTCCGGCGAGCCGCGGCAGTTGCAGGTGGGCCGGCGGGACGGAGGCGTCGTGCCCCTGGCTGTAGCCGACGACGATCTTCATGACCTGCCCGCTGGTCCAGTGGTCCGCCGCGACGAAGTCCGCGTCGGGAACCCCGCCGTGGTACGGCACGTCCGGGCCCTCGTTGATGACGTACAGCGTGGTCCCCGCAGGGACGGCGGTGAAGTCGAGGATCAGGTCCGCCCGCTCCGCCGGGGCGATCAGCGCCTGGTTCAGCTCGACCGGCGCGGGCAGGAAGCCGCCGTCGCTGCCGATCTGCCAGATGGGCAGCGCCGCGGTCGCCGGACGCTTGGCGAGCGGGTCGGCGACGACCTTGAGGACCAGCGTCCTGGCGTTGCAGGAGTTGACCACGCGCAGCCGGTAGCGCCGGCGCGAGGCGTGCCAGACCGGCCAGCTGCTCCCGTTGACCAGCATGGTGTTGCCGAAGGACTCGGGGTTCCAGAACGGCGGCACGTCGCTGGTGGGCAGCCAGGGGCCACCGGGGGTGGTGTCGCCGAAGAAGGTCCGACTGTCGGGGAAGAAGAGGGTGCCGTCGGTGTTGAAGCAGCGGTCCTGGATCACCATCGGTATCTCGGCGTCGCCCGAGGGAAGCACCCCGGCGGGGAGGTCGGCCGGGCCGCCGCGCAGCAGGTACATCCCGGCCAGGCCCGCCTGGACGTTGAGCCGGGTCATCCCGAGCACGTGGTCGTGGTACCAGAGCGCCGCCGCCCGCTGGTCGTTGCTGTACTGGTAGACCGAGGAGCCCGGCCGCCAGTGGACCCCGTAGCGGTCCTGGGCCTCGGCCCGGTACCGGTCGTACCAGCTGCCCGTGGTGGCGTAGCCGGCCGGGATGCCGTCGGCGTCGGGGAGGGTCCACGCCTCGGGGTAGCCGTCGCTCTCCTCGGTGACGTGCGCGCCGTGCAGGTGGGTGACCAGCGGAACCGGGCCGGTGTAGGGCAGCGGCGTCGAGCTGAAGGTCGGTCGGCTGTCCCGGCCGGCCAGGCCGCCGCCGGGGTTGGCCCAGTGCAGGCTGGGGTCGACGGTGAACAGGTGTGGCAGCCAGCGCCCGTGCCCGTCCGCCAGGCCGTTGGTCCAGGTCACCCGGACCGGGCGGCCGACGCGCGCCTCGATCGTGTGCGCCGGCGCGTGGAAGCTGCCGGGGGCGCCCGCGGCCCCGTAGCCCCAGACGGTGGTCCGCGGGTAGCCCCGGGGCAGGATCTGCTGGGTGAACTGCCGGGCGACGATCTCGTACACGTCGACGTCGCCGTGGGCGGCGCTGCCGTGGCACGGCATGACGGGCAGCCGGCGCAGCTCGGTCTGGTACTTGGGCACCGACACCGGGTCAAGGGAGCCGCCGGGCAGCGGGTTCGGCCCAGCGGTCGCGGCGATCAGCCCCGGTGTGCTGCCGCCCGCCCTTCCGACGGTCGACGCGGCGCCGGTGACGCCGACAGCGGTCACCACTCCGCCCGCCGCGGCGGCACGGAAGAGCGTGCGGCGCGTGACGGATCCCGACGTGCCCACGCTACCCGAAATGTCTGAATCAGCCATGACAACACTCCATTCGTCACGATCCCCATGCGTGGACGAGCTGACGTGCGCTCAGCAGGCGCGCTGCTGCGCGCGAGCCGTCGTGTGCGAAGTCCCCCGGCACTGGAATGACTGAGTGGCGATCCCGTCGGTGCCACCACAGTTGGTGGTGATCCCCCCGTGCTGGATCACGCATGGACTCTAGCGGCTGGACGTGTCGGCGAGTAGCGGTCTCAGCGATTAATTCTGTGTTTCCTCTGAGCGCCCGAAGAACTCGCCCCGAATGCGCCTCGAACGCGCGCTGCCTCGCGCGCCCCGGAGTCCGGGGGCGCGCGAGGTAGCGGGATGGAGCTGTGCGGTGGGACCGACGCTAGTCCGTCGCGATCGCCCGCAGGACGTTCATCCGGGCCGCGCGGAAGGCCGGGAAGAGCGCGGCCACCAGGCCCACGACCGCCGAGCCGAGGAAGACGACGCCGATCGTGGTCCACGGGATGCTGAGCACGCCCAGCCCGACCAGGCTCAGCAGCCGCTGGGCCGCGATCCCCCAGCCCAGTCCCAGGCCGACGCCCAGGACCGCGCCGAACAGGGCGATGACCACCGACTCCAGCCGAACCATGCGGCGCAACTGCCTGCGCGACATCCCGATGGCCCGCATCAGCCCGATCTCCCTGGTGCGTTCGACCACCGAGAGGGCCAGGGTGTTCACCACGCCCAGCACCGCGACGATGATGGCCAGCGCCAGCAGCGCGTAGATCATGTTGAGCAGTTGGTCGAGCTGCTGCTGGATCATGTCCTTGTATCCGGCCTGGTCGCGGACCTTGACCTGCGGATAGTCGGCCGTGGCGGCCTTGAGCGAGGCCGCCGCCTCGGCTTGCTGACCCGGCTGCGCGGCCGCGAACATCATGTTGTTCAGCGGGAACGTGTCGGCCGGAAGGTACTTCCTCGCCTCCGCGATGTTCAGATACATCGCGCCCCGGTCGAAGACCGTGTCGTCCGAGGTGATCGCCCGGACGGTGAGCTCGGCCGTGGCACCGCCCGTGAAGGCGACGCCGATCCGGGAGCCGAGGGCGACCTTGTGGTCCTTGGCCCAGCCTGCGGGCACCGACATCGCTCCCGGCCCGTAGGCGTCGATCAGCTTGCCCTGCACGGTCTTGGCCTGCAGGTCGTCGGTGTAGGACGGCGTGGCCGCCGCGACCTCGGTCTTGTCCTTGGTTCCGTCCGGGGCGATGACCGTCGCGGCGACGTCGGCCCGGTCGGTGACGTGGGCCAGGTGGCCCGCGGCGTGGATGGCTTGCGCCGCGGCCGGGCTGATCGGCCGGCCGTTGCCGGACTGGATGATGAAGTCGGCGCCGACGGACCTGTCCATCTGGTGGGTCGCCGAGGCCACCATCGAGTTGCCGACCACCGACAGCCCCGAGACCAGTGCGAGCCCGATCATCAGCGCGGCCGCGGTCGCGCCGGTGCGGCGCGGATTGCGCAGGGCGTTGCGTTCGGCCAGTCGTCCCACCGGGCCGAACATCCGCAGCGTCACCGCGCCGAGGACCCGGACGACCAGGCCCGCGAGCAGCGGTCCGACCACCACGAAGCCGACCAACGTCAGCAGCACGCCCAACGCGAGCAGCCCGGAACCCGCCGAGGCGGTCGCGGACGTGGCGGCCAGCGTGAGGGCCGTGCCGCCAGCCGCGGTGAGCAGCACCCCGAACGCGGCCCTGACCCGTCCGGCACGCGCGTCGGCGGGGGTGCCGGCGTCGCGCATGGCGGCCATCGGCGAGATCGCGCCGGCCCGACGGGCGGGCAGCATCGCGGACACGACGGTCACCAGGACGCCGAGCGTCAGACCGACCAGCGGCGTGGCCGCCTTGATCGTCAGGTTGGCGGTGTCGAGGTGCATGCCCAGCGCACCCATGATCTTGATCAGCCCGACGGCCAGGCCGATGCCCGCGCCGATCCCGGCGACCGAGCCGACGACCCCGAGCAGGACGGCCTCGAAGAGCACCGAGCGGTTGATCTGCCGTCGGCTCGAACCGATGGCCCGCATCAGCCCGATCTCCCTGGTGCGCTGCGCGACCAGCATGGAGAAGGTGTTGACGATCAGAAAGACGCCCACCAGGACGGCGATCCCGGCGAAGCCGAGCAGCACGTACTTCATCGGGTCGAGAAAGGAACCGATGTCCTTCTGCCCCTGGGCCTTCTCCTCGGCGGCCGTCCGCACCTGGTAGGTCCCGCTGCCGAGGGCCGCGTCGACGCGCGCCTTGAGCTGGTCGTTGCTGACGCCGGGCGCGGCGGTGAGCGCGTAGTCGGTGAACGCGTCGCGGGAGCCGAGGAGTTCGCGCTGCGCGGTCCCGGTGTCGAGGTAGACGAGCGTCGCGCCCGGATTGGTGGTCTTGAAGGTGGCGATGCCGCCCACCCGCACGGTGAAGTCGCCTCGGGCGGAGATGATCCGCAGCCGGTCGCCGATGCCCAGGTGGTGCTTGGCCGCCGTGTCGGCGTCGAGGACGGCCTCGTCCGGCTGCTGCGGGGCGTGGCCGGAGGTGATGCCGACGGTCCGGGTCTGGGTCCGGTCCCAGTTGGAGACGATGGTGGGCGCGCCGGTGCTGGAGCCGATGTCCTGGTTGTGGCTGTCGGCCACGGTGACCTGGCCGCTGCTGACCTCGGGCACGACGTCCGCGACGCCGGGAACCTGGGCCAGCCTGGTCTGCAGGGAGGCCGGGAGGGTGTCCGGCGCGCCGGTCTTCTGCGCGTTGTCCACCTGGTGGGGCCGGACGGTGACGTCGGAGAAGGTCGTCGCGAAGAGCCGGTCGAAGGTGGAGTTCATGGTGTCGGTGAACACCAGCGTGCCGCAGACGAAGGCCACGGACAGCAGCACGGCGACGGCGGAGAGGGCCATCCGGCCCTTGTGCGCGAGGAAGTTGCGCAGGGAGGTCCGCAACACGGTCATGACGTCCGGCCCCGGGAGTCGAAGGACTTCAGCTTCTCCAGCACCGCGTCCGCGGTGGGCGCGATCATCTCGTCGACGATGCGGCCGTCGGCGAGGTAGAGGACGCGGTCCGCGTAGGAGGCGGCGACCGGATCGTGCGTCACCATGACGATGGTCTGGCCGAGTTCGTCGACGGAGCGGCGCAGGAAGCCCAGGATCTCCGAGCCTGCGCGGGAGTCGAGGTTGCCGGTCGGCTCGTCGCCGAAGATGATCTCGGGGCGCGCGGCGAGGGCCCGCGCCACGGCGACCCGCTGCTGCTGCCCGCCGGACAGCTGCGCCGGCCGGTGCTTGAGGCGTTCCGCCAGGCCGACCGTCTCCACCACCCGCTCCAGCCAGGCGCGGTCCGGGGTGCGGCCCGCGATGTCCATGGGGAGGGTGATGTTATCGAGTGCGTTGAGCGTGGGCAGCAGGTTGAAGGCCTGGAAGATGAAGCCGATGCTGTCCCTGCGCAGCCGGGTGAGCCGCTTGTCGCCGAGCTTGGTGATCTCCGTCTCGCCGACCCAGATCTGACCGCTCGAGGCGGTGTCGAGACCGGCGAGGCAGTGCATCAGCGTGGACTTGCCGGAGCCGGAGGGCCCCATGATCGCGGTGAACCGGCCGCGCGGCATGTCGACGTCCACCCCGTCCAGCGCGACGACGCGGGTCTCGCCGCTGCCGTAGGCCTTGGTGAGCGCTCGCGCGCGGGCGGCGACAGCCGTGCGTTCTCCGTTGCCCCGGGCCTGGGGACTCCATACGGACGTGGTCACTGACGGCTCCTGAATGCTCGACACGGGCGTGCGTCCTTGTGCATCCAGGCTGCTGGACCGGGTACCTCGGCAGCCATGGGGCAGGTCACCGTGCCGGGGTGGGGCTACCCCCACCCCGGCAACCCGCGCCTGCGGCCGTCGGATCCGCGTGCCAAGCAGACGGCGCCGCTCACCGCTGGTTGGCGGCGATCAGCCGGTAGTCGGTGAACACCACCGGGCCGGCCGCAAGCACCGGCCGGTAGACCGCCTCGAACGCGCGGACCGCCGCCGAGGCGCCATGGGCCTCGTGCGCGGCCTCGTCGGCGAAGGTGAAGAGGTGGACGAATCTGGTCGGGTCGTCCTGCTGCTGCCACGCGGCGTACATGAGGGTGCCGGGCTCGTTGGCGGCGACGTACGCCACGAAGGCGGCGATCGCCTCCGTCACGGCGGGGACGCCTTCGGGCATCACCTGGTAGTGCGCGGTCTGGTAGATGGGCACGTCGGAGGCTCCTCGGCTCGGACGAATCCCCCTCTGACCCATTGCACCGCCGCCGACCGGACCAGGCCATCCGGCGCGCGGGGCCACCGGGTCCGAAGATTCACAAGTGAAGGACGAGATTCCTGCAACGTGCGGCGGTGTCGGGCGAGTCTCCCGTTCGGGGGCTGCACCACCGAACTCGTCCTGCCACGGCCGGCGCCACGTCAGCCTCCCCGGCCGCGCGGGACCCAGCACGTGACAGGGACTGACCATGCATCGTCTCCTCGGTCGACGGCTCGCCGCGACCACGCTGGCCACCGGCGTACTGTTGGCCACCGCTCCGGCGCTGGCCGCGCCCGCCTTCGCCGCCCAGCCCGCTGCCACGCGGCCCCACCACGCGGCGCCCGCCGGCCACTCGGCCGCCCACTCGGCTGCCGACGTGCTCGACGCGCTGACCCGCGCCACCGAGGTGCGCTACGCCGACGCCCACTGGAACTGGACGGCGTGGAACGACAGCACGCCCGTCGCCTTCGGCGGCGACCAGCCGAACTACCAGTGCGCGGAGTTCGTCGCCCGCTCGATGGCTGCCGCAGGCCTCATACCGGGCCTCGGTCCGAACGACCCGCAGAGCGCGTACTTCACCTACCAGGCCCCCAACGGCAAGGTGTACGACCTGCTGCTGATCTCGGATCTGCCGCAGTATCACAACCTCTACGACTACCTGATGGACAGCGGCGTGGCCCAGGACATCGGCGACCACCCCGAGCTCGCGCAGCCGGGCGACATCGTGGTCACCTACGCGGGCCCCGGCGGCACCAAGAGCCACACCGGCCTGGTCGCCCAGGCGGCGACAGCCACCTCCGAGGCCACGGTCGACGGCCACAACCACGCCAGGATCGACTTCGGTTACCACTACTTCGCGCCCTCGCACCTGGTGCGACTGGTTCCCGACGCCGCGCTCGAGGTGTGGACCTGGGCCCTGCAGCAGCAGGCCCTGCACGCGAGCGGCGCCGGCGTCGGCTCACCGCGGACCCAAAGCCCGCGCCTCGGGTCGCCGATCCCGAGCGACCCGGCCGGCCCGCAGGTCTGATCCGGCAGCGGCACGTCGCGTCACTCCACGCCGCTCCAGGCGTGGAGTGGACCGACCCAGACGGCGGTGATGCCGCTGATGTACCTGGCCCCGCAGACGTCGTCGGGGACGACGAGCTGCGGACCCGCCTCGTCGAGGGGGCGGCCGTCGATGCTGGTGGCCAGCAGGATCGGTCGGCCGCTGAACTCGGGGTCGATCTCGGCCCAGGAGAGCAGCACGAAATGCCCGTCGGCCCCGGTGACGGTCAGCAGATGGCCCAGTCGGCCCTTGCGGGTCGCGGACGCGAGCCGGGGCTTCGTCGTCCCCAGCACCTCCCAGAGGCGCGGGCCTTCGAAGGTGTGGCGCTGCGGCCCGTTGGTGCGGCAGTCGAAGGTGACGTCCGCCCGATGGGCGGAGAGTCGGCGCAGCTGGTCCACGGTCAGTTCCGCGGGCTGTTCGATGTGGCCGTGCAGTCGGACGGCGGGGGCGGCGCGGTTCACGGGCGGGCTGGCCCCTTCCCTGAGGTGCGGCAGGTCTTCCAAAGCGATACCCCGCCAGGGACTCACCGAACCGCACCTGCGACAGAGCAGCGTCGAAAACCCTCGCACTTGCCATGCACCGACCGCCCGCCAGTTCGCAACTGCGATGGCTGGGGTGGGCCCGCCGCGCCCACTCGCCTCCTACACCCAGAACGCCGCGATCTGCGCGGCGAGGGCCAGGCCCTGGGCCCGGCCGGCCTCGGCGCACGGGGTGCGGACCGTCGGGTCCAGCGGGTTCGGTCCGATCGCCGCGATCGACGCCGCGTCAGGCCCGACCACCTCGACCGCCCCGTCGAGACCCTCCACCTGTGCCTCGAGGTCGCCGTCGGCCGCCGCCAGCGGAGCAACGATCAGCACCTTGTCGCAGCCCTGCGCGAGATCCGCGTTGCACATGGACCGCATGCCGCCGTCCATGTAGCGCGCGTCGCCGATCGTGACCGGCGGCCAGACACCGGGGACGGCACAGCTCGCGGTGACCGCGTCGACCAGGCCCACGCCGGAGGTCCGCTCGAAGAGGACCGGCTCGCCGTCGCTCACGTCGACGGCGACGATCACGACGTCCCGGGTGGACCACTCGTGGACCGGAAGCCGCGCCGCGACGACCTCGCGCCGTGCCGCCTCGGAGACAGTCTCCGTCTCCACCGCCACCTTTCCGGCGAAGCGTCGGCGCTCGGTCGGTTCGAGGGCGGCGCTCTCGGCCCAGCTCGCCATCAACGCCTCGACGGAGACCCCGGAAGCGATCTCCCGCGTCTGCAGGGCCGGGTCCGCCTGGCGGGCGTACAGCTCACCCAGCGCCGCACCGCTGGCGACCTGCGCGGCCACCACCGATCCGGCCGAGGTCCCGACCAGCCGGTCGGCGTCGGTGACGTCCGCCCCCGCCTCCGCCAGCCCGGCGAGCAGCCCCGTCGCCCAGGCGACGCCCGCCGGGCCTCCCCCGCCGAGAACAAGTGCACGTGTGGTCACGATGGCATCCCCCTGGCGATTCACGGTCCCGAACTCTGAACTCTCGTCAACGAGCGTATACGGTCGGTGCGACAGAAGATCCGCAACAGCCGGTCGGGTACGGTGCCGACGACCGTCCCTCGACCCGTCCCCCGGGAGCCTCCGTGCCCGTCGTCCACCAGCCCCGACCCGTCCTGGACGTCCGCGCCGCCCTCGGTGAGGGTCCTCTCTGGGACGCCCGCGAGAACGTCCTGTGGTGGGTCGACATCCCGCGCGGTGAGCTGCACCGCTACGACCCCGCTCGCGGCAGCGACACCGTCCGTGCCTTCTCCGGCCCGCTCAGCGCCGTCGCCCTGCGGGCGCGCGGCGGCCTGCTCCTCGCGCTCGGCGCGACGGTCGCCGTGCTCGAGCCGGATGCCGCAGGCGTCGCGCCGCGCCCGCTCGCCCAGCTCCCCATGCCGTCCCCGGAGCACCGCCTCAACGACGGCCGCTGCGACGCCCGCGGCCGGTTCTGGGTCGGCAGCATGGCCGAGGACGATCCCGGCACCAGCGCGCTGTACCGAATCGAGCCGGACGGCGCGGACGCTCGCGTGGTCGAGGTACTGACCGGCGTCAGCATCTCCAACGGCCTCGACTGGTCGCCCGACGGCTCCCTCGCCTACTACGCCGACTCCCCCACCGGCGAGGTCGCCGTCTTCGCGGCTGACGACTTCCGCCGCGTCGGCACGCTCGCCCGGTTCACCGGCTGCGTCCCCGACGGTCTCACCGTCGACGCCGAGGGCGGCATCTGGGTGGCCCTCTACGACGGCCACGCCGTCCATCGCTACCTTCCCGACGGCACCCTGGACGCGGTCGTGACCGTCCCGGCCGCGATGGTCACCAACTGCACTTTCGGCGGCCCGGAGCTGAACACCCTCTACATCACCACCGCGAGCCGCGGGCTCAGCGACGCCGAACGCGCCGAACAGCCCCACGCCGGCGCCCTCTTCGCCTGCGAGCCCGGCGTCGCCGGTCGCCCCGCCCACCGCTACGCGGGGTGACCTCAGGGGCGGCCGAGGCGTTCTTGTCATGCAGCGGGCATCTGTGCCGCAATAGGGGGTCACGGGTACCGCCAACGAGCCGCACCGGAGGCCTGGATGAGCGCACGCAGACTGGGACCGACCACCCGCCTCGTCACCCCGCTGCTGCTCGTCTCGGCCCTCACCGCCTTCGCGCCCCCACCCGCCACCGCGCCTACAGCCGCGCCCGCCGCCACGCCCGCGCCGAAGTCGGCCGAGGCCACCGGGACCGGCGGCGCGGTCGCGAGCGTCTCCGCCGAGGCCACCGACATCGGCATCGCGGTGCTGCGCCACGGCGGCAACGCGGTCGACGCCGCCGTCGCCACGGCCGCCGCGCTGGGCGTCACCGAGCCCTACTCCTCCGGCATCGGCGGCGGAGGCTACTTCGTCTACTACGACGCCCGCCGCCACCAGGTGTTCACCCTGGACGGCCGCGAGACCGCACCGGCCACCGCCACCTCCGGCCTCTTCCTGGAGAACGGCAAGCCGCTGGCCTTCGGCGACGCCGTGAGCAGCGGTCTCTCCGTCGGCGTCCCCGGCAGCGCGCAGACCTGGCAGGAGGCACTGGACCGCTGGGGCAGCCGCTCGTTCGCGGATCTGCTCCGGCCCGCGGAGAGGCTGGCCGAGAAGGGCTTCGTCGTCGACCAGACCTTCCACGACCAGACCGCCGCCAACCAGACCCGCTTCGGCTACTTCCCCGCCACCCGCGCCCTGTTCCTACCGGGCGGCCAACCGCCCACCGTGGGCAGCGTGTTCCGCAACCCGGATCTGGCCGCGACCTACCGGGAGCTCGCCCGTCAGGGCACGGCCGCGCTCTACCGGGGCGACATCGGCAGGGACATCACCTCGCTGGTGCAGCGGCCCCAGGTCGACCCGGCGTCGGGGTGGAACGCCCGCCCCGGACAGCTGAGCACGGCCGACCTCGCCGCCTACCGGGTGCGCGCCCAGGCGCCGACCGAGGTCGACTACCGCGGGCTCGACGTCTACGGCATCGCGCCCTCGTCCAGCGGCGGCACCACCGTCGGCGAGGCGCTCAACATCCTGAACACGTTCGACCTCGCCCACGCCTCCTCCAGCCAGTACCTGCACGACTACCTGGAGGCGAGCCGGATCGCGTTCGCGGACCGCAACCGCTGGGTCGGCGACCCCCGCTTCGTGGACGTGCCGACGCAGGGCCTGCTCTCGCAGCGCTTCGCCGACTCCCGCGCCTGCCTGATCTCGCCCACCTCCAGCCTGACCAGCCCCCTCGCCCCCGGCGACCCGAACAACCCGGGCGCGGGCTGCGTCAGTTCGGGCACCCCGGCGCCCACCACCACCGAGGGGACCCACACCACCCACCTCACGGTCGCCGACCGCTGGGGCGACGTCGTCTCCTACACCCTGACGATCGAGCAGACCGGCGGCAGCGCGATGGTCATACCGGGACGCGGCTTCCTGCTCAACAACGAGCTGACCGACTTCGACTTCACCCCGGCGGTCGCCGGCGTCCCCGACCCCAACCTGCCCGGCCCCGGCAAGCGCCCGCGCTCCTCGATGTCCCCGACGATCGTGCTCAAGGACGGGCGCTTCGACTTCGCGCTCGGCTCCCCCGGCGGCTCCACCATCATCACCACCGTGCTGCAGGTGCTGACCGAGCACGTCGACCGAGGGCTCAGCCTGGAGCAGGCCATCGCCGTGCCCCGGATCAGCCAGCGCAACCGCTCCGTCACGGACGCCGAACCGGCCTTCCTCGGCTCGGCCGACGCCCAGGCGCTGACCGCCATCGGCGAGACCTTCACTCTCAATCCGGAGATCGGCGCGGCGGCCGGCATCCAACTCCTGCCGGACGGACAGCTCCAGGCGGCAGCTGAACCGGTCCGCCGTGGCGGGGGCGCCGCCGCCGTGGTCGACCCGGCCCCGACGGGCTGACGCGGGCAGCCCGGCCGGTCAGTAGCCGGCCGGGCGGACCAGGCCGGTCTCGTAGGCGAAGACGGCGGCCTGCGTCCGGTCCCGCAGGCCGAGCTTGACCAGGATCCGGCTGACGTGGGTCTTCACCGTCTGCTCCGCCACGATCAGCTGCACCGCGATCTCCGCGTTGGACAGCCCCTGGGCGATCAGCGACAGCACCTCGGTCTCGCGCTCGGTCAGGTCGCCCACCCGCTCCCGCAGCGGCTGGCGCGGCGCGCCAGGCATCCTGGCGAACTCGCTGATCAGGCGCTTGGTGATATTGGGCGCGAGCAACGCGTCGCCCCCGGCCACCACCCGCACCGCCTGCGCCAGTTCGTCCGCCGAGGCGTCCTTGAGCAGGAAGCCCGACGCGCCCGCGCGCAGCGCCTCGTAGACGTACTCGTCCAGATCGAAGGTGGTCAGCACCAGCACCTTGACCTGGCTGTCCGGCGGCCCGGTGATCCGCCGGGTCGCCTCGATGCCGCCGAGCTCGGGCATCCGGATGTCCATCAGGACCACGTCGGGCGCCAGTTCCGCGACCTTCGCGACCGCGTCGAGTCCATCCACCGCCTGGCCGACGACCTCGATGTCGGGCTCCAGATTGAGCAGCACCGAGAATCCCTGACGGACCATCATCTGGTCGTCGGCGATCATCACGCGGATCGTCATGCGGGGTCCTCCAGGGACGCGGGAAGCACGGCCACCACTTCGTAGCCGCCGTCAGGGGTCGGGCCGGTGGCCAGTTCGCCGCCCAGCATGGTGGTCCGCTCGCGCATGCCCAGCAGGCCGTGGCCGATGCCGGGCGCGGGCGTGGGCGGGTGGTCCGGCGCGGCATTGGCGATCCGGACGGTGAGGCCGGTGGCCCGGTAGTCGAGCAGCACCCTGACCGAGGCGCCCGGCGCGTGCCGCATCGCGTTGCTGAGCGCCTCCTGGACGATGCGGAAGGCGGAGAGTTCGACGCCCGGCGAGAGCGCACGCCGTTCCCCGACCGTCTCTATGACGACCGCGAGACCCGCTCCGCGCACGTTCTCCATCAGTTCGGGCAGCCGGTCCAGGGTCGGCTGGGGTGCGTCGCGAACCCCTTCGGCGTGGGGGTCCTCACCGCGCAGCACGCCCAGCACGTGACGCAGTTCGGCCAGCGCCTCGACCGCGTTCTGGCGGATGCCGGCCAGGTTCTCGCGCAACTCCTCCGACGGGTTCTCCACCAGGTGCGGCGCGACCTGCGCCTGGATGGAGATCACCGACATGTGATGGGCCACCACGTCGTGCAGCTCGCGGGCGATCCGGGTGCGCTCCTCCAGCAGGGTGCGCCTGGCGCGCTCCTCGGCGGTCAGCTCCTCCTGCGCGACGAGCTGCGAGCGCGCCACCCGCCAGCCGCGCAGCGAGGCGCCGATCAGCACGGCGATCGAGAACACCATGACGGCGAACCCGATCGCCGATCCCTGCCCCTGCGGCTTGTAGAGCTGGGCGAGCACGGCCACGAACATCGTGATGCCCAGCGCCTCGATCGCGGCCCGCGAGCGCACCCGCAGCGCGAGGACGAACAGCACCAGCGCCTGCAGGAGGATGGTGGCCGGAGTCCAACCGGCCTGCACGGCCGAGTCGGTGCCGGTCATCTGGAAGACGACCCCGCCGCCCCTGGCGAAGGCGGTGGCGGACCAGGCCGCCGCGAGCATCGTCGCGGTCGACAGCCACCAGGCCCTGATCGGCTCCCACAGGGTCGCCACCAGCGCCACCGACTGCAGGGCGGCCAACAGCAGGCCCAAGGGCACGCCGAGGTGGTAGGAGAAGGCGTACTGGTTCGTATTGATCACCAGCAGGGCCGTGGCGAGCAGGACGAACAGCGTGACCACCGCACGCGGCGCCCGGGACGGCAGGCCCGTTCCCGTCCCGCCCCGGCGCAGCCGCCACCCCGAGGCGGACTGGTCCAGCGCCGGGGTGACCAGGTCCTCCCTGATCGTCCGCCCCAGCGCGCGCGCCGCCCCCGTCAGTCGTTTCCTCAGTTCGTCCCCGTTCACGGCACTCACCTTAGAGCCGGTGCGCCAGATCAGCGGGCGCCGACGCCATCGCCGAACCGATCGCGGGCGCGGGCGCGGGCGCGGGCGCGGGCGCGGGCTGCGGCGTGGAACCGGATGACCGCACCACCCTGCTGCCCGTGCCGCGACCGCCCTTTGCCGCCGCCCGTCCCTGTTCGTGGTGGCGGAACGCCACCCAGCAGATCGAGAGCATCAGCGCGAAGACCGGCAGCCAGGCGACCCTGGCCAGGATCCAGCCGGCGCCGTCGGGGACCGTGTGCAGGCCGAGCAGCGGGTGTCCGGCGAGCAGGCCGAGGGCGGCGACGGTCATGGCCGCGGTCTGGTGCCACAGGAAGATGGTCATCGCGGACAGGTTCACCAGCGCCACCGCGGCCCAGGCCCCCGGCCTGGCCAGCCACCGGCGCAGCGGGCCGAGGAGCAGCAGCGCCGCGCCGCACTGGGCGAGGCCGAAGGTGACGGCCGCGAGCGTGGGCGGGTTGAGGTTCGAGATGTGCGCGCCCGGCACGCCGACCATCGAGGCGGGGTAGCCGGCGAACAGGACGAGCAGCGCAGTGGCGGCGGCACCGCCGAGCAGCAGCACCCAACCGGTCGCCCGGCTCTTGAGCCCTTCCCTGGCCCACGCCGCGCCCAGGCAGTAGGGGACCAGCCAGCCGGCGGGCAGGTTGATCCAGCCCACCCAGGCCGGTCCGTGGAAGCCGTAGCGCCACAGGTCCACGTAGAGCACGACCGCGAGCGGCCAGAGCGGGTGCAGCCGGGCGACCAGCGGGGTCGCCGCCGTCAGCGCCGCGAAGACCAGCAGGAACCAGAGCGGTGAGAGGACGAGCTTCACCAGCGTGTGCACGGTGGCGTAGTCGACGCCGGAGGCGAGCATCGCGACGGTGACCACGGACCAGACCACCAGCACGGCCGCGACCGGCCGGAAGAGCCGGGTGAGCCGCGCCGCGAGCCACTCCGGGTAGCCGACGCCCTTGGCGCGGGCGGAGGCGTAGCTCCGTGCGGCCACCTGGCCGCCGACCAGGAAGAAGACCGCGAGCGTCTGGAACGCCCAGGAGATCGGAGCCAGTTGGGACATGTGCTGGAGCGGGCTGGCCACGTGGATCTTGCCGCTGTCGAAGACCAGCGCGGTCACCAGCCAGTGGCCCATCACCACGCCGAGGATGGCGAAGGCGCGCAGCGCGTCGATGGCGCGGTCCCGGTCGGGCGGTGTGGCGGCGTCGATCCTCGCCGCCAGCTGACGCAGAGACGTGCTAGGCATGCTGGGCCTCCTGCCCGTTCGTGGTGAGGGCGGTGCTGTGGGAGGTGCTGTGAGAGGTGCTGCTCGCGTCCGCCGCGCCGGTGACGATCGCCGCGATGCTGCGGAGCGCGAGCGAGCCGGGCTTGAGGTAGCCGCTGTGGTCGGCGTCCCCGGCCTGGAAGATCCGGGCGCCGAAGCCCGGGGCGACCGGATCCGCGCCGAGCCCGACGGTGGTGAAGAGGATCGGCAGCCGCAGATGCGGCACGTTCGCGACCCAGTCCTTGCCGCCACGTCCGGCCCAGACCGTCGCCTTGGTGTGCAGAGCGGTGACGTTGCCCGCGTCGCTGCCGACACCGGGGCTTCCGTAGAGGACGAGGTCGGCGACGTCGAGCCCGCTCGCGGCGCGGGCGCAGACCACGGAGCCGTAGGAGTGGCAGACCAGGGAGGTCCGTGCGCCGGGCTTCAACTGCTGCAACTCGCCGACGAACTTGTCGAGTTGCGGTGCGGCCTGGTCCGCCAGGCCGGCCGTCAGCACCTCGGGGCTGACCGTCGCCGGCGTCGCGTACCCGAGCCAGGCGATGACGGCGGTGTGCGCGGCGTCGCCGCCCGCCTGCTGCTCCAGCGCGGCGGCCCCGGCGCGGAGGCGCTCGTAGCTGTCGAGGTTGGTGTCGGAGCCGGGGACCAGCACGGCGATCCGGTCGGCGTGCGCGAGGTCGCCGAACACCTCGACCGTGCGGCCGCCGTCGCGGCCGTCGAAGGAGAGGAAGTGCCGCGACGGGTCCGCCATCGCCTGCAGCGCGGCGGCGCGCTGCTTGTCGCCGTAGGCGTCCGCCATGCGCTCGGCAGCCAGGATGCCGTTCCGGCTCGCGGCGTAGCGGCCGTCCAGTGCGCCGACCCCGCCGACGGCGAGCGGCGCCTGCGCGACCGGCTCCGGCGCGGGCACCGACCCGGGCCCGGCCATACCGGACAGCGGCGCGGCGACGGCCGCTGCCACCAGACCCGCCAACAGCGTGCGCCTCAGGCGCGGGGTGATCCGACGGGACACCATGGCCGACTGCTCCTCTTCGCTACCGGATCGCTCGTCCGCTTCCGGTACCGAAGCTAGAAATCAGGCCTTGTGGTCGGCGTCCCACCGGGGAGCGCTCTTCCGCCGTAGCTCTGGAGTACTACGGGTAGGCAGGGTCGAACCCCACCGTGGACCTTGAGCCCAGCGTGACGGGCTCATCACTGTCCGCAGCATTCACGGGCCGGCTGTGCCCCGAATCACGCCCAAACCACCCATAACTGTGCTCTCGACCACTAACAGGGTCGATTTGCTTGCCCGTCGCGACAGACCCATGTGACGGTGTTGAAACGTCGCCGATCTGATCGACGCTGACTCGATCGACGACGTGGCAGCCACTCCCACGGCTGCCCAGGGGCCCGATGCCCCGGGGCGCGTTCCGCCCTCACAGATCGACCACGGGTCCGCGGTGTGCGGCCGCCGACCTGGTCGAACGTGCACAGCACACCCCCGAGTGGCACCCTGCTGCCTTCCGACGCGCGCCGATGCGCTCGCGCCGGGCAGGAACCGACGTGTCTCCCACGAACGTCCGTGCCGCTCCCTGTCTCTGGAGTGACATGCGCAACAAGGTCCGTCTGGCCACCCGTCTGACCGTCGCCGCCGCCATCGCGGGCGGCGCCGTCCTCACCACCGTCGGCGCCGCGAGTGCCGCGACCCCGACGAGCTACAGCGCCTCCGGCTACGCCGACAACCTCTCCGGCTGGATCGCCGAGGCCCAGGCCGTCCTGGCCGCCGACGGCGACCACGTCCCCTCCGCCGACGCCATCGCGGCCCGCGCCATGACCGAGTCCTCCGGCAACCCGCTCGCGGAGAACCACTGGGACGGCAACCAGGCGCTCTACGGCGGCACTTACGGCCTGATGCAGTTCATCAAGCCGACCTTCGCCACCTGGGCCCTGCCCGGCCACACCAACATCATGAACCCGGTCGACTCGATCATCGCCAGTGTCCGCTACGCGAACCACACCTACGGCGCCTTCGAGAACATCGCCTACACCAAGAGCGGTTACTGACAGACCGTCATCCCGCTGTAGCTGTAGTGCCCCCACCACGCCCCCGGCCGCGCCGGCGCCTCACAGCGCCGCGCGGCCGCGCGCGTTCCCGACCGACGTGTTCCAGACCGACGTGTTCCCGACCGGCCCCGCCGGTCAGCCGATAATCGTCAGCGCCCCCGGCAGCAAGGTGATCCGGGCCGGGAGGGTGGCGATCTCGTCGCCGTCCGCGCAGACGGGGACGGGGCGGTCCGTGTCGACGGTCACCGTGCGGCCGGTGGTCAGGGAAACCTCCGGGCGGTTGATGTGGGTGCCGCGCTTGGCCTCCTGCATGAAGGAGATCACCGCGCTGCGCGGGCCGTCCCCGACGACCATCACGTCCAGCAGTCCGTCGTCCAGCACCGCCGGCGGCACGATCCGCAGACCGTGGCCGTAGGAACCGGAGTTGGCGACCACAACCGTGTGCGCGCGCACCTCACGGCTGACGCCGTCCACCTCGAGGCGGTAGCCCGCAGGACGCCAGCCGAGGATCGCGCGGATCGGGGCGAGCCGGTAGACCAGCAGCGCGGGCAGCCGACGCCCCGCGTTGATGATCTGCGTGGCCACCGAGTCGATCCCGATGTAGACGTTGCCGGGCACGATCGCGCCGTTGACCTCCAGCACGTCGATCGCCCGGGTCGGGCCGTCCAGCAGCACGCGGGCCAGCGCCGCCGGGTCGTTCGGCAGGCCGAGCAGGCGGGCGAGGTCGTTGCCGCGGCCGGCCGGGACGATGCCCAGCACGCCGTCCCCGCGCACCACGCCGTCCGCCACGTCGCGGACCATGCCGTCCCCGCCCACGGCGACGACCACGTCGCCGCCTTCCGCCGCGCGGCGCGCGCAGGCGATGGCGTCCTCGCGGCTGCGGGTGGGCAGCGCCCGGACGCTCGCGCCCGCCGCGCGCAGGTGCTCGGCGACCGCGCCCCAGCGGGCGAAGGCGTCGCCGCCGCCGGAGATGGGGTTGATCACCGCAGTGAAGTCGCGCATGAGTCAGTCACCGTCCGCGAGAGATCTGACGAGCACACCGGGGTTGAGGATGCCGACCGGGTCGAGCGCGCGCTTCACCGCGCGCAGCGCGTCCACCGCCAGCGGGCCGATCTCCTCGGCGTAGGTGTCGCGGTGGTCGGTGCCGACGCCGTGGTGGTGGGTGATCGCGGCTCCGCAGGCGCGGATCGCCGCGTTGGCAGCGGACTTGGCGGCCTGCCACTGCGTGACCGGGTCCTCGGTCTGCGCGCAGGCGACGGTGAAGTACAGCGAGGCGCCGGTCTCGTAGACGTGCGAGATGTGGCAGAGCACCAACGGCGGCGTGGCCTGACCGCTCAGACTGTCCGTCAGCGCAGCGGTGACGGCCGCGCGCAGCTCGTGCAGCCCGGACCAGAAGGTCACCGTCTCCAGCGTCTCGATCAGCACCCCGGCGTCCAGCAGCGGGTCGCGCAGGTACGGCGCGCGGTAGCGGCCGGTGCGCCAGGCTTCGCCGCCCTCCGTCCCGAGCAGTTCCCCGCCCGCGGCCTCCAGCACGGCCGTCGCGCCCGCGCGCCGGGCCGCGACCTCGGCGGCCGTGCCCTCGTAGCCGGTCACCGCCAGGCAGCCGCCGGGCCCACCGCCGAACATCGCCGCCGGGTCGGCCAGGTTGACGCTCGTCTCGGCCTCGTCGGAGAGCCGCAGCACCGTCGGCACCTGGCCGTCCTGGACCAGCTTGCGCAGCGCGTCCGCGCCCGCTTCGAAGGAGGCGAACCGCCAGGACTCGTAGACCCGTTCGGCGGGCGCGGGCCGCAGCCGCACGGTCACCGAGGTGATCACGCCGAGCGCGCCCTCCGAACCCAGGACCAGCTGCCGCAGATCGGGCCCGGCGGCCGACTTGGGCGCGCTGCCGAGCGTCACCGTCCCGCGCGGGGTCGCCAGAGTCAGCCCGACCACCATGTCGTCGAAGCGCCCGTAGCCCGCCGAGGACTGTCCGGCCGAGCGGGCCGCCGCGTAGCCGCCGATGCTCGCACCCTCGTAGGACTGCGGGAAGTGGCCCAGCGTGTAGCCCTTCTCGCGCAGCGCCGCCTCGGCCGCCGGACCGCGCAGGCCCGCCTGGAGCGTCGCGGTACGCGAGATCTCGTCGACGGAGAGCACCGCGTCCAGGCGCTTCAGGTCGACGGCCACCACCCCGGCGAAGCCCGCCCGCAGCGGGGCCAGCCCGCCGACGACCGAGGTGCCGCCCGAATAGGGGACGACCGCGACGCGACGCTCGGCGCACAGCTCCAGCAGCGCGACGACCTCCTCGTGCGTGCCCGGGTACGCGACGGCGTCCGGCGCGTCCGTGCCGTCGCCGGCGCGGAGCCGGAGCAGGTCGGGGGTGGACCAACCGCGGGTGTGCGCGACCCGCGCCTCGTGGTCGGAGCGCAGGTGCCCGGCCCCCACGACGGCGGCGAGCGCGGCCAGCGTCTCCGGGTCGAGCGTGATCGCGGGCAGCAGCACCGCCTCGGGCTCGACCGGCGGCTGCGTGGGCGTCTTCACACCGAAGGCGGCCAGCGTGTCGCGGGCGGCGTCCGGCAGGTGCGTCGCGTGCGCGGGGTCGCCCCAGCGGTAGGGATGGAAGTCCACGACGGGCAGGTCTGACTCGGTCATCGGGCTCGATCCTCGGTGGTGTGTTCACTGCGGGCGGCGACAGCCAACGATGGGCGGGCCGCTGATACACTTCTACATGTGATGTCGCAGCGAATCAACAGCCCCGCCGAAGACTCGCCCATTGAGCCCTCCCGAACGACTGAGCCCAAGGCGGTCGAGTTCAAGGCGGCCAACGCCATTCCCGAGGAACAGATCCTCGACGCGGCGTATCGCCTGCTGCTGACCATCGGTCCGCAGCGGATGACGATGGCCGATCTCGCCCGGCAGGCCGGGGTCTCCCGGGCCACCCTCTACCGCCGCTGGGGTTCGGTACGCGAAGTGCTGGCCGCGCTGACCACTCGGGCGTGGGTCGGGCTGGCCGAACAGGCCTTTCCGGCCGAGACCCGCGCCGACGTCTCCAGTACCGACCACTCCCGGGCCCGCCTGGTCGACGGCGTGGTGCTGCTCGCCCGCGCCATCCGCACCCACCCGCTGCTGCGCACGATCATCGAGCTCGACCCCGAGTTCCTGGCGCCGTACCTGCTCAAGCGGCGCGGCACCAACACCAACCACCAGCTCGCCATGCTGGAGGCGGGCCTCCGCGCGGCGATCGCCGAAGGCGCGGTCCGTGAGGCCGACCCGGCCCTGCTCGCCCGCTCGGTGCTGCTCACCGCCTGGTCCTTCACCCTCACCGGCCCGGTCTTCGCCGACGCCCCCGAGGGCACGGGCCCCGAGCTGGACCGGCTCGACGCCGAACTGCGCCTCATGATCGACCGCTACCTCGCTCCCTGACGCTCGTCCCCGGACGTCACACCAGCATCGGCCCCGGCAGACAGGACCCACCCCCGTGAACTCCTCCCTCAACGCCGCCCGCCGCGCCCGCGAGCTCGCCGCGCTCCGTGCATCGGACGCGCCTGCCGTTGACGTGCTCGTCATCGGCGGCGGCGTGACCGGCGCGGGCGTCGCGCTGGACGCCGCCTCGCGCGGCCTCTCCGTCGTCCTCGCCGAGAAGCACGACCTCGGCTTCGGCACCAGCCGGTGGAGCTCCAAGCTGGTCCACGGCGGCCTGCGGTACCTCGCCTCCGGCAGCGTCGGCATCGCGCACGAGAGCGCGGTCGAGCGCGGCATCCTGATGGAGCGCACCGCCCCGCACCTGGTCCGCGCGCTGCCGCAGGTCGTCCCGCTGCTGCCGGGTACCGGCCGCGCGGAAACCGCCCTGGTGCGCACCGGTTTCCTCGCCGGGGACGCGCTGCGCCTCGCCGCCCGTACCTCGTCCGCGACGCTCCCGCGCTCGCGCCGGCTCTCCCGCGCCGAGGTGCTGCGTTACGCGCCGACCGTCCAGGCGGCCGGACTGCGCGGCGGGTTGGTCTTCTGGGACGGCCAACTCACCGACGACGCCCGCCTGGTGACCGCGCTCGCCCGCACCGCCGCCGGCTACGGCGCACAGGTTCTCACCCGCTGCTCGGCCACCGCCGCCACCGGGACCGGTGCGACCCTGCGCGACGAGCTCACCGGCGAGAGCTTCACCGTCCGCGCCCGCATGGTGATCAACGCCACCGGCGTCTGGGCGGGCAGCCTCGCTCCCGACATCACGCTGCGGCCCAGCCGGGGCACGCATCTGGTGTTCCGTCAGGAATCCTTCGGCGGCCTGACCGCCGGGCTGACCGTGCCGATCCCCGGCGAGACCAACCGCTTCGTCTTCGCGCTGCCCGCGCCCGACGGCCGCGTCTACGTGGGCCTGACGGACGAGGACGCGCCGGGACCGGTCCCCGACGTCCCCGAGGCGACGGACGGCGAGATCGACTTCCTGCTGCGCACCATCAGCTCCGCGCTGCGCACCCCGCTCACCCGCGCCGACCTCATCGGCACCTTCGCCGGCCTGCGCCCGCTGCTGGACACCGGCTCCGGCCGCACCGCCGACGTCTCGCGCAAGCACGCGGTGCTGACCGCCCCCGACGGCCTGGTCACCGTCGTCGGCGGCAAGCTCACCACCTACCGCCGGATGGCCGAGGACGCCCTCGACCAGGCCCTGGCCGCCTCCGGCACCACCGCCGCGCCCTGCCGCACCCGTGCTCTCCCCCTGGTCGGCGCCGCCGACCGGGAGACCCTCGCCCGCGTCGACGCCCCGCTGCGCCTGGTCCAGCGCTACGGCACCGAAGCCCCCGCCGTCCTCGCCGAGGCGGACGGCGACCCGGCCCTGCTCCGCCCGATCGCGCCCGGCACGGACGCGACCATGGCCGAACTCCTCTTCGCCGTCCGCCACGAGGGCGCCCTCGACGCCGGCGATCTCCTCGACCGCCGCAGCCGCCTCGGTCTCTCCCCCGCCACCCGCGCCGCGGCCCTCCCCGCTGCGGAGGCGGCGCTGTCTCGCGACTGACCCCCGCCGCTGTCGGCCTGGGAGCCCCAAGCGTTCCCAGCCGTCTCACTCAGCTGTCCCAAAGCAGTGGTCACGGCCGTGAGCCGGGCCGACGCGTCTCACGATTCCCGGGGGAATCGAACCTGCCTGCCCAGGTAGCGCAAGCTGGCGATCACCACCGGGGCCGACGCCGGCCGACGGTCCAACTCCCTATCAAGGAGAGTCCTTGCGTCTCACCACCCTCGCCAAACGGGCCGCAGTCGTGACCACGTCCACCGTGATCCTCGCTGCCGGGTTCACCGGCAATGCCAACGCCCTCGCCTACGACGGGGCCGACCCCAACGGTTCCGGCTGTTCCGCCGATGCCATCACCGCCGCGTCCGTGCCGTTGGGCAATGGCGGCTACTCCGTGTACGGCACCATGGAGCTGCGATACAGCCCGTACTGCCGTACTGTCTGGGCCCGCGTCTGGTCCGACGGGACCGAACTCTTCGCCCAGGTCCACCGCAACTCGGACGATGCCACCCAAAGCTGCGGGACTCCCACCTGGAGCAGCAGCGCCGGGCGCTACTACTGCTACACGGCCATGCTCAACGACGCGAACGTCACGTCCTACGCCTGGGGGTACGCCTCCTACTACCCGGGCCCCGGCGATGCCAGCGTGACCGGACACACCTCCAACTACTGAGTTCGAGCCAGCGAGATCAACTGTCCGCCGACTCCTTCAGCCAGTCCGGCGTGCGGAACGAGCCCCCGTACATGGGGAGGTCGATCGACGCGCCGTAGCGGGCGAGCTGACTCCAGGGCCGGTTGATCCCGGCCGAGCCGTAGCGGCGGACACGGGTGACGGCGTCCAGGTCGAGCACGTCGACCAGGACCTCCTCACCCGTGCCCGCCTGTTGGCGCACGATGCCCTCCGGGTCGACGATCGCACTGGCGCCGACCCCGGCCGGGTCGGCGGCGTTGACGTTGACGACGTAGAGCTGGTTGGTCCAGGCGTTGGCCCGTGCGCAGACCAGCTCCATCTCCCGGTCGCGGGTGGTGGTCAGCGTCGGCTGGATGACGATCTCCGCGCCGAGCCAGGCGAGTTGGCGCATCGTCTCGGGGAACGAGCCGTCGTAGCAGATGGCCAGACCCACCTTGCCGACGCCGGGGATCTCGAAGAAGGTGAACGAGTCGCCCGGCTCCGCCTCCTCGTAGGGCTGCCACGGGAAGACCTTGCGGTAGCGGGCGACGATCTCGCCCTCCGGTGAGATCACCAGCGCGGTGTTGTGGATCACGCCCTCCGGCGTGCGCTCGAAGACGGTGCCGGGGACCAGCCAGAGGCCGGTCTCCACCGCCAGCGCGCAGATCCGGTCGGTGAGCGGACCGGGCAGGGTGACGGCGGCCTGCTCCATCCAGTCCGCCGGGGCGGGCCGCAGCAGCGGCCCCTCGGCGGCGAGGAAGAGCTCGGGGACGACGACGAGCTGCACGTGCGGGAAGGTCGCCCGCACGGTCCGCACCTGCTCGGCGAAGCGGAGCCAGCTGGCCTCCAGGTCGTGCGGCACGGGCGCGGTCTGCAGCGCGGCGATGGCGAGGGTACGCATGACGACTCAGTCCTCAGTGGGGTCGGTGACGGTGAGATCAGTGACAGAGAGTTCGGTGACGGTGAGTTCGGTGACCGCTGTGCGGCCGTCACGGAAGAAGCGACGGAACCGGGCGCGGACGACCAGCATGACCGGCACGCCCAGGACGAAGGAGCCGATCCCCAGCAGGAACACGCCGCCGACGCCGTGGAAGGACGTGCTGCCGTAGCCGGGCGCGATCATGTCGTGGGCGCTGCGGGCGAAGGCCGCCAGCATCATGAGCCCGCCCAGCAGCGGCAGCACCCCCTTGAGCAGCAGCTCGCGCGGCGACTCGCGCAGTCGCCTGCGGAAGTGCCAGACGCAGGCGAGCGCGGTGGTGCCGTAGTAGCAGGCGATCAGCAGGCCGATGGAGAGGATCGCATCGCCCAGGAACCGCGCCGAGACCAGCTCGAGCAGCACTAGCAGCGCGGCGGCGACGCCCCCGAAGAACATCGTGCCGAAGGCGGGCGTGCGGTGGCGCGGGTGGATCCGGGCGAAGGCGGCCGGCAGCGCGCCGTGCGCGGCCATCGAGAGCGAGCCGCGGGGGCTGCTGACCAGGCAGGTGAGCAGCGCCGAGACCGCCGAGACGCAGACCGCCAGCTTGACCACGGTCGCCAGCGCGCTGCCCAGCACCGGCGGCCCGAGCGTCGCCAGGATGTCGGTGGCGTTGGCGGCGTTGCCCAGCCCGAGGCCGGTCGTTCCGGTGCCGGCGAAGCTGATCGCGGCGAAGGCGGTGAACAGGTAGGTGCCCAGCAGCACGAAGGTGGAGACCATGACGGCCTGGCCGGGGACCCGGTCCGCGTCGCTGGTCTCCTCGTTGACGGTGATCAACGCGTCCCAGCCCCAGTAGATGAAGAGGCAGAGCAGCACCGACTCCGCGAACGGTCCGACGCCGCCGAAGGCGAAGGGGTCGAGCCAGGCGAGCGAGGGTGCCGCCGCACCGTGCCGGGCGAAGGCGGCGAGGCCGAAGCCGAAGAGGGCGATCAACTGGAGCCCCAGCAGCACGTACTGCACCGAGGCGGCGATCTGCACGCCGCGTCGGGCCACGAAGGTCGCGCCGGCCAGCAGCGCGAGCGCGGTGCCGGTGACCGCGACGGTGTTGCCGGTGAGGCTGTCCAGTCCGACGACCTGGAGCAGGTAGGCCGCGCCGACCTGGGACAGCGCGGTCATCGCGATCAGCGTCGCGATCTGCGGCACCCAGCCACCGGCGAGCCAGCCTGTCGACCCGCCGAACGCGCGGGTGGTCCACACGAAGGTGGTCCCGCAGTCAGGCATCTCCTTGTTGAGCTCACGGAAGGCGAAGGCGGTCAGCAGGATCGGCACGAAGCCGACCAGCAGCGCGGCCGGGGCGAGATGGCCGACGACCAAGGTCACCAGGCCGAGGGTCACCGCGATGCTGTAGGCGGGGGCGACGGAGGAGAGGCCGAGGGCCACAGCACCGAGCAGGCTAACCGAGCCGCTGCGCAGCCCCTTGTCCGCGGGGGCGGCGGCCGCGTCGGATCTCTCTCCGGCGTCGGCTTCGGCGTCGGCTTCGAGCGGGTTCATCGTCACGGTGGGGACTCCTGACGTGGGGCAATCGTTTGTTAAATCTGGATTTAAGAAGCGAGCCAGAGCCCTGTCAAGAGCTGAACAGAATTTGTTAAACTCCAGCACAGAACCTGCGACAGGGAGGAACACACGATGCCCGCGAAGAAGGGCGGCAGCAAGGAGGCCCGCCGAGCCGAACTGAGCGCGGCCGTGCAGCGGGCGCTGCTCGTGCGCGGACTGGAGGGCCTGCGGCTGCGCGACATCGCCGAGGAGGCGGGGGTCACACCCGCTGCGGTGCTCTACTACGGCGATCTGGACGCGCTGGTCTACGCGACCTACCAGCAGGCGATCGAGCGCTTCAGTCAGGAGCGCGAGCAGGCCGCGGACCGCTTCGGCGACGCCCGCGACAAGCTCGCCGCCTGCATCGAGAACGGCCCGGCCTCAGGTCCGGACGACGCGCTGACCCGGCTGCTCTTCGAGTACTGGCCACGCTGCCTGCGCGACCCGAAGGCCGCCGCCCTGGACAGCGCATTGACCGAACGTCAGATCGCGGTCTACGCCTCGGTCCTGGTCCTGGGTCAGGCCCAGGACCACTTCGTCCTCACCGACCCGCCGCGGCTGCTCGCGGCCAACTTCGTCGCCATGGAGGACGGCTATCAGATGGAGATTCTGGCGGGGCGCCGCACCCGCACCGAGGTACTGGCGGCGCTCCACTCCTACGCCCGCGCGGTCACCGGCCACGACCCTGGCCGGTCCGCGTCATCCTGATGCCTGCCGCCTGAGGGCGGACGGGCTCAGCCGGCCTGCGCCGCCTTGCGCGCGGCGTCCGCCGCCTGCTTCTCCTTGATCCGCGCTTCCTCCTTGCGGACGTCCACCTGGTTGGCCCGCTCGTGCTGGAGCCAGAGCGGGTTCTCTTCCTTGATCGCGTCGATCTCGGCGGTCGTGAGCGGCTCGGTCAGACCGGCGCGGCCCAGGCCGGAGACGGTGATGCCGAGCTTCGTGGCCACGACCGGCCGCGGGTGCGGGCCGTTGCGGCGCAGGTCGGCGAGCCACTGCGGCGGCGCGGCCTGCAGCGCGTTGAGCTCCTCGCGGGAGACAACGCCCTCCTGGAAGTCGGCGGGGGTGGCGCCCAGGAACACGCCGAGCTTCTTCGCCGCTGTGGCGGGCTTCATGGTCTGCGTCGACTTCGGCGCGGCCTTCTTGCGCGGCGTCTCGCCGTCGGTGCTGTCGGTGCTGTCGGTGCCGTGGGGCTGGGTCGTCTGGGATTCGGGCGATGTCATGGGTCCAGGGTAGCGAGCGAGCGACCGCGCTGGTCACAGCCGGTAACCTGGCTGTGTGACAGACACGCACGAATCCGCTTCCTTCCGGCTCGCCTATGTCCCGGGAGTGACACCCGCCAAGTGGGTGCGCGTCTGGATCGAACGGCTCCCCGACGTCCGCCTCAATCTGGCTCTGGTGCCCGCCGCCGAGGCCGAGGCGTCCCTGCGCGCCGATGCGGCCGACGCGGGCCTGGTCCGCCTGCCGGTCGACCGGCAGGGTCTGCACGCGATCCCGCTCTACACCGAGACCACGGTGGTCGTCCTCCCCAAGGACCACCGCCTGGCCGAGGCCGCCGAGACGGCCGAGGTCGCCCCGGCCGATCTGGCCGAGGAGCTCGTGCTGCACCCGCTGGACGACGTCTTCGACTGGGAGGAGTTGCCCGGCCTGCCCGCGAAGGAGCGCCCGGCGACGACGCCGGACGCCGTCGAGCTGGTGGCGGCGGGCGTCGGCGTCGTAATCGTGCCGCAGTCGCTCGCCCGCCTCTACCACCGCCGTGACCTCACCTACCGCCCGCTCACGGACGCCCCGCAGTCGCAGGTCGCCCTGGCCTGGCTGGAGGACCGGACCACCGACCTGGTCGAGGAGTTCATCGGCGTGGTCCGCGGCCGGACCGCGAACAGCTCCCGAGGCAACACGGCCGCCGCGGCCGCGAACACCGCCGCCGCGCCGAAGAAGCGCGCCACCCCTGCGGGCGGCGGCAAGGCGGGCGGCGGCAAGGCAGGCGGCGGCAAGGCAGGCGCGGGCCGAACCGGCGGCGGCAGCGGAAAGTCGGGCAGCGGCGGGCAGCGCGGCGGCGCCGGTAAGCCGAAGCCCGGGAGCGCGAAGCGCGGCAAGCCCCGCCGCCGCTCCTGACCTCTTCGCACCGAAGTGGACCAGGGAACGGCCACCACAATGGCTCTTCTGGCTGGACCTCCTCGCGCCGTACGGTCGTAGCACCCCAGCACACACGACCACGACCACGACCAGTCGAGGAGCCCCCGATGTCCTACCCCTCGCCCCGCTACCTCGCCGAGAACGGTGCCGCGACGGCCGCCTACCGGCCCGCCTCCGCCGGGCCGGACCTGCTGATCGGCGCGAAGTCCCAGGTCGGCTACCTCGCCACCGGGGCGTCCACGGACGGGCAGTTCGGGCTCTACCGCTGGGACATGTCCGCGATCCCCAACGGCCCCGGCGCGCACTTCCATCGCACCATGTCCGAGTCGTTCTACGTCCTGGACGGCACGGTCTCGCTCTTCAACGGCGAGAAGTGGCTCGACGCGACGGCCGGCGACTTCCTCTACGTCCCGCCGGGCGGGATCCACGCCTTCAGCAACGAGTCCGGCTCCCCCGCCTCGATGCTCGTCCTGTTCACCCCCGGCGCGCCCAGGGAGGCGTACTTCGAGGAGCTCGCCGACATCGTGGCGACGGGCCGTCAGCTCTCGCCCGAGGAATGGACGGAGCTGCAGGCCCGCCACGACCAGTACGAGGCCGACGCATGACCGGCGGCCTCCGCTAGGACGCAGCCCCGGCAGCCCCGACTGCCCTGCTGCCACAGAACCGCCGACGGATCATCAGCACCCCGCCGGTCACCAGCAGCGCACCTGCGCCGACCTCGGCCAGGTTCGGCCCGAGCTGCGAGCCGCCGAGCCCGGCCGCGACCCCACCCCCGGGAAGCCCGCCGCCACCGCCGTTCGTCCCGCCCCCGCCGCCGACCGTGCAGGTCACCCGGAAGACCTTGAACTTGTCCTTGCCCTTCTCACCCGCGAAGTGCCAGAACAGCTTGTACATCCCCTTCGGCAGGGTCAGGTTCTTCGTGTGCCCGGTGCCGTTCGTCAGCGTGATCGTCCCGCTCAGCACCGTGCCCGAAGGCTTGAGCGGCTGATGGACGATGTGCCAGGACACCAACTGCAGCGTGTCGAAGTGGAAGGCGTCGAGATAGAAGACACAGACCTTCGGGTTGTTCCGCTCATCGGTGACCGGCGTCGTGCTCTTGTGTACCTTGACGTCGCCGTTGCTGCCGGGAATCGGAGTCGGCTTCGCCTGGGCGGCCGTCGGTGCGACCAGACCGAGGGCGGCCACGCCGACGGCGAGCAGCGGTACGACTCCGACCACCACTCTCCGCCGCGGGCTCGTAGGGGGGTCAGCAGGAAGGGGGCGTCTCACGGGTGCTCCTCACGGGCCGGGATAGTCCGACGGTCGGACTATCAGGCAATCAGCGTGAGCACCGACCAGTCCTCCGCCGGTGGCACCACGCCCCCTCAGGCCGAAGGATTCCCCACGTTGGCGGAGCGTCAGTCGCCCGCACCCTGGTCTCCAGGCACAGCATCGCGATCAGCACCGCAACCAGCCCCAGCAGCTCCGCCACCGCCGCCACGCGGATGCCGAGCCTGATCGTCGCCAGCGCGCCGACCGCACCCGCGACGCGGAAGCGCATCGGCTCCTCGATGCCGAGACTCAGCCTGAGCGCCAGGTTGCCGAGCAGGAAGAGCGCGACCCCACCGGCCAGCGCCACCGACGGCGCGGTGGCAAGAGGCTCGGGGAGGTGCCCGATGGCCTTCCTCATCCCGGCGGCCAGGACGGCGACGCCCAGCAGCATCGGAATGAAGCTGTAGTAGTACGCGAGCAGCGTGCGACGGAAGCGGGCGACCCCCGTGGCGCGGTGCAGCGCGTGCACCGCCGCCTCCTCGTCGCGGTCGAAGTAGACCCACCACAGCGCCGCCGCCAGGGCCAAGGCCAGCACCACGCCCAGGAACAGGGCCCAGTCCAGCCGCAGCCCGTCCGCGCCGGCGCCGATCGCGATGACCGATTCGCCGAAGACGATGAGCAGCAGCAGGCCGTGCCGCTCCACGAAGTGCGCCGGATCCAGTCCGCCGACCTGGTCGGTGACCCGGCTACGCGCGCCGTCCGAGGAGGTGCCGGTGATCCGGCTGGAGATGATCGGGGTGATCGTCTGCAGCACCAGCGCCGCTCCCCAGAGCTCGTCGGCCGCGGCGCCGTGGACCAGGCCCGCGCCGGTGACGCAGAGCGCGGCCAGCACATTGGTCAGCGCGAAGCTGAGCACGTAGCGGCCGTGCCTGATGGCGTAGAGCGCGCTGTGCACGACCACCACCAGCAGGAATCCGAGACCGAATGCGACGCCGGTGCCGCTGAAGACGTCCGGGACCGCCAGCGCGCAGGCCAGAAAGCCGCACATGCCGAGCATCAGTGGAATCCGGCGGGCCAGCGTCTCCGGCGGGACCTGGTTGGTGAGGTACGCGTACGCCCCGTACATCCAGAAGAGCACGCTGAAGATCAGCAGCACCCGTCCGGCCTGCGCGAAGGAGAGGTTCCGGCCCAACAGCACGGTGAGCTGTGTGATCGTGAAGACGAAGACCAGGTCGAAGAAGAGCTCCAGCGTGGACACCCGCCGCTCGCCGACCGCCTCGGCTCCCTCTTCCGATTCCTCCGCAGCCTGAACGGACATGGCGTGGCCCCCCGGAAAAACAAAAAGCCGGAACGCTGGCGTCCCGGTGATTCTGCTCGTATATTGGAAAGTTCCGTGCCCGGAAACACAAAAGGGCGTACGGAATCGATAGCCTCACTATATCCGAGCGGGAGCAGAATTGTCAAACGACGAAATTCGCCAGGAACAGGAATTCATCGACCTGCTCCGTGCACGCCTCTCCACCCTGGAAGCGGCGGCCGAGGCGGCCGTCGGCTCGGCGCTCGGGCAGGACGCGGGCACCGCCCAGGCACGGCTGGAGCGCGACGTGATGGTGGCGGAGCAGTCGGGGCTGCTGGCCGCCTTCGCTTCGGGCGAGAACGGTCTCTGCTTCGGCCGGCTGGCCTTCGGCGACGGGAGCGACCACCACATCGGCCGGATCGGCATCCGCCGCGACGACGCCGAGCGCACCCCGCTCGTCGTCGACTGGCGGGCCGAGATCGCCCGGCCGTTCTACCTCGCCACCGGCCACCAGCCCATGGGCCTGCGCCGGCGACGTCACATCACCACCGAACGCAACCGCGTCACCGCCCTCCACGACGAGATCCTCGACCTCGACGACGCCGAGCGCAGCGGCCACGAGGGCGCCGACGCGGACGCCGTGCTGCTCGCCGCGCTCGACGCGGCCCGCACCGGGCGGATGCACGACATCGTGCAGACCATCCAGGCCGAGCAGGACCGGATCATCCGCGCCCCACACCGGGGCGTCCTGGTCGTCGAGGGCGGGCCCGGGACCGGCAAGACCGCCGTCGCGCTGCACCGCGCGGCCTACCTGCTCTACGCCTACCGGGAGTTGCTGGCCCGCCGCGCGGTGCTGATCGTCGGGCCGAACCCTGCGTTCCTCGGCTACATCGGCCAGGTGCTGCCCTCGCTCGGCGAGACCGGCGTCCTGCTGGCCACCCCCGGCGAGCTCTACCCCGGCGTGACCGCCACTGGCACCGACACCCCGGCCGCCGCCGCGGTCAAGGGCGGCGCGGCGATGGCCGACGCGCTGGCCGCCGCGCTGCGCGACCGGCAGTCGCTGCCCGAAGCGGAGCTGCTGATCCCCCACGAGGACGGCGAACTGGTGCTGGACCGCGAGCTCGCCCGCGCCGCCCGCGACGACGCCCGCGCGACCCACCTGCCGCACAACCTCGCCCGCCCGCACTTCGCCTTCGCCGTCATCGACGCGCTCACCGCGCAGCTGGTCGATCGGATCGGCGCCGACCCCTTCGGCGGACCGAACCTGCTCGGCCCGGACGACCAGGCCCTGCTGGGCAAGGCGATCGCGACCAGCCCCGCGGTGCACGCCGCCGTCGAGGACCTGTGGCCGCAGCTGACGCCGGAGCAGTTCGTCGCCGACTTCCTTACCGAGCCGACCCACCTCCCACCCGCCGACGCGGCGGCGATCCGGCGCGAGCGGCAGCTTCCCGAGGCTGGGCTTCCCGAGGCTGGGCTGCCCGAGGCGCGGCTGCGCGAGGCGTGGACGGCGGCCGACGTGCCGCTGCTGGACGAGGCCGCCGAGCTGCTCGGCGAGGACGACTCGGCGCGGCGCGCGGCCGAGGAGGCTCAGCGGCAGGAGGAGATCGCCTACGCCCAGGGCGTGCTCGACCTCTCCTACGGCTCGCGCAGCCACGAGTTCGCGGACCGCGAGGACGAGGACTCCGAGGAGCTGGCGGCGCACGACCTCATCGACGCCGAGCGGCTGGCCGACCGCCAGGAGGAGGCCGACCACCGCAGCGCCGCCGAACGCGCCGCCGCCGACCGGACCTGGGCCTTCGGCCACGTCATCGTGGACGAGGCACAGGAGCTCTCCCCGATGGCCTGGCGACTGCTGATGCGCCGCTGCCCGACCCGCTCGATGACGCTGGTCGGCGATCCGGCGCAGACCTCCGAGCCGGGCGGCTGCGGCAGCTGGGCGACGGCGCTCGCCCCGCACGTGGGCGACCGCTGGGATCGTGTCCTGTTGGACGTCAACTACCGCACCCCGGCCGAGATCATGGACGTCGCGGCGGGCATCCCGCGCGCTGCGGACCCCGCCTTCGCGCCGCCCCGCTCGATCCGCGCGACGGGTGTCCGCCCCTGGGCGGTGTTCAGCCAGGATCTGCCGGCCACCGTCGCCGCGGCGGTGGCACGCGAGTCGGCGCAGGAAGGGCAGGAGGGGAACGAAGGCCGCCTCGCGGTGATCGCCCCGCGCGAGCACCTCGACGCCCTCGCCGCCGCCCTGCCGACCGCGTCCGCCGGTCCCGCGCCGGATCTCACCCGACCCGTCGTGCTGCTCGCCCCGGCGCAGGCCAAGGGGCTGGAGTTCGACTCGGTGGTGGTCGTCGAACCGGCCGGCTTCGGCGACAGCGAGCTCTACGTCGCGCTGACCCGCGCGACGCAGCGACTCGGCGTCGTCCACTCCCGCCCGCTGCCGGACGGCCTCAAGCTGCCGTAACGCCGGTGCGCCCTCAGCCTTCGAGACGGCGGCCGGCCAGCGCCGCTGTCTCGGCGAAGGCGGGCACGCGTCCGGTCCCGCCCCGGCCGGAGACGGAGAGCGAGGCCGCGGCCAGGCCGCACACCACCGCGTCGGCGAGCGGGTCGCCGAGGACCAGCCGGGCGGTGGCGGTGCCGGTGAAGCAGTCACCGGCACCGGTCGCGTCGAGCGGGTCCGGGTTGACCGGCACAGGGAAGAACGTGGCACCGGCCCCGTCGTGCAGCAGCAGCCGGTCCGCCCCGGTGGTGACGGCGACCGCGCGGGCGCCCAGCGCGCGGTAGCGCTCGGCGGCGGTGAGCGGGTCGTCGCTGTCGACGAGCGCGTGCGCGTCGGCGGGGCAGGAGGTCTTGAGCAAGCCGGTCAACGGGGCGATCTCGGCCAGCAGTTGCCGCGCCTCCGCTCTGCTCGTCAGCCGGGCGCGGAAGTTGGGGTCGTAGCTCACGTGTCCGCCCGCGTCGTGGACGATCGCGGTGGCAGCGAGGACCGCCGCCCTGCTGCTCGCGGAGAGCGCGCCGGTGATGCCGCTGGTGATCAGCGCGCCCGCACGGCCGAGCAGCTCGCGCCAGGACTCGACGTGCGCGGGCGAGAGAGTGGAACCCGCGCTCCCGGTGCGCCAGTAGACGAACTCCCGGTCGCCGTCGGGGTCCGCGCCGAGGAGGTAGGCGCCGTTGGGGCGGGCGGCGCGGCGCACGTGGGTCACGTCGATGCCGAGGCGGGCGGCGCGGTCCAGCAGCGGCACACCGAGTTCGTCGTCGCCGACCACGGCCAAGAGCGCGGTGCGGGCCCCCGCGGCGGCGGCCGCAGCCGCCGCGTTGAGGGCGTCACCGGAGTAGGAGAGCCGCGCGCCGGTCCCGTCCGCCGCGTCGCGCAGAGCCGCGTCCAGATGGACCTCGACCAGCACCTCGCCCATCACCAGCACGTCGTAGTCGGTCATCGCGCCGCCTCCCCCTCGTCCACGGCGGCGAGCCGGGCGAAAACGGCAGCCAGTTCGGCCGGGTCCGCCGGCAGGCCGCTGCCGATCCCGACCGCGAAGGCCCCTGCGTCCAACCACTCCCCGATCTGGCCGAGCGCGATGCCGCCGGTCGGGACGAGGCGCACCTGCGGGAGGACCGCCTTGAGCGTGCGTATGTACTGCGGGCCGCCGACATGGGCCGGGAAGACCTTCGCCACGCCGGCGTGCCGCGCGGCCGCAGCCACCTCCCCCGGGGTGAACCCTCCCTCCACGAACAGCGCCCCGCGCCGGTTCGCCACCTCGCGCACCTCGGCCGACGCGCAGGGCGAGACCAGGAACGCGGCCCCCGCGTCCAGCGCCCGCTCGGCGTCCTCCCCGGTGGTGACCGTGCCGAGGCCGATGACGGCCGGACGGTTCTGCGCATCCGTCAGCGTCGCGGCCCGACCGACCGCCTCGGCCCAGCCGGGCGTCGAGGTGGTCAGCTCCACCGCCCGGCAGCCTGCGGCGAGCAGCGCGGCCGTCTCCCGCACGGCGGCGTCGGCGTCGGCGCTGCGCAGCACCGGCAGCAGCCGTTGCGCGGCGATGACGGCAAGAACGGGGTGGACAGACAGGTCGGCAGGCATGGGCACCTCCACTTGTTCCACGTAATGGAACGCTGTACTGTGTAATGGAATCGCTGCCGCAGACCTTACCCACATCCGCCGATCCATGGAGAGCCCCGTGCCGTCGTCACCTGAGGGCCGGGGCGGCCGCACGTCCGCAGCCGGCACCGCACTGGAGAAGTCGATGCGCATCCTGGAGGCCGTCGCCGCGCCCGGCGGCCCGCACCGGCTGGCCGAGCTGACAGCCGCCGCAGCCGTGCCGAAGTCGAGCACCTTCCGCATCCTGGCCTCCCTGGTCGAGCAGGGCTTCGTCCGGATCGAGGCAGAGAACCGCTACGCGGCGGGCCCCCGGCTGCGTGCGCTGGCGGCGCAGGTCGGCGGCGCCGAGCCGCCCGGCGTCGAGAGGATCCTCGCCGACCTTCGGGACGCCACCGGACAGACGGTCCACCTCGCCCTGCACAGCGGTGAATCCATCACCTACGTCCAGAAGTTGGAGAACCCGGAGCAGCCCTTCCGGACCGCCTCCCGAGTGGGCATGCAGATGCCGCTGCACACCACGGCGATCGGCAAGAGCATCCTGGCCCACCTCCCGACGACGGAGGCCGACGCCCTGATCGCCGCCACCGGTCTCCAGCGCCGCACCCCGCGCACCCTCACTTCCGCCGAGGCGCTGCACGCCGAGCTCGCCTCGATCCGCGCCCGTGGCTTCGCCGTCGATGACGAGGAGAACGAGCCCACCATCCGCTGCCTGGGCGCCCCGATCCTCTCCCCGTCCGGCCGCCCGCTCGGCGGCGTCAGCATCACCACCGTGACCTTCCTGGTCCCGCGCGAAGAGCTCGAGACCTTCGCCCCCGCCCTGCTGAAAGCGACGGCGGCGCTGGCACCCCTCCTCTAAGGCGCCTGCACCGCCGCGGCCGGCATCCGGTCGCCCTCGGCTTCACTCTTCTGCTGAAGCTTCAGCACCTCCCGCGCGACCAGCGCCCGCACGCTGACCGCTGCCGTGGCCCAGAACGCCAGCATCCCGCAGCCGATGGCGACACCCGCCGACATCGCCGTCTCCCGATCCAGGCCGAAGGCACGCTCGAGCGGCAGCACCGTCGCCAGCGAGAAGACCGGCGCGAGGCAGAGGGCGACCAGGTGCAGCCGCCACTCCTCGCGGGCCCACGTCCGGCCCTCGCGACCTGCGCGCCGCTGACGCCAGAGCATCACCGCGTAGGTGGCCACCCACGGCACCAGATAGCCCGCCAGCAGCCGGTGGCCCTGCGCGCCCCAGCCGAGGTAGGCCGTCGTGATCCACACCAGCGCGCCGGCGGCCGCCAGTTGCGCGACGGCGAGCACCGGCATCGGCACCCAGCTCCCGGTCACACCGGGCACCGTGGCCCGCTTGTCCAGCGCCCGCGAGGCCAGCAGCGCGCCGAAGGCGACGACGGAGCCGAGGTGCATGACCGCGATCCGGTTGATCTCCGCCATCGACAGCCCGGGGAAGAGCACGGGCAGCGCGCCCCACTCGAAGCGCAGCAGCGGAGCCGTCATCAAGAACCCGTAGCAGAGCAGCATCCAGCGCTGGTGCAGCTCGGGCAGCCGGCCCACGGCGGCGCCGATGCCGAAGGTCACGCTCATCACCGTGCCGACCAGGATCGTCGCGAGCACGATCCAGAAAGCAGCCCCGCTGAACGCGTCACGCGGCGCGGTCCGCAGCAGATAGACGGCCGCGCCCGCCATCGACACGTAGACGGTGACCGCGAAGAGCACGCCCATGGCCCGGTGCAGCCGGATCCGCCGCCGGACTGCGGAGAGCAATTGGATCGGTCCGAGCAGCATCAGCAGGCCGCCCAGCACCGAGTGGACGATCATCGCGGCGAGGCTGTGCCGGTACGGCGCGATCCGGGTCGCGAGCGCGGTGGCGACGTAGTGCGGCGAGACCATGTGACCCAGCAGCGACTGTCCGATCGCGGGCGCCCCCGGGTGGGCGTAGGGCCAGAGCTCGGTCATCGCCACCGGCGCGTAGCCGACGCAGACGACGACCACGGCGATCATCGCCGCACGGCCCCGGGCGATCCCCCTCGGACGGTTCACGGCGACTCCTTCGCTTCCCTCGCTCGCTCATAGTCTCTCCTGGACTATCGAGAAGGTAGGGCGGAACCAGGACCCGGTCAAGAGGTTGTTACCCGAGTCAGTTACTGTCGGCGCGCGCCTCGACCCAGGCCCAGAAGTCGAGCATCATCCGCTCGTAGCGGATGCCGAACTCCAGCGCCTCGCGCTGCCCCCGGCTCAGCAGCTCGCCGACGCTCCCGGCCAGCGACTCGTACTCGGCGAGCGTGCGCTCGTGCTCCCCCAGCTGCACCGGTGCCAGTACCTCCCCCCGCGCGCCGAACCAGAGCTTGAGGATCCCGCGTTCGCGCGCCTCCACCGGCACGAACGCCGGGTCCCCCAGCCACTCCGCGAGCGCGGCCGAGCCAGCCTCGGTCAGCCGCATCAGCCGCCGGTTCCGCCCGCCCGCCTGCCGTGCCTCCGCGAGCAGGCCCGCCTCGACCAGCCGGTCGCACTGCGCGTACACCTGGGCGTGCGGCATCGCCCAGAACGGCGCCACGGTGCGCCCCGCCTCGACCTTGACGTCGTACGGCGTCGCCTCGCCCAGCGCGTCGATGATGCCGAGGACGAGGTACGAGGACGTGGTCAACCGGGTGTCAGCCATGGCGAGACGTTATCGCGGGCTACGCCGCGCAGAACTCGTTGCCCTCGGGGTCCTGCATGACCCACCAGTGCCCGGCCGGGCCCCGGTCGACCTCGTTCAGGCGCTTGGCGCCCAGACCCTCCAGGCGCGCGACCAGTCCGTCGAGCCCTTCCGGTCCGGCGTGGACGTCGATGTGCAGACGGTTCTTGACGGTCTTGGCCTCCGGCACGTCCTGGAAGAGCAGCCGGCGACCTCGGCCGATCCCGGTGAACTGGTCGAATGGGTCCTCGGGGTGACGGATCGCGGCAGCGCCGCGGAAGACCCGGCGTCCGCCGTGCTCGGCGATCAGCTCGGGGCCGACCTGACCGGCCGCCAGCAGGTGCTCGATCAGCGCGCTCTGGTCCTCCACCTCGTAGCCGAGGGCGGCGGCCCAGAAGTCGGCGAGGACGGGGGCGTCCGCGGTGTCGATGACGAGTTTCCAGTGAAGTGCTGAGGGTCCGGTCATGTCAGCGGTTCTATGTGCCTGCGGTGCCCCGCGCAAGTCAACGCGCCCACCACCGCGACAGATTGCCGTGCACGCGCCCCGGTCCGATACACCCTGCCCCTGGCCGCCTTCGCCGCACGGCCCGCAGAGTGCTGCCTCATGACCCAGCCACCCGTGCTCGATCTCGCCACCGCCCGCGACCTCTGCGACGCCGCCCTCGCCGCAGCAGCCTCGCGCTCGCTCCTGGTCTCCGTCGCCGTCGTCGACGCGGGCGGACACCTCGTCGCCTTCGCCCGCATGGACGGGGCCGAGATCGCCGGCCCGACGCTCGCCGTGGACAAGGCGTTCACGGCCGTCGCCCACAGCGCGCCCACCCACGAACTGGCCGTCGCAGCCGCGCCCGGCGGGCCACTCTTCGGACTGCACGCCGCCGGACAGGGCCGCTACGTCATCTTCGGCGGCGGCATCCCGCTCCGCGCCGAACCCGGTGGGGTGATCGTGGGCGCCGTCGGCGTCAGCGGCGCGCCGGACCCGGCCGACGACACCGCCTGTGCCGAGGCTGCCGTCGACGCAGCCGCGGCCCGCTGGACCCGGCGATAATCGAGGCGTGTACGAGGAGCAGCCGGCCGCACGAATCCCGGGCGGGGTCATCTGGACCCGCGATCGGGAAGTCGCCGCGACGGCACCTGTCCGCGTGCTGCCCGACGGCTGCATGGACCTGATCTGGTTCGACGGCACGCTCCTCGTCGCCGGTCCGGACACGACGGCGCAGCTGGTGTCCGGCGGGGCCGGTGGGGCCGGAGGGAGCTACGTCGGCCTGCGCTTCGCGCCCGGGACGGCGCCGGCGGTGCTGGGCGTGGCCGCCTGGGAGCTGCGGGACCAGCGGGTGCCGCTCCAGGCGCTCTGGCCCGGGCGGCGCGTGCGGGAGCTGACCGAGCGGGTGAACGACGCCACCGACCGCGCCGCCGCGCTGGAGGCGCTCGCCGCACCTTTCGGGGCCCGCGCGGACCCGCACGGTGACGACGTGGCGGCCGGTGTCCTGTGGGGGCTCCGGCGCGGCCTGGGCGTGCGGGAGCTCGCGGGCGAGCTGGCGCTGAGCGAGCGCCAGCTGCGCCGCCGCTGTCTGGACGCCTTCGGCTACGGCCCCAAGACGCTCGACCGCGTCCTGCGCCTCGGCCGCGCGCTCGAACCGGCGCGCAACGGCGTCCCCTTCGCCGAGGTCGCGGCCCGCGCCGGCTACGCCGACCAGGCCCACCTGGCCCGGGAGGTCCGGGCACTCGCCGGCGTGACGCTGGGCCGACTGCTCGCGGACGAGGCCGCCCGCGCCTGAACCCGCTTCCGTTCCCGCCTCAGGCTGAGGCGGGCAGCGCTCAGGCAGGCAGCTCTCATTCAGGCAGCGCTCATTCAGGCAGCGCTCATTCAGGCAGAGGCGCGAACAGGTCCACGCCGTTGCCGTCCGGGTCGTGGACGACCGCGTAGCGCATGCCCCAGAAGGCGTCCCAGGGCTCCTTGTGACCCGCGTACCCGGCGCCGACCAGGTCCGCGTAGGCCTTGTCCACCTCCGCCGGGCCCGCGCACGCGAAGGCGAGTCCCATGCGCGCGCTGCCCGTCGGGGGCGTCCAGTCGGGGTCGAAGCTGTGGACGACCGCCACCGTGTCCCACGCCATGCGCAGCCCGCCGGGCAGCAGGCACTCGACGTGCGGCTCGGCGTCCGCCTCGGGCGGCAGGTCGAGGCCCAGGCGGCGGTAGAAGGCCAGCGAGGCCGCCATGTCGGCGACGACCAGGCCGATGAGATCGAATCGTGGCTGAGGAGTCATGCCCCCACGCTAGGCAGCCACGCCGTCCGCCGTCTTGAACGAAACGGACGTGCCCGCCGATCCGGGAAGTGATTAGGTGAGCCCGTGAGCAACGAAGCCATGCCAGTGCCGACGCCCGTCACCGCTCGGAACGCCACGCCCGCCGACGTCGACGCGATCGTCGCGGCCATGACCACCGCGTTCTTCGACGACCCGCTGTGGGGTCCGGCCTTCCCTGACCCGGGCCGACGGGCTGAGCAGGCTGCTGCCATGTGGCGGCTGCTCGTGGAGTCCTCGCTGCGCTACCCGTGGATGCTGGTCACCGAGCACGTCGAATCGGCTGCCCTGTGGATCCCGCCGGACGGCGCCGAGCTCACCGACGAGGAGGAGCACGGGTTCCCCGACTTCCTGGCCGGGATCACCGACCCGGAAACCGCCCACGGCATCGAGGCCATCCTCGACGCCCTGGAGGCCGCGCACCCGCGCGACGAGCCGCACTTCTACCTCAGCCTGCTGGCCACCCACAGCGACCACCGGGGCCACGGCCTCGGCATGGGCCTGCTGCGGGAGAACCTGGCCCGGATCGACGCGATCGGCATGCCCGCGTACCTGGAGTCGTGCAACCCGGGGAACAACAAGCGCTACGCGAGCGTCGGCTTCGTCGCCAAGGACGAGGTCCGGGTTCCCTCGGGCCACATCGTGACCACGATGTGGCGCCCCGCGCGCGGCTGACCCGAAGGCCGGCCGCACGCGAGGCTCGCGATGATCCACCCACAGCATCAGGGCTGCTAGGGGTAGCTCACCACGTCACTCGGCCCGCCGAAGGTCGAACTGACGGGCTTGCCCACGCCGTTGACGACCGAGTCGATGCCGCCGCTGCCGTTCAGGAAGACCGTGAGCAGGTCGTGCAACTGGACGCCGGCGGTGTTCGGGACCTGGAAGGCCATCGCGTTGTGGATGTTCACCCCCTTGCTGAAGTAGGAGTAGCTGCCCATCCCGTAGCCCTGGAAGCTGGTCACTCCGGGGGCGACGTAGAACGCGGGGTAGCCGTTCTGGCTCGGGCTCGCCATCCAGGCGGCCTGGCTGGGCACCTCGTAGGGGTTCTCGTTCTGGAAGAAGACCACCTGCCCGCCCTGGCCGTTCCAGACGGTCTCGTTCTTCTGGAAGTGCTCCACGGCCAGGCCGGTCGCGACGACGTTGTTGCCGTTGACGACGAGTCCGGTGTCGCTCTGGTCGCCGGTCCAGCCGCCCGCGCCCGCGCCGTGGTCGGCGCGCCAGATCCACGCGTCGTCGATCAGCGAGTTGTTGCTGTTGTCGATGAGCGCGGTCGTCGCCGACCCTGCGGTCGCGCCGCCGATCCGGAAGAAGACGTCGTCCAGGCTCACCGGGTCGGCCGCGTGGTTCACGGTCGATCCCTGCGTGCCGACCTGCAGCAGCGCCGGGGAGTTGGTCGCTCCCGCATCGAAGATCACGCCGGTCACGTTGACGCCGCTGACGTCGGCCACGTTCATCGTCACGTTGCCGTTGCTCGGCACCAGGGTCGGGAAGCCGATCCCGACGATCTTCGTGTCCGGATTGGTCACGTTGATCGTGCTGGGCACGGAGTAGACGCCCGGCGTGAAGAGCAGGTTGTCACCGGCCGCGAGCGCCGCGTTGATCTGGTCGACCGTCGCACTGGGCTGGACCACGAAGAAGCTGTTCAGCGACAGCGAGGTGCCCGGCGTCGAACCGTTCTGCCACGTGGTGCCTGAGGAGTTGGCCTGCGTCGCGGGGACGAAGACGTTGTAGTTGCCGCTCGCGTCGAGGTAGAGGTAAGGCGCCTCCCGGGTGACCGGGCAGGTGGCGAGCGTGGTGTAGGAGTTGGGACCGCCGCTGTCACCGGAGTTGGCCGCGAAGGACTGCGCGGGCGCGCCTGGCGATCCGCAGAAGACCTGGTTCCAGACCGCGTTGCTCCAGCCGTCCAGACTGCTGTTGCGAGTGAAGAACTGCTGCTGCGAGCCGTTGGTGACGGTTCCCCCGGTGAACTGCGAGTCGGCGATGAAGCCGCCGCTGGCCCAGTCGGGCGAGCCGGTGCAGTAGTCCATCAGGCTCAGGTTGCCGTTGATGTGCACCCGGCGCAGCGGCGCGGCCTGGGAGACGGCCCAGAAGTCGTCGCCCGCGTAGCAGCCGGTCATGCCCGTCACGTTGATGGTGAGGTTGGTGAGCGAGCGCCAGAAGTTGGTGGTGGCGTAGCACTGCGTCTGCACGCCGCCGTTGCACTGGTTGTAGACATCGACCGTGCCGTTGATGACCACGTCGCCGGGGTTCCGGCCCAGTCCCGCCACGCTCTCGTAGAAGCCGACCGAGAAGATCAGCGGGCTCGCGGTGGAGCCGTAGGTGCCCGGCTTGAACAGGATCGAGTAGCGCTGCGTGCCGAACTCGTTGCCGGCCTGGGCGTTGGCGATCGTGTTGAGCTGGCTCTGGATGGACGCCTGGCTCATGCCGGGGTCGAAGACGAGGACGTTCGGGCCGAGGCTGCCACCGGTCGGCGGAGGCGGCGTGCCGCCGCCCGAGCCGCTGCCGTAGACGGAGAACTCCCAGAGGCTGTAGCCCCACTGGGTGTTCCGCTGCGTCCCGTACATCCGGATGTAGCGGCCCGAGCCGCTCACGTTCAGGGTCTCGGTGCCGCCGGGGCCGGTCGTCGTCGAGTAGACGGTGGTCCAGTTGACGGCGTCGGCCGAGGTCTGGATCTGGTACGCCTTACCGGACGCGGTCTCCCAGTTGAGCACGACCTGGCAGACGCTCTGCGTGGAGCCGAGGTCGACCTGGAGCCACTGCGGGTCGCTGAACGCGCTCGACCAGCGGGTCCCGGTGTTGCCGTCGACAGCGTTCGAGGCCGGGTCGCCGGCGTTCTCCAGCGAGGAGGCGGCGGCGGGCTTGTTGAGCGCGAGGTTGGTGGTGCCACAGCTCGCCGCGGCCGCTCTCGGCGCGAAGCCCGCCTGCATGAGCAGACCGGCGAGCAGCAGGGTCAGGACGGCCAGCAGGGTGGTGAGCGGGCGGCCGCGCGATCTGCGGACGGCCGGGACGAACGAGACGGGACTCATGACACTCCTAGCACGGTGGGTGGGCTGCAGTGCTGGGTGAGAGAGCGCTCTCTGCGAGGAGCATCGTGCGCGCCTGATCCGCGCCTGTCAATAGAAAAGGTAAACGGTCAGGACACTGAGGAAACGTCAGCAGTGCTCTCCGGCAGGCAGTTACGCACCCGACTCGAGGAACCGTGCCACCGGCAGCGTCGCCGCTCCGCGCGCCACCGCGTCCGGGCCGAGCGCGCCCAGTTCCACCGAGGTCAGCGAGTACGGCAGCCGCAGCGAGTGCGCCTGCGCGACCTCGTGGATCCGGGGCAGCAGCCGCGGCGCCATGGCCAGCCCGGCCCAGCCGCCGATGATGACCCGCTGCGGGTTCAGGAAGTTGACGACATTGGCGATCCCGACGCCGATCCGCACCGCCGTCTCGTCAAGTACCGAACGGGCGGCATCCCCCGCGGCGCCCGCATCGACTTCCGCCAGGGCCAGGATCCGGCCCAGGCCCTCCTCCTCGTCGTCCGTGTCGATGACCGCCGCCCCGACCGCCTCGCGGTACCGCGCGATCACCGCCTCCGCCCCGACGTACGCCTCCAGGCAGCCGCGCGCGCCGCAGCGGCAGAGCCGCCCGCCGTACTCCGCGTTGAGGTGACCCCACTCCCCCGCGCTGGTCGTCGAGCCGCGGAACGGCGCGCCGTCCACGATCACGGACGCGCCCGCACCCGAGCCCAGCAGCAGGAAGACCGCGCTCTCCGCACCGCGCCCGGCGCCGAACCACATCTCCGCCTGGGCCATCGTCCTCGCGCCGTTGTCCACGAAGAGCGGCAACTCGGTGTGCTCACGCAGCAGCTCCTCCAACGGGAGCGCGTCCCAGCCGATCGTCTGCCCGTGCACGACGGCGTACGGCTGGTGCTGCACGGTGCCGGGCACGCCGATGCCGACGCCGAGCACCGGCGCCTGCGCCCCCGCGGTCAACTCGGCCAGTCCGGCCGCGATCGCGGGCACCACGGCCTTCGGGTCGAGCTGGCCGCCGAGCACCGGGACGTCCACTGAGCCGAGTTCGCGCAGCCCGAGATCGAAGCGCTCCAGCCGGATCCGCGTCTCGCCGACGTCCACCCCGATCGCCTCGAAGCGCGCCGCGTCGACCCGCAGCAGGATGCGCGGCCGCCCGCCGTCCGACTCGACCGAACCGGCCTCGACCACGATCTTTGCCTCGATCAGGTCGGCGACGACATTGCTGACGGAGGCCGAACTCAGGCCCGTTGTCTGCACCAACTCCTGGCGGCTGAGCGGACCGTGGAAGTAGAGCCGGCGCAGGAGCATCGCGCGGTTGCCGCGCCGCAGGTCACGGACGTTTCGGCGGCCCTCGTCGGTCATGCGCCCACCTTCCCTGGTCGAGGCATTCACTCGGCACCCTACTGGCACATTGCCTGGCACAGTCGCGCCGCAACCTGTTGACGGCTGATTGTCTCACAGGTTAAATCACGTCTCGAACTAAGCCATGAGCAAAGCCTCTCCGGCAGAATCTCCGCCACGCTGCCACCACGCGCCGCCACCGCACGCTGCCGCTGAACCGCCACCCACCGAAGGGCTCCCACCATGCGCGTCCTCAACTCCGCTGCCCGCACCCCCCTCGCCCGCAGATCCGCGCTGCTCACCCTGGCCGTCTCCACCGCGCTGCTCGCCTCCGCCTGCGGCAGCGGCGGCTCGGGCGGCGGCGGCACCGCCGGCAGCTCGGGCGGCTCGCAGACGACGCTGACCTACTGGGCCAGCGACCAGGGCGGCTCCATCGCCCAGGACGTCAAGGTGCTCACCCCCGAGCTGGACGCGTTCACCAAGCAGACCGGGATCAAGGTCAAGCTCGAGGTCATCGGCTGGAACGACCTGCTCAACCGGATCCTCGCCGCCGCCAGCTCGGGCCAGGGCCCGGACCTGGTCAACATCGGCAACACCTGGTCCGCCTCGCTCCAGGCGACCGGCGCCTTCCTTCCGGTCTCCGACGACGTGATGGGGCAGATCGGCGGCACCGGCCGCTTCCTGCCCGGCGCCCTGGCCGCCACCGGCGCGCCCGGCAAGCCGCCGGTCGGCGTCCCGATCTACTCGATGTCCTACGCCCTCTACTACAACAAGGCCATGTTCCAGGCCGCCGGCATCAGCACCCCGCCCGCCACCTGGGCCGACTTCGTCGCCGACGGCAAGAAGCTCACCAAGAACGGCCAGTGGGGCGTCTCCGTCGAGGGCGCGAGCACCTCCGAGAACGCGCACCACGCCTTCACCTTCAGCGCCCAGCAGGGCGGCAGCTTCTTCGACAGCGCCGGCAAGCCGACCTTCGACACCCCGCAGAACGTCGCCGCCCTCAAGCAGTACGTCGACTTCGTCGCCGCCGACAAGATCGCCAACCCGAGCAACGCCGAGTACTCGAACGGCACCGAGGCGGTGAAGGACTTCGCCACCGGCAAGGCCGCCATGCTGCTCTGGCAGTCGGCCGACGCGACGCTCGCCACCTACGGCATGCAGTCCGGCCAGTACGGCGTCGTCCCGGTCCCGTTCGCCTCCGCAGGCGCCAGCGGCCCGACCCACGTCGACTCGATCGTGGCCGGCATCAACCTCTCCGTCTTCGCCAACACGAAGAACAAGGACGCCGCGCTCAAGTTCGTGAAGTTCATGGTCAGCAAGGAGACCCAGACCGCCCTCAACAAGGCGTACTCCTCGCTGCCCTCCGTGTCCGACGCCTACACCGACCCGGCCTTCCAGACCGAGAGCGTCAAGGTCATCCAGAGCGTGCTGGCCAACTCCGCCGCGCCGATGCCCGCCGTCGCGACCGAGAGCCAGTTCGAGACCGTCATCGGCTCCGCGCTGAAGAACCTCTTCGCCGACGCCGCCAGCGGCAAGCCCGTCACGAACCAGTCCGTCGCCGCCCAGCTCGACCAGGCCCAGCAGCAGCTCCTGGCCGGCGGCTGACCGGCAGGCGGCCGACCCGCACACTGAACGGATCTGGAACTGCACCGATTCGACTGCACGGTCTAGAACAGCAGCACCACGGAAGGACCCCACGACCGATGCCCGCCGCCATCGACACCGCCCGCAGCAGGGCGTCCGCGCCGCGCCCCGAGCCCCCCAGCGCCTCCTCCCCGCGCTCCTGGGCCCGGATCCGCCGAGCCGGCCTGCCCTACCTGCTGCTGCTGCCCGCCGTCCTCTTCGAGCTGCTGGTGCACGTGGTGCCGATGCTGGTGGGCATCTTCATGAGCTTCAAGCACCTCACCGAGTTCTTCATCCGCAACTGGAGCGCCGCGCCCGGCGCCGGCTTCGACAACTACCGCTTCGCGCTGGACTTCAACAGCGCGGTGGGCCGCAACCTGCTGCACTCCTTCGAAATCACCTGCGGCTTCACGGTGCTGACGGTCGGCGTCTCCTGGCTGCTCGGCACCGGCGCGGCGCTGCTGATGCAGGACCCGTTCCGCGGCCGCGGCCTGCTCCGCACCTACTTCCTTGTCCCCTACGCCCTGCCCGCTTACACCGCCGCGATCACCTGGGAGTTCATGTTCCAGCGCGACTCCGGCCTGGTGAACCAGCTGCTGGTGCACGACCTGCACCTGTTCAAGACCGCGCCGTTCTGGCTGCTCGGCGGCAACAGCTTCTGGGCGCTGGTCGTCACCGCCGTCTGGCGGACCTGGCCCTTCGCCTTCCTGGTCGTCACCGCGGGGCTGCAGAACATCCCCGGCGATCTGTACGAGGCGGCCGCCATCGACGGCGCGGGCACCTGGCGGCGGATCCGCTCGATCACGCTGCCGCAGCTGCGTCCGGTCAACCAGGTGCTGGTGCTGGTGCTGTTCCTGTGGAACTTCAACGACTTCAACACGCCTTTCACGCTCTTCGGCAACGTCCCGCCGCCGCAGGCGAACCTGATCTCGGTACAGATCTACGACACCTCCTTCCAGAACTGGAACTTCGGCTCGGGATCGGCCATGTCCGTCCTGCTCCTCCTCTTCCTGCTGCTGGTCACCGCCGTCTACCTGCTCGTCACCAACCGGAGGAGGAAGGCCGTTGACTAGCACACGCACCGGGCGCACCCCTCGCACCAGTCGCCCCCGGTCCCCGATGGCTCCGCCGCCCGCGTTCGTGTGGACCCGACGGATCGGCCTCACCCTGCTCGGGATCTTCACCTTCCTGCCGCTCTACGTCATGGTCAGCAGCTCGCTGAAGCCGCTCCAGGACGTGCAGGCTGCCTTCGCGTGGCTGCCCACGCGGCTGACCTTCCGTCCCTACGTGGACATCTGGAGCACCGTCCCGCTGGGCCACTACTTCGTGAACAGCCTGGTGGTCGCCTCCTGCTCCACCGCCATCTCGGTGGTCCTGGCGATCCTGGCCGCCTACGCGGTCAGCCGCTACCGCTTCCGCGGCCGGCAGCTGTTCAGCGTCACGGTGCTGTCGACGCAGATGTTCCCCGGCATCCTCTTCCTGCTGCCGCTCTTCCTGATCTACGTGAACATCGGCGCCGCCACCGGGATCCAGCTGTCCGGCTCGCAGCTCGGGCTGGTCATCACCTACCTCACCTTCACCCTGCCGTTCTCGATCTGGATGCTGGTCGGCTACTTCGACTCGATCCCGCGCGAGCTGGACGAGGCGGCGAAGGTCGACGGCAACGGCCCGATCGGCGCGCTGGTCCGCGTGATCGTGCCGGCGGCGGTGCCCGGGATCGTCACGGTCGCGGTCTACTCCTTCATGACCGCCTGGGGCGAGGTGCTCTTCGCCTCGGTGATGACCGACGACTCCACCCGCACGCTGGCCGTCGGGCTGCGCAACTACGCGTCGCAGAACGACGTGTACTGGAACCAGATCATGGCGGCTTCCCTGGTGGTGAGCGTGCCGGTGGTCGTGGCCTTCCTGCTGCTCCAGCGCTACCTCGTGGCCGGCCTGACCGCCGGCTCGGTCAAGTAGCGGCCCCCTTCACCTCGTACCGCCTTTCACCCCGCACTGCCCTTCGCCCCGCACTGCCCTTCACATGCACTGCCCTTCACCCCGCACCGTGAGCTGAGGAGACCCATGCCTGCGCCCGACCCCTCCGTGTTCGACACCTCCGTGTTCGGGCCTGACTTCCGCTGGGGGTCGGCCACGTCCGCCTACCAGATCGAGGGAGCCGTCGCCGAGGACGGCCGGTCCCCCTCCATCTGGGACACCTTCTGCCAGGTGCCCGGCGCGATCGACAACGGCGACACCGGCGCGGAGGCCTGCGACAGCTACCACCGCTGGCCCGAGGACGTCGCCCTGATGCGCACCCTCGGCCTGGACAGCTACCGCTTCTCCATCGCCTGGCCGCGCGTCATGCCCGACGGCACCGGCACGGTCAACCGGGCCGGTCTCGACTACTACGACCGCCTGGTCGACGCCCTGCTCGAAGCCGGGATCCGGCCCAACGCCACGCTCTACCACTGGGACCTGCCGCAGGCCCTGCAGGACCGGGGCGGCTGGCCGGCCCGCGCGACCGCCCGCGCCTTCGCGGACTACGCCTCCGTCGTCGCCGCCCGCCTCGGCGACCGGGTCGCCGACTGGGCCACGCTGAACGAACCGCTGTGCAGCGCCTGGATCGGCCATCTCGAGGGCAAGATGGCCCCGGGCGTCACCGACCTCACCGCGGCCGTCCGCGCCTCCTTCCACCTGCACCTGGGCCACGGCCTGGCCGCGCAGGCCCTCCGCGCCGCCTCCCCGGGTCCGACCAGGATCGGCATCACCAACAACCTGAGCACCTGCGAGCCCGCCTCCGACAGCGAGGCCGACCACGCGGCCACCCGGCGCGCCGACGGACACATCAACCGCTGGTGGCTCGACCCGATCTTCGGCCGCGGCTACCCGCAGGACATGCTCGACCACTACGGCGTCGAACTCCCGGCCCTGGACGGCGATCTGGCGACCATCGCGCAGCCGCTGGACTGGCTGGGCGTCAACTACTACTTCCGCCAGATCATCGCCGACGACCCCGGCGCCGCGGCACCGGGCTTCCGTCAGGTGCCGGGCCCCGGCCCACGGACGGCCATGGACTGGGAGGTGCACGCCGCGGGGCTGGAGGAACTGCTGCTCCGGGTGACCAAGGAGTACGGCGCGCAGAGCCTCATGGTCACCGAGAACGGCTCGGCCTACCGGGACGTCCTCACCGCCGACGGGCAGGTCCTCGACCCCGAGCGCACCGCCTACCTCGAACAGCACCTCGCCGCCTGCGCCCGCGCGATCAAGGCCGGCGCGCCGCTGACGGCGTACTACGCCTGGTCGCTGCTGGACAACTTCGAGTGGGCCTACGGTTACGACAAGCGCTTCGGCCTCGTCCACGTCGACTACCCGACCCAGCGCCGCACCATCAAGTCCAGCGGCCACCGCTACGCCGACATCATCCGCACCCACCGCACCCGCTCCACGCCCCCGGCCGCGGCCTGAGACGTGAGGCGTGAGGCGTGAGGCCTAGCGCTGCTGCACGGCACTAGACCGGGGTCACCCCGGCCGGGCCCTTGGGGAGCGGGAAGACGAAGTGCCGTGGCATGCCCGTCGGCCGGGCACCCGGGTAGTCGAGGGTCAGCCGGGTGAACCGCACCGACCCGGCATGGCCGGACCAGGACACCGGCCGGTCCAACGTGACCTCGACCGGGAAGCGGTGGAAGTGTCCGGCCGCGCAGTAGGGCACGCAGTCGTTGGCCACGTCGGTGCCCGAGGCGCGGGCGGCGCTCCCGTTCCACTGCGTCCAGTGCAGGGAGACGAGGTAGTTGTTCCCGTCTCCGCAGGCGACCACGTACGTGCCGGGGCGCGTCTGCGGGTGGCCGACGCAGTCGAGCAGGATCGGCGTCCGCACGGCCTGCTGCGCACCGGTGCTCTGCCCGCCCGGGGCGGGCGCGCCGGAAGTGCTGGATGTGGAGGACGCCGCCGCAGGGACCAGGGACCCACCGCAGGCCAGGAGTGCTGCTGCCAGTTTCATCAGTGCCATCGCGCGCTCTCCCCTGGTGCTCTTCCTGGGTACCCCTACGCTACGACGCCCCGGCGCTGCCCGCCCACCGCGCCACGCCACCACCTCGCCTCGCCGAGCGCGCCTCCCGACGCGCCGCGCGGACGAGCTGCGCAGCACAGCCGCCCCGGGGCCCACTCTCGGCGAGGCCGCCGACGACTTCCTCGCCCGCGCCGAGCTGGACGCCTCCAGCCGTCGCTCCTACACGCAGACCCTGCGACAGCTGCGCCTGAGCCTCGGGGAGACCAGGCCGCTCGACGACCTCGCCACCGCCCTTGCCCGTCGGACAGGGCACTGATCGGCGACCGCCGGCGCGGACCCCTCTGCCTCACCGACCGCCGCCCCGGCCCGGCCCGCACCCCGGCCGACCCCGCCGACCTGTGCCCGGACACCGGACGCCGCCGACTCTCCTACGAGCGTGCCGAGTACCTCTTCAAGCAGTCGACCAAGGACCTCGACCCCACCGGCGAGGGCTGGACCCTGCGCCGGCTCAAGCCCAGCTCCCCCGTCAGGGCCAGATCCGCTCGGCGTAGTCGATGAAGTTCCCGCCCATGATCTTGGCTATCCGCTGCTCCGTGAAGCCGCGCCGCTCCAACAGCCGGATCAGCTCGCGGAACTGGTCGACGCCACGCAGGTCGATGACGAAGGGGAGGGTGTCCGCCCGCTCGCCCGCCGCCCCGACGCCCGCCCGCGCCCGCTCGGCGACGTGCTCCGCCAACCGGGCGCGATAGGCGTCGAGATCGTCGATGGCGGTGACCGGCCCGTCCGTGCCGATGCCGACCGCGTCCTCACCGCAGACGTCCACCGCGTGGACGATGTGCTCGACCACGTCGGCCGCACGAGCGTGTCCGGAGAGGGTGAGGAAGGGCATGAAGTAGATGCCCACGAAGCCGCCGCGCTCGGCGACCAGGCGCAGCTCCTCGTCGGTCTTGTTGCGGGGCAGGTCGGCCAGGGCCCGGCAGCCGGTGTGGTTGATCGAGACCGGCTGCCGCGAGATCCGCGCGGCCTCCAGGCAGGTGCGCTCGCCGCTGTGGGAGAGGTCGACCATGAGCCGGTGCTCGTTCAGCGCGGCCACGACCTCCCGCCCGAAGCCGCTCAGCCCGCGGTTCTCCGGCGCCATCGACCCGTCGCCCAGGTGGTTGGCCTGGTTGTACGTCAACTGCACAACCCGCACTCCGCGCTCGGCGAAGAGGCCCACCCGCTCGCCGATCCGCGCCGGATCCTCACCCACGGCCACGCCGTTCTGGAAGCCGTAGATCACCCCCACTCGCCCCTCGTCATGCGCGCGGCGGATGTCGGACGCGGCCAATACCTTGACCAGTTCGTCCGGCTGCGCCGCGATGATGCCGTCCCAGACGTCCAGCTCGCGCAAGGTGTGCTCGTAGGGCGGCAGATCGCCCAGCGTGTAGCCCAGCGTGATGTTGACGGCCGTCAGCCCGGACGCTTTGGCCTCGGCGAGCGCGCGGGCGTCGATGACCAGCTCCTCGCCGGTCTGCTGGAGTTGCCCTGCCGCCTCGGTCTCGGCGTTGGGATTCTCCAGGCCGCCGAGCGCGTTGACGATCGGGTAGCTGAGCGTGCTCACGCGGACGCCTCTCCGTTCAGGTGCTCTGAGTGATCGGCGCGGTACTCGACCCGGTGCTCGGCCCGGTACTCCGCGCGGTCGTACCGCTTGCCTCGCTTGACGACGAAGCGCAGGCTGCGCAGTTGCCGGATGTCCCGCGTCGGATCCTCCGCCAGGACGAGGAAGTTGGCCAGCTTCCCTGCCTCGATCGTGCCCATCCGCGCCTCGGCGCCCATGCTCACCGCGCCGGCGTACGTCGCGCTGCGCAGCGCCTGCTCCGGGGTGAGCCCGCAGCGCTCGACCAGGTACTCGAGCTCCTCGAAGAGCGGCGGCCAGGGCTGCTCCGGATCCGGATCGCAGTCCGTGCCCGCGGACACCGTCACCCCGGCCCGGAACGCCTGCGCGGTCAGCGCGGCCGACAGACCGTCGTTGGCCACGGCCCGCTCGCGAGTTTCGTGGTCCTCGACTCCTGCCCCGTCCCCTGCCTCGCGTGCGATGCGCGCCCACAGGCTCGCCGTCGCGTCCAGGACCGTGCCCCGGCGGCGCATCTCCTCGAAGAGCTCCGCGAGGCAGGCGTCGTCCCCGGCCGCGAAGCGGGCGTAGTCGATCGGGGGCTTCTGCTGGTACGTCGTCAGCGGCTGCTGTGCCGCCTCGTGCACGAGCAGCTGTACGTGGGAGACCGAGTCGACGCCGGACGCGACGACCTCGCCGGGCGTCGCGGGGAAGACCGCGCCGTGCGCCCAGACCGCGATGCCCTGCCGGTGCGCCTCGGCGGTGATCGCGGCCACGAGCCCGCCGGGAAGGTTGGCGTAGATCTTGATCGCCGTCGCAGACGTGCCGCGCGCCATGGCGACGGCGAGCGGCAGATCCGTCTCCTCCGTGATCGCCTGCATCCACGGCACGGCCCCCGGCGTCGCGCCTTGGGAGACCTGCCAGGTGCGCGGGTCCTCGAAGAAGCTGGGGCCCGCCATCAGCGCGGCGTAGTGGATGTCGGGCGCCGCGATCTCGCCGACCAGCGCAGCGCGCGCCAGATCCGCCACCTGACGCAGGTCGTCTGCCATGTCCCTGGTCGCGGTGACCCCGCCGTACAGGTCGCGCCGGAGCGTCGCCTCGGCGAGGGCCCGGTCGGGCGGGGTGGCGATGTGCTGGTGCGAGTCGATCAGCCCGGGCACGACGAAGGCGCCGCCGAGCTCGACCACCTCGGCGTCCACCGGGACGTCAGCGTCGGCGTCGGCGTCCGCAGCGACCAGCCGGATCTTGTGCTCGTCGACAACGATCGTCACCCCCGCGCGGACCGGCGCTCCCGTGCCGTCCAGCAGCGTTGCTCCGCGATACGCGACCACCATGGGACCCCTCCTGCGAGGTGTTACAACAGCTGAAACATCTGCTTCAATGTCTGCAACACCCTATCCCAGCCTTCCGACAGGAGGACCCCGTGCCCGCATCAGCCACGTCCGCCGTCGACAAGGCTCTGGATCTGATCGAGACCGTGGCCGGCTCCGACCGGCCGCTGCGCCTGTCCGAGATCGCCGACCGCCTCGGCATGCACCGCGCGACCGCGTACCGCGTGCTCCTGGACCTGGTCCGGCGCGGCTGGGTACTGCGCCTGGGCGACCACTACCTCCCCGGCACCGCGATCCTCCGGCTCTCCGGCGCGGCCGCCGCCAACGGGCTGGCCGGCGTCGCCCGTCCGGTCCTGGAGGCGCTCGCCGCAGAGACGGGCATGATGGTGAACCTGCAGGTCCCGGCCGAGGACCGGTCCCGCGTCGTCGACGTGGTGCGCCCCGCCCGGCTGGCGATGATCAGCGACCTGCGCGACGAACTGCTCCCCGTCCACCGCTTCGCCGGACCGCTGGCGCTGGTCGCCGCGCTCGCCCCGGAGGCCCGCGCGCCCTACCTCCGCCCCGCCGAGGCCGACGGCCACCCACTGACCGGCCCCGACGGCCTGCTCGCCGATCTCGACCGGACCGCGAGCAGCGGCTTCGCCGTCCAGCGCGGACGCAACCAGCAGCTGATCGCCTCGGTCAGCCGCGCCGTCACCACGGCGGCGGGCGCGACCCCGGTCTGCGCCCTGACGGTCGTCGGCCCGGTCGCGGAGTTCGACGGCGAGGGGCTCACGACGCTGGAGCGGCAGCTGCGCGCCGCGGTCGACCGACTCAGCAGCGACCTCGCGGAACTGACGTCCTCCCACCACACAGCCCGGGGCCACGCATGAGCCAGGACAGCGCCTCCTACCCCATCTCCCCCATCTCCCCCATCTCCTCCGGCACCGCCTCTCACCCCGCGCAGGTGCTGGTCCTCGACCACGCCCGCACCGAAGCCGCCCTCACCGGCGTGCCCCGCGACCCGACGCACAGCGCCTCCACCCCGACCGCCACCCCGACCTCCACCCCGACCGCCAGCCTGACCGCCGCCCTCACTCACGCCCTGGTCGCCATCGCGCGCGGCGAGGCGTCCAGCCCGCCCCGGATCGCGGCTCGCGCCCCGCACGGCCTGCTCGGCGCGATGCCCGGCTACGTGCCAGGACTGGGCCTCGCGGCCAAGCTGATCACCGTCTTCGGCGATCCCGACCAGCCGGGCCGCAGCACCCATCGCGGTCTCGTCGCCTACTTCGACGAGCACGACGGCCGCCTGCTCGCACTGCTCGACGCCGAACCGCTCACCGCCGCCCGCACCGCCGCGACGGCCACGCTCGCCTTCCGCGCCCTCGCCCGCCCCGACGCCTCACGCATCGCCATCGTCGGCACCGGCGCCCAGGCCACGGCCCAACTCGCCCTTCTCACCGACGACGAGGCCGCCTCGGCGACCGTCGCCGGACGCGACCCCGCCCGGGTCCGCGCCCTGGCCGACCGCTTCGGCGTCGCGCCCGCCGCGTCGATCGAGGAGGCCGTGCGCGGGGCGGACATCGTCCTGTGCTGCACGGGCGCCCGCGAACCCGTCGTCCGCCGCGAGTGGCTCGCGCCCGGCACCCACATCAGCTCGGTCGGCGGCTCCGACGGCCCGGAGCTGGACGCCGCGACGATCCGTGACGCCGCCCTCTTCGCCGAGTGGCCCGGCGCGGCGGGCTCCCCTCCTCCGGCAGGCGCGCACGAACTCCAGGCTCTCGCTGCTGACCGCGTCACCCTCATCGGCGCAGTCCTCGACGGCGCGCACCCGGGCCGCCGCGCCGCCGCCGAGCTGACCGTCTTCAAGTCCACCGGCCACGCCGCGCTCGACGTCGCCGCCGCCTCCGTCGCCCACGCGGCCGCCCGCGCCCTCGGCCTGGGCAGCACGGTGCAGCTCTGACATCTCCCGGCAAGCTGTGACAGGCTGCCCTGCATGCTGAGCCTCGACCTGCATCCCATCTTCCGCAACAACCGGGACATCGAGCTGGCCATGCGCCAGTTCCTCTTCACCGCCGCCCACTCGGGCGAACGGGTCGTCGAGATCATCCCCGGCAAGGGATCGGGCAAGCTCAGGCAGCGCGTCGTGGCCTTCCTCGACCAGAAGCACATCAAGAAGCTCTACCTGCGGCACGAGAACGCCCCCGGCAACGACGGCCGGGTCCTCGTCTGGTTCCGCGACTGACCCGCGACTGACCCGACCTCCAGGGCTACTGCGCCTCGGTCGAGTCCGCCTTCATCAGCTGTACCGCCCCGCTCGACTGCTCCGGGATCTCCGGCTGCATCTCCCGCTGCTCCTCCGGCGGCCGCAGCTGGTCCAGGTGGCGGGCGACCGCATCGGTGCGCTCCCGCAGCGCCTCCAGCCGGGCGCGCTCGTCGCTCTCCGCAGGCGCGGCGGCCGGGCGAACCGGCACTCCGTGCAGCGCGGCAGTCGCCGCCAGGCTGTCTGCCACAGGCTCCACGATCACCAGCGTCGCCGCCGCGAACAGCCCACCCCGCAGCACTCGTTGGCGTCCGAGCAGTCCCCGATGGACGATCTCGGCGGGAACGGTCAGCTCGTCGAGCCGCCCCGGCGTCGAACCCTGCTCCAGCGCCGCCAGCACCACCGTGGCCATCGCCTCGGCCGCCTGGGTGACCAGCCACTTCCGCCCTGGAACAGGCGGCAGCAGGGTGCGGATGCGGTCGACCTCGTTCTCGAGCGCCTGCGTCGTCATCAGCTCGAAGGCGTTGCGGGTGCGGATCTCGACGATCTTGCTCCACTCCACCTCCTCGCCGTCGAAGCACCGACGCCCTGCGGACCGAGGTGGACCGCGCCGAGTCCGTCGAGCAGACCGAGCGCCTTGTGGGCCAGCGCCGGGGTCCGCGGGTGCCGGCCGAGCAGTGTGCCCATCGACAGCTTCCAGGCTTCGCTCACCGGCACGGCAGGCGGGGCGACCGAAGTCAGCGCGGCATAGGCCCACTCGCCCTGCGCAGCCCTCCGGCCGCCGTCGACCACCCGGTCCCGCCCCGCATGCAGCAGACGCGCTGCCCCCGCCAGACCCGTCCGCGCGAGCTCCCCCGCCTCAGCCATACGGCCCGCCTCACCCATCCGCCCCGCCTCAGCCATACGGCCCGCCGCCCCATCCGTCCGACCACTCGCCCCACCTGTCAAGGGCACAGATCATTCCACGCCCCGCCCCGGCCCGGCCCGGGAATGCGCCGACCCCGACGCGTGTTGACGCGTACCCGACCACAGCACGGGTCGGCCGTACAAGTAAGTTCAGAAGCAAGGAACAGGAGAGGCCGTCATGGCACGCAGTGAACTCCGTCCCGTCGTCAAGCTCCGCTCCACCGCAGGTACCGGGTACACCTACGTCACCCGGAAGAACCGTCGCAACGACCCCGACCGGCTGAGCCTCCGCAAGTACGACCCGGTCGCGGCCGCCCACGTGGAGTTCCGCGAGGAGCGCTGACGCGTTTACCGCTCGGTCAGCGTGACCTGAGCGCCGTCCGCGTCGATCGCAAAGTGCAGCGAGGCCTCGAGCCCCTGGGCGAGTCTGGTCAGCAGGGCCAGTGTCGGCACCGTGTCGGATCCCTCGATCCGGTCGACCGCCGCCCGGGGCATGCCCATCCGGGACGCGAGCTCGGCCTGGGACAGGCCGAGCTCCACCCTGCGGTCGCGCACCACCCGCGCCAGCGCCATCGCCAGCCGGTGCTCCTGCCGCTCCTGCTCCAGTTCGAGCGACTCACGGTGCCCGTCGACGAGCCTGCACTCGCTCGCCAACTTCCATCGGGTATGCGCCATTACAGACCCCCGTCCCCTTCGCGGGTGAAGGTCCCCTGCTCCGCCTGTGCATGGCCCTCGTGCCCCGCCTCGCACTCCTGCTTCGCCCGCACGGCCCGGCTGATCTGCGCCTGCTCGTGCGTGCGAGTCTTGCGGAAGACGGTCAGCAGCACGATGCGTCGGTCATCGGTGATCCAGAAGGTGATCCGCGTGGCCACCCCGTCGAGCGTCGGACGCAGCTCTGCCACTCCGTCGCCCAGCTTCCGGACGTACGGCGAGGGCGTATCCGGCCCCAGTTCGGCCAGGAGCTCCGCGTAGGTCTCGAAGCGACGGAACAGCCGACCGGGCAACAGCTCCAGCCAGGCCCTGACCTCCGGTTCGAGCTCGACCGTGTACGGCGGTGCCATACCGCCAGCCTAGGCCCGAAAAGCAAGCACTGCTCGAAGAAAGCACTGTGGGCCTGATCAACGGATGTCCGTCGATCAGGCCCACAGTGGTGCGAGTAGCGGGGACAGGATTTGAACCTGCGACCTCTGGGTTATGAGCCCAGCGAGCTACCGAGCTGCTCCACCCCGCGTCGTTGAGTTCACAGTAACAGACCTGCCCGGACATGCGAAAACGGATATCAGCACGTCCCGGACCGTCGCACCCACACCCCCACCTCCCCTACCTGAAATCTTGTAATGGTGTAATCATGGATCCATGACAGACATGGGCAAGACCGGGGAGTCGGTCGCGGAGTGGTTCGCCGCACACCTTCCCGAAGGACTGTTCGAGGAGACGCCGACGGTCGTGGCTGACCGCGAGGAGATCACGGTCGTCGGCACGATTCCCGCTGCGGCGGAAGAGACGGACGGGTCGACCGACCCGGTGGCGGAGTTCCGCGAGCGCACGCGCGTGGACCGGATGCACGTGGCCCGCGCGGCGGAGGAGCACTTCGGCCGCAAGGTGTCCTGGGGCGTGCTGCACGACGGCCGACGGATGATGTTCACCCATCTCGCCGTCCCCACGATGACCCGGCTGCGGCAGCCGGAGCGCCAGGTGCTGGACACCCTGGTCGCGGCCGGCGTCGCCCGCAGCCGCAGCGACGCGCTGGCCTGGTGCGTGCGCCAGGTCGGCGACAACGCCGAGACCTGGCTGGGTGACCTGCGCGACGCGCTGCGGCACGTCCAGGAGGTCCGCCGCCAGGGCCCCAGCAGCTCCCCGTCGGGCAAGGCGTCGTGACGGGCCTGGGCTAGCTGAGCAGGGCGTAGACAGCCGTCGCGTGCGCTGCCGGCGCATGCTCGGCCACGGTGCCGTCCGGACCCTCCGGCGACATCGTGATGTCGGCGAAGGCGAGCGTGCGGCCCAACTTGGTGAGCGTGGCGCGCACCAGTACGTCCGCGCCCACCACGGGCCGCTGGAACGAGGTCGACAGCTGAACGGTCGTCATCGGCACGTACCCGCCCCGCGCCGCCGCGACCGCGACGACCGTGGCGGTGTCGGCGGCGGCCATCAGCGCCTGCCCGGAAAGCGCACCACCCTCCCGGGCGAGCCGCTCGGACCAGGGGAGTCGCAGCACGGCGTGCCGTTCACCGGTCGTGACGACCCGTAGACCCAGATCCAGCACCCAGGGTGCGAAGTTGTCGGCGAGGAGCTTGTCGGCGAGTTCCACGGTCAGCGGCATCGCACCAGCATGCCGGTGCGATGCCGCTGACCGAAACCCCCGGGCTGGAGGCGGGGCCCTCCGGCCCTCAGACGCGCGAGCTGCGCTGCACCACTTCGCCGTCGAGCACCGACAGATCGACCACCGTGTCCAGGATCGCGCGCGGGTCGTCGAGGGCGAACAGGTCCTGCGAGAGCAGGACCAGGTCCGCGTACTTGCCGACGGTGATCGAGCCGAGCCGGTCGTCGAGGTGGTTGGCGTAGGCGCCGCCCATCGTGTAGCCGTGCACCGCCGTGGCCAGGTCCAGGGTCTGCTCCGGCTGCCAGGCCGGACCACCTGCCAGACCCTGCCGGGTGACGGCCGTGTAGAGACCGACCATCGGGTCCATCTCGGCCACGTTCCAGTCACTCGAAAGAGCGAGCCGCGCTCCGGCCTCGTGCAGACTGCGCATCGGCCAGGCCTTGTTCCAGCGACCAGGGCCGACCGCGTCGGCCCAGTCCTGCCCCGGACCGGCGATGTCGGGCGAGCAGTGCCGGGGCTGCATGCAGGCGACGACATCCAGCTCGACGAAACGCGCCACGTCATCGGGGTCGAGGCACTCCACGTGCACGATCTGGTGCCGCGCGCCGCCGTCCCCGCCGTAGCCCCTGGCCGCTCCGCCGTAGCCCTCCCCGCCTTCGTTCACCTTGCGCGCGTACTCCGCCGCGTCCAGCACCGTGCGGATACCGCGGTCGCCGGTCGCGTGCACGAAGAGCTGGAAGCCCAGGCGGTCCAGGCGGGCGAAGGTCTCGGCGAACTCCTCCGGCGGGTAGAACGTCTCGCCGCGGTGGGAGTGATGCCCCGCGTAGGGCTCCAGCAGCGCTGCCGTGTGCGGCTCGACGACGTCGTCGATGTAGAGCTTCAGCGGGCCGACCCGGAACCGGTCGCCGCTGTGCTCACGCCCCGCCGCGGCGAACTCCGCCAGCTCCGCGTCGCTCGTGCCGCGCGGGTGGAACAGCCCGGCGACCAGGCGCGACCGCAGCCTCCCTGCACGCCGCGCCCGCTCGTACAGGGCCAGGTCGTCGAGCGAGTTCTGCGGCTCGACGACGGTCGTGATGCCGTAACGGGCCGCCATGTCCAGGCTGCCGCAGAGCCGCGCGTACTGCCGGTCCGGGTGCGCCCACGGCACGCCCGCTGCCTCGAGCGCCCGATGGCCGTCACGGGAGAGCCCGCGCACGGCGAAGTCAGTGAGGAAGCCCGTCGGTTCGCCGGTCCCTGGATCCTTCTGCACGGTCCCGTACGGGGTCTGCGCCACACTCGCGTCGATGCCCAGACGCCGCAGCGCAGCCGAGTTGAGCCAGGCAGTGTGCACGTCGTAGCTCAGCACGAAGGCCGGGCGGTCGCCGGTGAACGCGTCCAGATCGGCCGCCGTCGGCATTCGGCCCGCCGGGATCGCGGTGTAGTCGAACGCCTCCGCCTCCACCCACTCGGCGTCCGGAGTCTCCGCCAGCCAACGCTGGATCCGCCGGCCGATCTCCGGCAGCGACCCTGCCCCGGCCAACTGCACGCAGGCGCTGTCCGAACCGAGCCGCACGTGGTTGTGACTGTCGACGAACCCGGGCAACAGCAGCCGTCCGCCCGCGTCGACGACCTCCGTGTCCGGCCCGAGCCAGTCACGCCAGCCGCCCGCGTCGGCGTCCCTCGCGCTGCGCCCACTCCCCCCACCGCCCCCGACGCCGACCCAGACGATGCGCCCTTCGCGCACGGCCACGGCCTCGGCGCGCGGCTGTCGGGGGTCGACGGTGTGGACGTGGGCGTTGTGGACGATCAGATCGGCGTGCTGGTTCATGAGTTCTTCCGTGCGGTGGCGATGGTGGCTGCCGCGGCAGCGGGTGTGACGTCGGCAGCGGGTGTGGCTCCGGCGGTAGGTGTGGCTTCGGGCGCAGGCGGCGGGGTCTGGTCCGCAGGCAGGCTCAGCTGCCAGTGCGTGGCCAGGCGGGGACGGAGGAACCCGACCCAGTAGGCCAAGCCCACCAGCAGCACCACGCCGGTGATGATCAGGTCGTGCGCCGTCTGCTGCGTCAGCACGTAGGCCAGCGCTGCCACGGTGACCACCGGGGCCACCGGCCACAGCGGCATCCGCCACGCCGTCGTCTCCCGGTGCCGCCCGCGCCGTGCGGCCAGCGCCGCGACGCCGAGCAGCAGGTAGATCACGGCGACCACGACACCGGTGAAGCCGAGGAGCTGGTCGATCGGCACGGCCAGCGCGAGCACCACACCCGGCAGGCCGATGGCCAGCGTCGCCACCCAGGGAGACCCCCAACGCGGGTGAATCCGGCTCAGCGCGTGGTTGACCGGCTCGGGCCAGGTGCGGTCACGGGCGGAGGCGAAGAGGACGCGTCCGTTCTGCAGCACCATCACGATCACCGCGTTCAGGATCGCAGCGGCGACGCAGAGGCTGACAAAGGTGCCGACGCCGCTCCCGGCCCAGCTGTTCACGACGGCGACCAGATCCCCGGCCGCCAGCTGATCCGGACTGCTGACGCCCAGACAGATCGCGGTCACCGGGACCGTGATGACGACGACGCCCGCCACCAGCGACCACAGCACCGTGCGTGCGACCGAGCGGCGCGGCTCGATCAGGTCCTCGGAGAGGTAGATCGCGGTCCCGAACCCGTTGTAGGTGAACAGCGCCACCGCCAGACCCGAGACGAGCAGGCCCGCCGTCAGCGGACTGGTGTGACCTGCTCCGTCGGGGACGACCGGGTGGATCAGCGTCGCAACCGACTGGTGCACATGCGTGAAGCCCAGGAAGCTGACGACGGCGGCCGCCAGCACTTCGATCCCCAGGAAGATGCCGGTGATCAGCGCGTTCGACTTGATGTCCAGCACGCCCACCACGACGGCGAGCAACATCACCACCGCTCCGGCGATGCTCGCGTCCACGTTGACGACGGATGCGATGTAGCCGGCCGTACCCAGCGCGATGATCGGCGGGATGACGATCAGCGACACCAGCGAGATGACGAAGACCAGCCAGCCGATCGGGCGACCCAGGATCTGTCCGACGATCGAGTACTCGCCTCCGGCGCTGGGCACCAAGGTGCCGAGCTCGGCGTAGCAGAGCCCCACCCCGAGCGAGAGGAACGCCGCGACCAGCAGACTCAGGACGGCCCCGCTGCCGAGCTGCTGCAGCAGCGGCGGGACGACGATGAAGAGCGAGGACGCGGGCGTGACACAGGAGAGCGTCAGCAGGACCGCGCCGAAGACCTTGAGGGATCTCGGCAGAGCCGCTGCAGTGGAAGCCGCAGTAGGCGCAGAGGGCGCTGGAGGCGCTGGAGGAGTCATCGGGCCTGGCCTTCAGAGCGAGAGGGGGATGAGTCCGCTCATTGAAGGGCAGGCGAAAAGTAGGCGTCAATCTCATGCGGCGAATGAGAAGCCGTGACTTTCACGCACATCCAGCGATTCAATGGCATTCGCATCACCATGCAAAAGATCCGCCTACTGCGTCGGCAGATCGTAGCTGTAGCTCTCCTTGACGATCTCCATGTGCACCCAGGACTCGCTCCGGGCCACGCCCGCCACCGAGCGGACCGCTTCGAGCCCCACCAGCAGTTCCTCGCGGTCCCGCGCGTCCACGCCGCACACCAGGTCGAAGCGCCCGTGTCCGCGCGCGACGAAGTTCACCCCCGGGACCGCCGACACCTCGCGCGCCACCTGATGCACGTTGCCGTACCCGCCCCCGTAGCCCACGCCCAGCCCGATCCCGGCCGCCTCCCGCACGCCGAGCGCCCGGGTCGCGATCAGCGCGGTCACGTGGACCGCGCCGGAGTCCAGCAGACGCAGCACCCGCGCCCGGACCGCCGGTCCCGAGAGCCCGACCTCCTGCGCCAGCGCCGCGAACGCCGCCCGCCCGTCCTCCTGCAACAGCGCCAGCAGCCTCCGGTCCACGGCGTCCAGATCGGCGGCGGTGAGCCCGGTGGAGACGGGCCCGCCGCCGGGCCTTCTCCGTCCGTCCGGCCACAGCGGCGAGTAGGCGTCCTTGACCAGCTCCGCGCAGCGGAAGACCTCCACGTCCCGCACCCCGGGGGCACTGCGCAGCACGGCCAGCTCGCGGTCCAGCGCATCCTCGTCCGCGGCCCGCAGGTCGACCACGACGCCGCGCGCCCCAGCCGTGCAGGAGACGAACCGCGCAGCAGCCCGCCCCGCCGCCACCCGCGCCACGGGCCCGCTCGGCCCGCCGACGTCGAGCGAGACGTGCGCCATCGCCGCCAGCCCGGCCACCTGCGGCGCGACGATCCCGACGATTCGCACGCGCCCCCGCGCCAGCAGCCGCTGCACCCTGGTCCGGGCCGCCTCGCGGGAGACGCCCGTCCGCTCGGCCAGCTCCTGATAGCTGAGCCGCCCGTCCCGCTGCAGCTCCCGCACCAATGCCGCGTCCACCGCGTCCAGCGCGCCGACCCGCTCGCCGCCGGACCCGTCTGCGCCGAACCTGGCTGCGCCGAACCTGTCTGGGCCGAACCTGTCTGGGCTGCTCATGCGGCTGGATCGTACCGGCATCGCGTGGCCGGATCCCGGTGCGCGGCCCCGCCCTCCCCACCCGGTCAGGCGCTGTCGCGGACGACGAGCTCCGGCTGGAACACCCGCGACTGCAACAGCCGCTCGGGAGAGGCGATCTGCTCAAGCAGCAGCTCCGCCATCTGAGCAGCCATCTCCTCCACCGGCTGACGCACCGTGGTCAGCGGCGGATCGCAGGTCAGCGCGACGTTGCTGTCGTCGAAGCCGACCACCGCCAGGTCCTCCGGGATCCGCAGTCCCGCGCGGTGCAGCACGCTCACGGCACCGAGCGCCATCAGGTCCGACGCGACGAACACGGCATCGGTGTCCGGTGCCCGCTCCAACAGCCCGCGCATCGCGGCCGCTCCCCCGGCCTGGGTGAAGTCGCCCTCGGCCCAGGCCGATTCGGCGAGCCCGTGATGCGCCAACCGCTCCCGGAAGGCCTCCAGCCGTACGCGTCCGGCGGGCGTGTCCAGCGGACCCGAAGCGGTGGCGATCCGCCGCCGCCCGAGCGCCACAAGATGGTCGACCGCGAGAAAGACACCGGCCTGCTGGTCCACCTCGACGAAGCTCACCGGCAGCGGATCAGCCGGCCGCCCGGCGAGCACGGCCGGCACCTTGGCGGCGGCGAGGTCCGCCGGCAGCGGGTCGTCCGTGTGCGTGGAAACCAGCACCACACCGTCGACGTGGCCCTGCCGCAGGTAGTTGAGCAACTGCTTTCGGGAAGGCTCGTCATCCACGATGGTGAGCATGAGCTGGACGCCACGTGGGCGGACGGTCTGCGTCACTCCACTGACGACCCGGCCGAAGAACGGATCCGCGAAGATCTGCCCCGCGCTCATGTCCGAGACGGCCAGCGCGATGGACCCGGTCGTACGCGTCACCAGCGAGCGAGCAGCGAGATTGGGCACGTACCCGGTGGCGGCGATCGCCTTCTCCACGGACTTGCGCAGCCCCGCAGCAACCGAGGCATTCCCGTTCACCACCCGCGACACTGTCGCCCGCGACACCCCGGCCACCCGCGCGACATCCTCGAGCGTGACCACGAGAGCGGGGACGGGCTTCTTGGACATGCATGAGTTATACACGTCGCACTCGCACAATGACCGAGCCAATCGGATCCGTGCTGCACGCGGGCGTGCCGATGGGCCGCCTGGTGGGGCGGCTCATGGGCCGTGCTGTGGGTCAGCCGGGGTATCTGGTGTTGGGGGGTGGTGGGGTGTCGGGTGGTGGGACGGCTTGGGGTTGGCCGTTGATCATTTCGAGTTCCCAGCCGGTTTGGTGGAGGTCGGTGTGGTGTTCGCCGCACAGGAGGGCGAGGTTGTCGAGGCTGGTGTGGCCGCCGTCGGCCCAGTGGGTCAGGTGGTGTGCTTCGCACCAGGTCGGGGGGCGGGTGCAGCCGGGCCAGACGCAGTGCCGGTCCCGGGCGATGACCGCGTCGCGCAGGTGGGCGGGGACGGTGCGGGTGGCGCGGCCGATCGAGACGGGCTTGTCCTGGCCCCGCGTCAGGATGACGCGGAGCTGGCAGTCGCAGGCTTCCTTGCGGGCCTGCCAGGCGGGGAGCTGGTAGCCCCGGGTCGTGGTCGCCACCACCCGAGGGCGCAGTAGCCCCGACAGGTCATCCCCGCCCTCTTCCGGCTCGTCGTCCTCGGACTCGTCGTGGTCGAGGGTGGGGTGGGTGGGGCAGGTCGTCCGCAGCGCGTCCAGGTCCGCGATCAGGGTGAGGTGCGGACGCTGGCCACCCGTGGTGGGGAGCTTGTCGGAGCCGAGCGCGAGGTCGGCGACGGTTTCGATGGCGTCGCCCATCCGCTCCGCGTGGGTGCGCGGGTCCCCGTCCACGGGAGCGCCCATGGCGGCCTCCAGCGCGACGCGGAGCTTCTCCCCGACCACCGGCGACAGTTCACCGGACAGGACCCAGAACGGGTCGTCCGAGGTGCCGGTCGGCGACAGCTTCGCCCAGGACTGGAACGACGCCGGAACATCGTCCGCCTTGGGGTCTTCCTCGGCGACGAGGTGGGCGTGGACCTGCTGGGCGGCCGTCCGCAGGTGCGCGAGGTGCAGGACCTTGGCCTGGGCGATGAGGAGTTCCTCGGCCTGCTGGCGGGCCTGCGGGTCCTCGACCGGGACGATCTCCTTCGCGATGACCTCCACCTGGCTGGAGGAGAGCTCACCCACCGCGAGGGCGGTACGGACGCTGCGGAGCTTGTCCAGGTCCCGGGCCCGGCCGACCAGCTGGTTCGCGTGCTTGTCCGCGAGCTGCCCGTGGGTGCGGAGGAAGCCCTTCGTGGTGCGGGACCGGACGGCGGTCGCGCCGCCGGTGCGGTCGAACACCGCCAGGCGGCGCGCCAACTCCGCGCCGACCATTTCCTCGAACCGCACCAACGCCAGGAGTTGCTCGGACTGGAACCGGGCCCCGGCCGCGTGCAGCACCTCATCGTCCTCCGCCGCCAACGCGGCCAGAAACGAGAGGGCGGAAGCGGGCAGGGTGCGGAGGGGCTCCGCGCAGTGGCGGGCCTGGCGGGAAGACTTGGGGGTCAGCGGGTCCGCACGGAACACATCCCCGAGCGAGGGGCCGGAACAGCCCTCACCCATGGACGCATCTCCGTCTTCACACCCGCCCCCGAACATCGAGGCGTCCATAGAACAATTGTGACACCCAAACAGCCCCACGCCAAGCCCAAACCATCACCCACAAGAGTGAAAAACCCCAGCTCAGCGCCGCAATCCGACCCGCAGATAGATCATCTGACAGGGCGTCAAGAATTGGCCAAATCTTCCTGGGAATCCGGCACATTCGGCCTGCCGATCACCCCGGTTCGACCGCGACCACCGACAGTCGCCGCATGCCCATGTTCACCGCACCCGTCCACCCCGGCCGCCCCAAGGGAAGCGCAGCAATCGCCGACCGGCTGATCCTCCTCGGTCTCTGCGCCCTCTCAGCCGTGCTCTTCGCCTGGGGGATCGGCCGGAGCCAGTTCCATCCCTTCTACGCGGATGCAGTCCGCAGCATGACGCTGAGCTGGAAGGGCTTCGTCTTCGGATCGTTCGACCCCGGTAACACCATCACCCTCGACAAACTCCCGGGCTTTCTCTGGCCGCAAGCTGTCGCCGCCCGACTGTTCGGATTCCACCCCTGGGCGCTGACCCTGCCGCAAGTCGTCGAAGGCGTCGTGAGCGTGGGCGTACTGCACACACTCGTGCGTCGCTGGGCCGGCCGAACGGCGGGGGTTCTCGCCGCCCTGGCCTTCATGCTGACGCCGGTTGTGACCGGACTCTTCCGCACAGCCGTTGAGGACCCGGCGTTCACCCTGCTGCTCCTGCTCGCCGCCGAAGCAACCTCCCGCGCTGCACAGAGCGGTCGGACGCGAACGCTGCTCCTGGCCGCGACCTGGGTCGGGCTGGCCTTCCAGGCCAAGATGCTCGAAGCCTTCGCCGTGTTGCCGGTGCTCGCTGCGGTGTATCTGATGTCCTCTCCGACGCCGCTGCGCAGGCGCTGCGTTCAGCTCGCGGCTGCGGGCACTCTCGCCGTCCTCGTGTCTGCGTCCTGGATGGCGCTCGTCGCCGTGACACCGTCGGCCGACCGTCCGTACGTGGACGGTACGACCGACAATTCTCCGGTCAGCATGGTGGTCGGCTACAACTTCCTGAACCGCTTCTCCGCCGTCGGCCTGAATGCCATGGGCACGGGCAGCGTGTCCGCCGTTCGCGGTGGCGGCGTCAGCGGCGTCGACCCCAACAGCGGCGGGCGCACCCACACGAACAACGCCATCCCGCAGGCCGCCAGGAGCGACGGCTGGGCGAAGCTGCTGCGCGGGTCGCTCGCCTCCCAAGTCGGATGGCTCTACCCGACCGCCCTCGCCGGGTTCGCGGCCGGACTGTTCGCGCGGCGCGGACGACCCCGAACCGATCCGGTGCGCGCCGGATACGTGCTCTGGGGCAGCTGGCTCGCGGGCTTCTTCGTGGTCCTCAGCGCGGGCAGCGTCGCCGGGCACGCCTACTATCTGGGCGTCATCGCCGCACCGTTGGCCGCTCTCTCCGGCGCGGGCCTGCCTCAGCTGTGGCGGTCGTACCGCAGCGGCGTGGTGGAGTCCGGCGCACGTGTGGAGGCGCGCTCGGGCACCATCCGGGCGCTCGCACTGCCGGTGACCGTCGCGGCGACAGCGGTGTGGGCGGTCGTGCTGAGCCGCCCGTACCAGGGCTTCCGGCCCTGGGTGACGCCGACGGTCACGCTGCTGGGTGGTCTCTGCGTCGGGCTGCTTCTGCTGCCGATCCTGCTCCGGGCGCTGGGCGTGCGGCCACGGCCGTACCTCGCCAGGGCAGGAGCAGCAGCAGCCGTCGCCGCCGGGCTCGTGACGACCCTGCTGGCGCCCACCGCCTGGACCTCGAGTGTGTTCGATGCCCACTACCCGCACTCGATGATGGGCGCGCTCGGGCCGACCGCCCTGCTCGGGCCCGGGTCGGGATCTCCGGCAGCGACACAGACGTCAACACCGAAGTCCTCCTCGCACAATGCCGGCGCCACTGCCGCTTTCGCCTCCTGGGCACGCCTCCTCGACAGCGGCGGCGACGGCCCCTCGTCGCTCGATCCCGGCCAGCGCGCACTGCTCGCCTATACGACCGCGCACCGGGGCGCAGCGCGCTACCTGTTCGCGACGACGAGTTGGACGGCTGCCGCGCCCTTCATCCTCGCGACGGGCGCGCGGGTGCTGCCGATGGGCGGATTCACCGAGCAGGTGCCCTGGCCGACGGTCCGCGCCGTGCGCCAGGACGTGGCCGACGGACGCCTGCGGTACGTCCTGATCAGTTCCGCGCGCATGCCGGGTGCCACGGCCGGCACAGCAACCGGACGGACCGGCGACAGTACGCCGGCTGCCGGCGTCAGGTCCTGGGTGACCGCCACCTGCCACCCCGTCAGCGTTCCAGCATTGCAGACGAGCCGTCAGGACCCGCAACGGCTCTACGACTGCGCACCATCGCCGACGCCTCCGGCAACCCGGACGTCTCCCTCTCGGACGGCAGGAGCTGCCGCCCGACCCAACCCCTGAGCTGGACCCCTGAGCTAGCATGCTGACCCACCACCACGGAAACCGCTTTCCAAGGCAAGGGACAGGTCAGCATGCGGCAGCCAGCCCCCACCCTCCCGACCATCCGCTCCCCGTTCACCGGCTGGGATCGGAGCCACTGGGAAGCACACGCGGACCGACTCCTCGACGGGGTGCTCCCCTACGCGTCGCCGCACTTCGCCGGCTACGCCCTGCCCGGACCGCCCTCCTGGTCCGGGCCCGCGTCGGACGCGCTGGAAGGCTTCGCCCGCACGTTCCTGCTTGCCGCCTTCCGCATCGCAGGGGCGCGCGGGCGCGGCATGGAGGCCGCCCAGCTGCTCGAGCGCTACGCCACCGGCCTCGCCGCAGGCGCCGATCCACGCCACCCCGAGGCGTGGCCTCGCATCGACAGGGACCGCATCCAGCCGATGGTCGAGGCCGCGTCCGTCGCGCTGGCATTGCACGAGACCCGCGACTGGCTCTGGGACGCGCTCTCCTCCACCACCCAGGAGCAGGTCACTGCCTGGCTGGGCGGTTTCGTCGGACGTCGGCCGGTCGACAACAACTGGATGCTCTTCCAAACGACGGTCGAGGAGTTCCTCTCCTCGGTCGGGGCGCTGCACGACGACGCCGAGATCCGGCGCGGACTCGAGGCACTGGAAGACTGGTACCTCGGACACGGCTGGTACAGCGACGGCCCGTACGGCACCACCGGCGGCCACATCACCGGCGGCCTGCGCGTCGACCACTACAACGGCTGGGCGCTGCACCTCTACCCGCTGCTGTGGACCCGAGTCGCCGCCGACGGCCCGCGTGCCGCGCTCGCCGACCAGCTCGGCGCGCGCTACCGCGAGCGGCTTCGGCTCTTCCTCGCCGACTACGTCCACCTCATCGGCGGCGACGGCGCGCCACTGCACCAAGGGCGGTCGCTCACCTACCGCTTCGCTGCAGCCGCACCTCTGTGGATGGGCGAGCTGTTCGACTGCTCCCCCGGCCCGTCCGGCCTCGCACGGCGCGCGGCCTCCGGGATGCTGCGGCACTTCGCCAAGCACGGAGCTCCGGACGCCGACGGGATACTGACGCGAGGTTGGCACGCGCCCTGCCCCGGCATCACCCAGGCGTATTCCGGTCCGGCCTCTCCCTACTGGGCCAGCAAGGGCTTCATCGGGCTGCTGCTCTCCGCCGACCACCCGGCCTGGACCGCGACCGAGCAGCCGCTCCCCGTCGACACCGGTGACACCGTGCGGCTGCTCGCAGGCGTCAACTGGCTGGTCCAGGGCACGAAGGCGGACGGCATCGTACGCGTCCACAACCACGGCAGCGACGGCCTCGACCCCCACGCCACCCCGCACAGTGCGCCCAGCGAGCGCCTCAGCGATCCGCACTATGCCAAGCTGGCCTTCACCACGCACACCGGCCCGGTGCTCTCCGCGCGGCAAGCGGACAACGAACTCGTCCTCACCTCCCCCGACGGCACGCTGACCATCCCGCGCGGACGCATCACTCCGCTCCCCGGCCTCCAGGTCGGACCGCCTCTGGCGGCCTCGGCCTACGCCGTCGACGCCACGGTGGGCGCCCGCGTCGAGACGGTCACCCTCCTCGACGGCCGTTTCGAGCTGCGTCTGCACGCCGTCCTCGCACCCGCCGGCTGGCAGATTCGCACCGGCGGCTACGCAGTCGCCGCCGCCACGCCGCCCGTCACCCGCCGTGGTCGACACTGGACGCTCGTCCGGCACCCGACCGACGGCACCCTCAGCGCACTCGCCCCGCTGCACGGCTTCGAACCCGAGGCCGTCACCGTGACCCCCGCCGAGCACGCCAACGCCTTCGGCCCGTATGCGGCCTTCCCGGTCGCCGCCGCCGTCCAGCCCTCGACCGGCCTGTGCGTCTACGCGACCTGCACCACGCTCACCGGCACGCCCCTCGACCCCGACGAACCCTCGCCCTTCTCCCTCCGGGTCACTCCGGACGCCGTGGTCGTCACCCACCCCCACCGCGCCGACGAACTCCGCCTGCGCCTGTGCGTCGCCCTGGCGTCGGCCGTGCCCGATGTCCACAGCCCGCTCCTCACGCTGCCCGCAGGCGCGCGCACCGCCACCCAGGGGACGCCGGTACCCGGAAGCGGCTCGGACAAGATATCTTGATGTCGAGACGTTGTAGACGTGAAGCGGGAGTACCGGTGACTGACTCGACCATCATCTATACGCACACCGACGAGGCCCCGGCCCTGGCGACGTATTCGCTCCTGCCGGTGATCCAGGCGTACGCCTCGACGGCGGGCGTCACGGTGGAGACGCGTGACATCTCCCTCGCCGGGCGCATCATCGCCAGCTTCCCCGAGCGTCTCACCGAGGCCCAGCGGATCCCGGACGCGCTGCACGAGCTCGGCGAGCTCGCCAGGACGCCGGGCGCGAACATCATCAAGCTGCCCAACATCTCCGCGTCGATCCCGCAGCTCAAGGCCGCGATCGCCGAGCTGCAGGCGCAGGGCTACGCGCTGCCGGACTACCCGGACGACCCGAAGTCCGACGAGGACAAGGACGTCCGCGTCCGCTACGACAAGGTCAAGGGCAGCGCCGTCAACCCGGTCCTGCGCGAGGGCAACTCCGACCGCCGCGCGCCGCTCTCGGTCAAGAACTACGCCAAGACCCACCCTCACCGCATGGGCGCGTGGAGCGCGGACTCCAAGACCAACGTCGCCACCATGGGCGAGAACGACTTCCGCCACAGCGAGAAGTCCGCCGTGATCGCCAAGGACGGCAGCCTCCGCATCGAGCTGGTCGCCGCCGACGGCAGCACCACGGTGCTGCGCCCGTCCGTCCCCGTCCTCGCGGGCGAGGTCGTCGACGCGAGCGTCATGCACGTCGGCGCGCTGCGCGAGTTCCTGACCGCGCAGATCGCCCGCGCCAAGGCCGAGGACGTGCTCTTCTCGGTGCACCTCAAGGCCACGATGATGAAGGTCTCCGACCCGATCATCTTCGGCCACGTCGTGCGCGCCTTCTTCCCGAAGACCTTCGCCGAGTACGGCCAGACCCTCGCCGCCGCCGGCCTGAGCCCGAACGACGGCCTGGGCGCGATCCTGAACGGCCTGGCCGCTCTCCCCGAGGGCGACGCGATCAAGGCCTCCTTCGCCGCCGAGATCGCCGAGGGCCCGGCCCTGGCCATGGTCGACTCCGACCGCGGCATCACCAACCTGCACGTGCCGTCCGACGTCATCGTCGACGCCTCGATGCCGGCCATGATCCGCACCTCCGGCCACATGTGGGGCCCGGACGGCGACGAGGCCGACACCCTGGCCGTGCTGCCGGACAGCAGCTACGCCGGCGTCTACCAGGTCGTCCTCGACGACTGCCGCGCCCACGGCGCGTTCGACCCGTCGACCATGGGCTCCGTCCCCAACGTGGGCCTGATGGCCCAGGCCGCCGAGGAGTACGGCAGCCACGACAAGACCTTCGAGATCCCGGCCGACGGCACCGTCCGCCTGGTCGACACCGAGGGCAACGTCGTGCTGGAGCAGCCGGTCGCCGCCGGTGACATCTTCCGCGCCTGCCAGACCAAGGACGTGCCGATCCGCGACTGGGTCAAGCTCGCCGTCACCCGCGCCCGCGCCACCGGCTCCCCGGCCGTCTTCTGGCTGGACGAGACCCGCGCGCACGACGCCAACCTGATCGCCAAGGTCAAGCAGTACCTGCCGGAGCACGACACCGACGGCCTGCAGATCGAGATCATGTCCCCGGAGGCGGCCACCGCCTTCTCGCTGGAGCGCATCCGTCGCGGCGAGGACACCATCTCGGTCACCGGCAACGTGCTGCGCGACTACCTGACCGACCTGTTCCCGATCCTGGAGCTGGGCACCAGCGCCAAGATGCTCTCGGTGGTCCCGCTGATCAACGGCGGCGGCCTGTTCGAGACGGGCGCGGGCGGCTCCGCCCCGAAGCACGTGCAGCAGTTGCTCAAGGAGAACTACCTGCGCTGGGACAGCCTGGGCGAGTTCTTCGCGCTGGCCGCCAGCTTCGAGCACCTGGCCACGTCCACGGACAACGCGCGCGCGCAGATCCTGGCCGACACGCTGGACCGGGCCACCGGCACCTTCCTGAACGAGGACAAGTCGCCGAGCCGTCGCCTGGGCGGCATCGACAACCGCGGCAGCCACTTCTACCTGGCTCTGTACTGGGCCCAGGAGCTGGCCGCGCAGACCGAGGACGCGCAGCTGGCCGAGGCCTTCGCGGGTCTGGCCAAGACGCTGGCCGAGCAGGAGCAGGCGATCGTCGCCGAGCTCATCGCGGTCCAGGGCTCCCCGGTCGAGATCGGCGGCTACTACCAGCCCGACGTCACCAAGGCGTCCGCCGTCATGCGCCCGTCTCAGACGCTCAACGACGCGCTGGCCACTCTGGCCTGACGCAGCATCAACCGGGCCTGAGCCCGAACAGTGGGCCCGCGGCGAGCAGCCGCGGGCCCACTGCGTTTCTCCGACACGTGGGCGCCGACGCTCCGGCACACCTTGCACTTATGACCCTCGTCATAATAATGGGAGCTATGACAGCCGTCATAGAAATCGACGCCGTTCAGATCGACGCCGTGCGGACCGGCGATCGCTCGGCCATCCAGGGACTCTTCGCCGACTGCTCGACCGAGACCGTGCGGCTCCGCTTCTTCGCGCAGTTGCGCGCCTTCCCCGCCGCCTATCTCGACAGCCTGCTCGCGGGCCCGCCGGAACAGCACGACGCCGTGATCGCGCGCGAACGGCTCACCGGACGGGTCCTCGGTCTCGGCACCCTCGCCCGCGTCGACGCCGAAACCGCCGAGCTCGGCCTGCTGGTCGCGGATGCCTGGCAGCGCCAGGGTCTGGGCCGGGCCATGACCGAGTCGCTGCTGACCCGCGCCCGCGGGCGCGGCATCAGCCGTCTCTCCGTCGACGTCGCCCACGGCCGGTCGGCCCTGCTCGGCGCGCTGGCCCGCCGGCTGCCCGACGCCGTGCGCCGCAGCACCCGCGAGGGCGTGACCGGCATCTATAGGCTGGACCGACCCGCACGTCGCCCGTGAGGCCCGCCCCCTGGAGGTCGTCGAGATGCCAGCGTCCGAGCACGGACCGCGCGAGCGCCTGGTCGTCAGCGCGGCCCAGCTGATCCGTCGCGACGGGGTGGGCGCGACCGGCATGCGCGACGTCGCCGAGCACGCGAACGCTCCGCGCGGTTCACTGCAGCACTACTTCCCGGGCGGCAAGGAGCAACTCGTCAACGAGGCGGTCGGCTGGGCAGGCCGCTACGCCGCCCGGCGGGTGACCCGACATCTCGACGCTCTCGACGCTCTCGGCGGGCAGGAGCGCAGGCCGAGCGGGCTCCTCGCGGCGATGGTCCGGCAGTGGACCGTGGAGCTGACGGCCACCGACTACACCTTCGGCTGCACGATTGCCGCGGTGACGATCGACTGCGCCGAGTCGTCGGCGCCCGCGCGGGTGGCAGCCGCCACGGCCTTCGCCGGCTGGCAGGCGCCACTCACCGCCGCGCTCGGCGAGCTCTGCATCCCTGCGGCGCGGGCATCGTCACTGGCCACGCTCGTGATCAGCTCCCTGGAGGGCGCGCTGCTCATCGCTCGCGCCGAGCAGAGCGTCCGTGCGTTCGAGGCGATGAACGCCGAGCTCGGGCCGCTGCTGGACGCGGCGGTCGCACCGCAGTCGCGGTAGTGCCGCAGGCCACTCGACCGATGGCACTCAGTGCCTTGGCAGATGGCACTCAGTACCCTTATGGTGCGAGTAGCCAGCCCCGCTGTGGGAGTGAGTGGTGACCAGTACAGGAGACAGGTCGTGAGCTTGAGGATCGTTGTCTGTGTGAAGTACGTGCCCGACGCGACGGGGGATCGTCGGTTTGCGGAGGATTTCACGACCGACCGTGACGGGGTCGACGGCCTGTTGTCGGAGCTGGATGAGTACGGGGTGGAGCAGGCGTTGCGGATCGCGGAGGCGTCGGGGGACGCCGAGGTGACCGTGCTGACGGTGGGTGGCGACGACGCGAAGGACGCGTTGCGTAAGGCGTTGTCGATGGGTGCGGACAAGGCCGTGCACGTGAACGACGACGACATTCACGGGTCGGATGCGATCGCTACTTCTGCGGTGCTGGCGGCTGCGGTGGGCAGGGCCGGGTTCGACCTGGTGGTGTGTGGGATGGCGTCGACGGACGGGACGATGGGTGTGGTGCCGGCGCTGCTGGCGGAGCGCTTGGGCGTGCCCGGGGTGACGCTGGTCTCCGAGGTCGCGGTGAACGGTGGCACGGTGACGGGTCGCCGTGATGGTGACTCGGCGACGGAGGTGCTGGAGGCGTCCCTTCCCGCGGTGGTCAGTGTGACGGACCAGTCGGGTGAGGCGCGGTACCCGTCCTTCAAGGGGATCATGGCGGCGAAGAAGAAGCCGGTGCAGTCCTGGGATCTGGACGACCTGGGGTTGGACGCCGAGCGGGTGGGGTTGGCGGGGGCGTGGACCGTGGTGGACGCGGCCGTGGCGCGTCCGGCCCGTACGGCGGGGACGGTCGTGAAGGACGAGGGCGAGGGCGGCAGGCAGCTGGCCGAGTTCCTGGCCGCGCAGAAGTTCATCTAGCCCACCGGACCGTTTTCCCTTCTTCTGGAGTTTTGATCATGGCTGAGATTCTGGTCCTGGTGGACCATGTGGACGGTGTCGTGCGTAAGCCCGCGCTGGAGCTGCTGACGCTGGCGCGTCGCATCGGCACGCCGGTCGCGGTGGTGCTGGGCGCGGGCGATGCGGCTGCCGCTGTCGCGGCGAAGGCGGGCGAGTTCGGCGCCGAGCGCGTCGTGACCGCGGAGGCGTCCGAGTTCGCGGACTATCTGGTGGTGCCGAAGGTCGACGCGCTGGCGCAGATCGCGGCGAGTGTGAACCCGGCGGCGGTGCTGGTGACGTCCTCGGGTGAGGGCAAGGAGATCGCGGCGCGGCTGGCGCTGCGCCTGGGTTCGGGTGTGATCACCGACGCCGTCGACCTCACCGCGGGCGAGCAGGGTCCGGTGGCGACGCAGTCGGCGTTCGCGGCGTCGTTCACCGTCACCTCCCGTGTGTCGCAGGGCATCGCGGTGATCACGGTCAAGCCGAACGCGGCCGCCCCGGAGCAGGCCCCGGCCGCCGGCACCATCGAGACCGTCACCGTCGCCTTCTCCCCGGCGGCGACGGGCACGAAGGTCACCTCCCGCACCGCGCGGGTCTCGACCGGGCGTCCGGAGCTGACCGAGGCCGCGATCGTGGTCTCCGGCGGGCGTGGCGTGGGCGCGGCGGAGGGCTTCTCCGTCGTGGAGGCACTGGCCGACTCCCTGGGTGCGGCCGTGGGCGCGTCCCGCGCCGCGGTGGACGCGGGCTGGTATCCGCATTCCAACCAGGTCGGGCAGACCGGCAAGCAGGTCTCGCCGCAGCTGTACATCGCGAACGGCATCTCGGGTGCGATCCAGCACCGGGCGGGCATGCAGACGTCCAAGACGATCGTCGCGGTGAACAAGGACCCGGAGGCGCCGATCTTCGAACTCGCCGACTTCGGCGTCGTCGGCGACCTGTTCACGGTCCTGCCCCAGCTCACCGAGGAGATCAAGACCCGCAAGGGCTGACCCACCCCGGACACACCCCCGGAACCACCCGACGGACCCCGCGCAGCCACCCCGCCGCGCAGGGTCCGTCGTTGTGCGCGAACGTCAGGCCACAGAAACGCAGTCGCACGTCAGACGGAGTGACGGTTAGGCTGACGCGCGCTGTCCGGGCGGACGCCGAAGCGGTCGGGCCGACTCGGCAAGGGGAAACGCCGGTTCGAATCCGGCCGGGACCAGGACGCGCGAATGGGGCATAGCCGCCTACAGCGTCGCCGCCAGGCGGGTGCCCTGGTCGATGGCGCGCCTGGCGTCGAGCTCGGCGGCCACGTCCGCGCCGCCGATGATGTGGGGCTTCAGCCCTCGGTCCAGCAGCGCCTGCTGGAGTTCGCGGCGCGGGTCCTGGCCGGTGCAGAGGACGACGGTGTCGACCGGCAGGACGCGCTCCTCGCCGTCGACGGTGAGGTGCAGGCCGGCGTCGTCGATGCGCCGGTACGAGGCGCCGGAAACCGAGGTGACGCCGCGGTGCTTGAGCTCGGCGCGGTGGATCCAGCCGGTGGTCTTGCCGAGGCCCTCGCCGACCTTGCTGGTCTTGCGTTGGAGCAGGTGCACCTGGCGCGGGGAGCGGTGTCGGACGGGCGCGGTGAGGCCGCCGGGGGTGCGGTGCTCGGTGTCGACGCCCCACTGCTCGAAGAAGACCTCCGGGCGCAGGCTCGCCTGCTCGCCCGGGTCGGTGAGGAACTCGGCGACGTCGAAGCCGATACCGCCCGCGCCCAGGATGGCGACGCGCTCGCCGACCTCCGCCTCACCGCGCAGGACGTCCACGTAGCTGACGACGCTGTGGTGGTCGACGCCGGGGATCTCGGGCGTGCGCGGCGTGACGCCGGTGGCGAGGACGATCTCGTCGTAGCCATTGCCGTCGCCGTCGCCAGCCAGGGTCTCGGCGTCGACGTAGGTGGAGAGCCGCACCCGCACGCCCAACGCGTCGAGCTGGTACCGGTAGTAGCGCAGGGTCTCGTCGAACTCCTCCTTGCCCGGCACCCGGCGGGCCAGGTTGAGCTGACCGCCGATGGTGTCGGCGGCGTCGAAGAGGGTGACCTCGTGGCCGCGTTCGGCTGCGGAGACCGCGCAGGCCAGGCCGGCCGGTCCGGCGCCGACCACGGCGACGTGCTTGCGCAGCCGGGTGGGCGAGAGGACCAGCTCGGTCTCGTGGCAGGCGCGCGGGTTGACCAGGCAGGAGGCGATCTTGAGGCTGAAGGTGTGGTCGAGGCAGGCCTGGTTGCAGCCGATGCAGGTGTTGACGGCCTGCGGGGTCCCCGCCGCCGCCTTGGCCACGAAGTCCGGGTCGGCCAGCAGCGGGCGGGCCAGCGAGACCAGGTCGGCGGTGCCGGAGGCGAGCAGCTCCTCCGCGAGCTCCGGGGTGTTGATCCGGTTGCTGGTGACCAGCGGGACGGAGACCTGGCCCATCAGCTTCTTGGTGACCCAGGTGTAGGCGCCGCGCGGGACGGAGGTGGCGATGGTCGGGATCCGCGCCTCGTGCCAGCCGATGCCGGTGTTGATGATGGTCGCGCCCGCCGCCTCGACCGCCTTGCCGAGCTGTACGACCTCGTCGAAGGTCGAGCCGCCGGGGATGAGGTCCAGCATCGAGAGGCGGTAGATGAGGATGAACTCGGCCCCGACCCGCTCGCGCACCCGCCGGACGATCTCGACGGGGAAGCGCATCCGGTTCTCGTAGGAGCCGCCCCAGCGGTCGGTGCGGCGGTTGGTGGGGGCGGCGATGAACTCGTTGATCAGATAGCCCTCGGAGCCCATGATCTCGACGCCGTCGTAGCCCGCCTGCTGGGCGAGCGCCGCGCAGCGGACGAAGTCCTCGACGGTCTGCTCGACCTGCTCGTCCGTCAGCTCGTTCGGCACGAAGGGGCTGATCGGCGCCTGCAGCGGGCTCGGGGCGACCAGGTCCTGGTGGTAGGCGTAACGACCGAAGTGCAGGATCTGCAGAGCGATCTTGCCGCCCGCCGCGTGCACGGCGTCGGTGATGACGCGGTGCTGCGCCGCCTCGGCTTCGGTGGTCAGCATCGAGCCGCCCTCGAAGGGGCGCCCGGCCTCGTTCGGGGCGATGCCGCCGGTGACGATCAGGCCGACGCCGCCGCGGACGCGGGTGGCGTAGAACTCGGCCATCCGCTCGAAGCCGTCCGGGGCCTCCTCCAGGCCCACGTGCAGGGAGCCCATCAGCACCCGGTTGGGCAGCGTGGTGAAGCCCAGGTCGAGGGGGCGGAGCAGGTGGGGGTAGGCGGTCATCGGGCGTCTCCTCGCAGCCGGCGCGTCCGGTGTCGGCCTCCACGGTAGGGCCGGGGCGGAACGTTATGCAACAAGGTGCAAAAGAGATGCGGCGCACAGTCCCGCCCCGACCGCCCCGGCCGGCCCAGCTCAGTCCGTCAACTCAGCCCTTCAGCGTCACCGGCAGCGTCTGGACGCTGTTGCTGAGGAACGAGGCGATCGGCACCGGCTCGCCCACGGCCCGGACCTGCGGGAAGCGCGCGTACAGCTCGCGCAGCGCGACCTCCGCCTCCAGGCGGGCCAACGGCGCGCCGAGGCAGAAGTGCAGGCCGTGGCCGAGCGAGAGGTGGCGGTTCGGCTCGCGGGTGACGTCGAAGCGGTCCGCCTCCTCGTAGTGGCGCGGGTCGCGACCCGCCGCGGTGTAGGAGGCGAGGATGCCGTCGCCGCGGCGGATGACCACGCCGCCGATCTCGATGTCGTCCAGCGCGAAGCGCATGAGGAAGTGGTTGACCGGCGAGTCGTAGCGCAGCGTCTCCTCCACCACCGCGGACCACGGGACCGCACCGGAGCGGACCAGCTCGCGCTGCTCGGGGAAGGCGGTCAGCGCGCGCACGGCGTTGGTGATCAGGTTGAGCGTCGTCGCGTGGCCGGCGATCAGCATGAGCATCATCGTGCCGACGACCTCCTGCTCGCTGAGCCGGTCGCCCGGGCCGGACTCCCCCGCCTCGCGTGCCGCGATCAGGTCGCTGGTCAGGTCGTCGCCCGGCTGCGCTCGGCGTTCGGCCGCGACCGCGCCCAGGACGCCGAACAGCCCGCGCTGTGCCGCGATCGCCTGCTCGGGCGTGGCCGAGCTGCGTACCACGACGCCCGAGTGCTCGTGCAGCTCGTCGCGCAACTCCTCAGGAATGCCCAGCAGTTCGCCGATGACCCGCATCGGCAGCGGGTAGGCGAAGTGCTCGCGCAGGTCGACCGGGCCGGGGGCGAGCGTGGCCATCCGGTCCAGCAGTTCGGCGACGATCGCTTCGACCTGCGGGCGCAGCGCCTCCACCCGGCGCGGCGTGAAGCCCCGGCTGACCAGCCCGCGCAGCCGCCGGTGGTCCTCTCCGTCGGCCGAGGTCATCCCGGGAATGGTGATCATGCCGAGCAGCGGCCAGTCCGCCGGGACCCGACCCTCCTGCAGCGCGTTCCAGTTGCCCGGGTTCTTGGCGACGCGGGCGTCGGCGAGCAGCGACTGCAGTTCGTCGTGGCCGGTGACGGCCCAGGCGGTCAGGCCGCCCGGCAGCTCCACCAGCGCGACCGGGCCGCGCTCGCGCAGGGCGGCGTTCTCGCCGTGATGGTCGCTGCCGTGGATGTCGAGGCGGTAGGGCGGTGCGCTGGTCATGACGTGATCCCCCGAGGGTAAAGCCGAAACGTGACGAATGATCCCCTGATCGTTTCTGATCATGGATCACGACGTGACGCTCCGTCCACTCCATCCACTCCATCCGCTTCGCCCCCGAGGACGGCGCGAAGCGGGGGCTGGAGTCCGGTCCCCGGTTCCGGGCTCCAGCCCCCGCTCGCCGGTCGGAAGGTCTCACGGCGACGAGGCCCACAATCGCGGAAGCCGCAGCGGCGGGGCCCCGTTGAGGGGTGTCGCAGCAGCGTGACAGTCGAGCGGACGAGAGACCAGCTTTTAGGGGGAGAGCCTAAAAGCTCAGCCGGAGCCCGGGTTCGCACAGACCAGCGCGTCCCCCAGGTCGGTGAGCACATGGCGGACGCGCTGGCCCTCGCGGACGCTGGCGATGAGGTCCGCGTTGCGCAGCGCGGTCGTGTGCTGCGAAGCGGTGGGCGCGCTCACGCCCAGGCGCGCGGCCAGCTCGCCGGTGGTGCAGCCGCCGCCGATGGCGCGCAGGGCGCGGGCCCGGCCCTGGCCGATCAGCACGGCCAGGCCGTCGCCGCCACGCGGGATCGAGCCGCGCGACCGGGCCGGGTAGACCAGGGTCGGCGGCCGGCTCGGGTCCAGCACCGGCAGGCACTGATTCAGGCCGAAGAGGCTCGGCACCAGCACCAGCCCCCGCCCGCCGAGCTCGACCCGCGCGTCGGCGGCCAGGCCGGGGACCGGGACGAGCAACGCGCCCGCACCGCCTTGCCAGCTGATTCCCGGGTGCACCGAACCCGCCGCCGAGGCCAGGCCGAGCGAGGCGGCACGCTCGCTCACGTCAGCCATGTCCCGCCGCAGCGCCGCCCGCATGCCGCTCCAGCCGTCGGCCATGCACGCGGAGAAGAGGGAGCGCATCGCGGAGACCAGGCCACGAACCTCGCGCTGCCCGCCGTCGCGCAGGCGCAGCAGCGCGGTGGGTGGGCGGGTGAGTCCGGCGCGGGTCACGTAGAGCTCGATCTCGCGGGAGATCCGTTCGGGCTCGGCAGCCTCCAGCGCCTCCAGCTCGGACTCCAGGTCGTCGCCCATCCCTGGCACGAAGGGGACCAGCGGCAGCGGCACGAACCGTGGATGAGCATTGATCAGTTCCACGACGGGCAGTGCCCGCTGCGGCACCTGCCGTCGCGCCGTCGCCCACCAGCGTTCCCGCGCGACCCCGCCGTCCGCGCGGGGGCCGTCATGGAGGGCGTCGACCAGATTGCGCAGTGGTGAGATCGAAAGGCGCATCCGCATCAGGTCCTCGGCATCGCAGCCGAGCAGAAGCGACGTCTCCACCGTCGCCCACCCCCTCTCCTCCCCCGACCGAGCATAGACCGGACTGCGACCAGCACATGACAGTACGTCAGCCAGATTTGCCACGCACGTGGCCGATCGCGATCGCTCCCCGGCCACCCCAGCCCACCCCAGCCCGCCCCGGCGGCCCCGTTGCGGAGACGTTATTGATCGTTTCGACTGCCCCATTGTCGGGACCCCGCCCATAGTTTAGTTTCCTAACTTAATCAGCACCTGGGTCCGTCTCGAGATTCACGCGAGGAGCCGCACGTGCCACAACCAGTCGTCCTGGGCATCGACTTCGGCGGGACCAAGACCGCCCTGGCCGTCGTGGACGCCCACGGGACACGACTCGGGTCCGTCACCGTGCCCACCGCAGCCGAACAGGGAGCGGAGTCGAGCCTGAAGCGCGCGGTGTCCGCCGCCCGCGAACTCCTCGCCGAGGTCGCGCCCGCACGGGAGTTGACCGCGATCGGCGTCGCCACGATCGGCATCCCCGGCGAGACCGGCGTCGAGCTGGCCCCCAACATCCCCGGCTGGAGCGGACTCGCACTCGGCCGCGAACTGCGCGCCGCCTTCCCCGGCGCCCGGGTGCGCCTGGCGACGGACGTGAAGGCCGCCGCAGGCGTCGAGGCGGAGGAGGGCGCGTTGCGCGGCTGCGATCCGGGCCTCTACCTCAATCTCGGCACCGGACTGGCGGTCGCGATCGTGGCCGGAGGCCGGGTCGTCAGCGGCAGCAACGGGGCCTCCGGAGAGATCGGTTACGCGCTGCGCCGCCTCGCTGACGTCGGGCTGACCCTCGACGAACGGACGCCGCTGGAGGATGTGGTCAGCGGCAAGGCGCTCTTCGAGAACGCCGTACGCCACCTGCCGCCCGGGGCCACCGGCGCCGAGGACGTCTTCGCCCGCGCGCCGCACGACCCGCAGGTGGCGGAGGTCCTGGCGGACTTCCTGGACGAGCTGAGCTTCCACCTGGTCAATCTGGCCCTGGCCGTCGACCCGCGCCGGATCGCGGTCGGCGGCGGGCTGGTCCGCTCCTGGGACGCCCTGCACGGACCGCTGCGCCGCGCCCTGGACGCGGCCCTGCCGTTCCCGCCGGAGCTGGTCCCCGCCGCCCACCCCTACGACGCGCCTCTGCTGGGCGCCCTCGCCCTCGGCCTCGCCGCCGCACGGGAGCCGGACAGCGGCGAGGTCGGCAAGGCGGAGGGCAGTGCGACGGACAGTCCCGAGCACGCCCGCATCCCATGACCTTCCATCAGTTCAGCGTCACCGCAACGCAAGTACCGCCGCACCACCTGACATCGCCAGCACGGAACACCGCTGCCCCGCCGCAGCACCGTCCTTGGAGGGATCCGCAGAGATGAGGCGCACCAGACTCGCCGCCGTCGCCCTGGCGATCGGCCTGGCCGCGACGGCCTGTACCAGCACGCAGCGCACCACCGACAAGCCCAGCGGTTCCAGCACCGCCGCCAACAACGGCCCGCACAAGCAGGGCGGCACGGTCACCATCTCCAACGAGCAGGGACAGACCTGGCCCTGCCAGTTCAACCCGTTCAACCCCTCCGTCTATCTGGAGTCCAACGGCTTCGTCTACGAGCCGCTGGTCTTCGTCAACGCGCTCAACAACCAGGCCGAGACGCCGATGCTGGCCACCGGCTACCAGTGGAACGCCGACAAGACACAGATCGTCTTCACCGTCCGCTCCGGCGTGAAGTGGAACGACGGGCAGGCTTTCACCGCCGACGACGTGGCCTTCACCTTCAACCTGATGAAGCGCGTGCCCGCCACCGACACCTACGCGCTGTGGACCGGCGCCGGACTGAAGAGCGTCACGGCCGCAGGCGACAAGGTCACCATGACCTTCAAGCAGAACGCGCAGACCTACTTCTTCTCCTTCGCCGACCAGGTCGGCATCGTCCCGCAGCACATCTTCGGCTCCGGCGCCGCCGCCGCGAACCCGGCCACCTGGGCCGATCCCAACCCGGTCGGCACCGGCCCGTTCACGGTCAGCCCGTGCACGCCCAACAACATCCAGTACACCGCCAACCCGAGCTACTGGCAGGCGGGAAAGCCGTACATCCAGAAGATCGAGTACCCGGCCTACCTGGACAACGGACCGGCCAACCTCGACCTGGCCAGCGGCAAGGCGCAGTGGGGCAGCCAGTTCATCCCCGGCATCAAGAACCTCTACCTGGCCAAGTCGTCCGACAACCACACCTGGTCGCCGCCGATGCTGAACGTGTCGCTCTGGCCGAACAACGACCCCTCGCACAAAGCCACCAGCACCCTGGCCGTGCGCCAGGCGCTCGCCGCAGCCATCGACCGCAGCCAGGTCGCCGCGATCGGCGAGGGCGGGCAGGAGCCGCCCGCCAACCAGTCCGGCGTGGTGGCGCCGACCTTCCAGAACTACTACGACTCGGCCGCCGTGGCCGCCGCCGGCTACGACAAGCCGGACCCCTCCAAGGCCGCGCAGTTGCTGGCAAGCGCGGGTTACTCGCCCTCGAACCCGCTGAAGCTGACGGTCATCACGATCACCGGCTACACCGACTGGGACGCCTCGCTCGCCGTCATCAAGCAGCAGCTGAAGCCGCTCGGCATCGACCTGACCATCGACGACCTGGCCCAGCAGACCTTCAATGCCAAGCTGTTCAACGGCAACTACGACCTCGCCTACTACGGTCTGCAGACCGGCGGCCCGACCCCCTACTACGAGCTGCGTGAGCTGCTCGCCTCGGCGAACACAGCGCCGATCGGCCAGCAGGCCAACAGCAACTTCGAGCGCTACAAGAACCCGGCGGTGGACGCGCTGTTCGCCCAGTACGCGACCGCGTCGCCGGACCAGCAGGTCGGGATCATCAAGCAGATCGAGGCGTCGATGATCAACGACGTACCGGTCATCCCGATCACCGAGTCGGTGGACTGGTTCCAGTACAACACCAAGGACCTGGCGGGCTGGCCCACGCCGCAGGACCCCTACGCGCAGCCGGCGGCGTTCAACTTCCCCGACGCCGAACAGGTCCTGCTGCACATCTACTCCAAGTCGGCCCAGTAGTAGCGCAGATCGGACCGAGCGAAAGGAAGCACGACGTGAGGTTCCTGCTCCGGCGGCTGGGCTTCTTCCTGCTGACCCTGTGGGCCGCCCTGACCCTGAACTTCTTCATTCCGAGGTTCATGCCGGGCAGCCCGGAACTGGCGCTGCGCGACCGCACCCGCGGCAAGGTGTCGCCCGCGGCGCTGGAGCAGATGCTCGCCTCCTTCGGCTTCAAACCGCACCAGAACCTGTTCGACCAGTACCTCGCCTACCTCGGCGACATGGTCACCGGCCACTGGGGGCTGTCCATCGGGCAGAACCTCGGTGAGCCGGTGACCACGATCATCGGCCAGGCCCTGCCATGGACGCTGGGCCTGGTCGGCCTCACCACCGTGATGGCCTTCGTCCTCGGCACGCTGATCGGCACGGTGGCCGGGTGGCGGCGCGGCGGGCGGCTGGACGGCATTCTGCCGCCGGTCTTCGTGGTGACCTCGGCGCTGCCCTACTTCTGGGTGGCCCTGGTCCTCATCATGGTCTTCTCGGTGTGGACGGGCGGCTGGCTGCCCGGCGACAACACCTACGACAACACCATCATCCCCGGCCCCTCGCCGGGCTTCGTCACCAGCGTCCTGCAGCACGCCCTGCTGCCGGCGGCGACGCTGCTGATCACCTCCATCGGCGGCTGGATCCTCACCATGCGCAACAACATGATCACCACCCTGGCCGAGGACTACATCCGGATGGGCCGGGCCAAGGGACTCTCCAACCGCCGCATCATGTACGGCTACGCGGCCCGCAACGCGATCCTGCCGAACCTTTCCGGCTTCGCGATGTCGCTGGGCTTCGTGATCTCCGGCGCGATCCTGATCGAGTATGTCTTCAACTACCAGGGCCTGGGCTACCTGCTCTACAACGCCGTGCAGAACGTGGACTACCCGCTGATGCAGGTGCTGTTCATGCTCTTCACGGTGGCGGTGCTGGTCGCGGTCCTGGCCTGCGACCTGGCGACGGTCTGGCTCGACCCGCGCGCCCGGGCGAAGGGGTGAGCGGGATGAGGAAGCACCGCTCGAACGGCTTCTGGCCGGCGCTGCGCGGCAATCGCAAGGCGATGACCGGGGCAGTCATCCTGCTGGTCTTCACGCTGGTCGCCGCGTTTCCCGGACTGTTCACCTCCGTGCGGGACCCGAACGCCCTCCTCTCTCCGCCCTCCCTGCAGCCCTCGGGCGCGCACTGGCTCGGCACGACCAGCCTCGGGCAGGACATCTACGCCCAACTCGTCTACGGCACCCGACAGTCGTTGATCATCGCCGTCGTCGCCGGGGCCTTCGCGACAGTGCTCTCGGTGCTGATCGGCGTCTCCGCCGCGTATCTGGGCGGGGTCTTCGACGACCTGCTCTCCATGCTGACCAACGTGATGCTGGTGATCCCCGCCTTCCCACTGATCATCATCCTGTCCAAGTACGCGGGCAAGGGCTCGTTGACGGTGATGCTGGCGGTGCTGGTCGCCACCGGCTGGTCCTACGGCGCCAACCAGCTGCGCGCGCAAGCGCTTTCGCTGCGCAACCGGGACTTCCTCGAGTCGGCCAGGGTCCGCGGCGAGCGGCGCGGCTACATCATCGTCTTCGAGGTGCTGCCGACGATGACCTCGCTCATCGTCGCCAACTTCCTCGGCGCGGCGCTGTATTCGGTGCTGAGCGCGGCCGGCCTGCAGTTCCTCGGGCTCGGCGACCCGAACTCGTCCAGCTGGGGCACGATGCTCTACTGGTCGCAGAACCAGCAGGCGCTGCTGACGGGCAGCCCGCTGTGGTCACTCGCCCCGGGTCTCTGCGTGGCCCTGCTGGGCGCCGCCTTCGCGCTGATCAACTACGCCTTCGACGAGATCGGCAACCCGGCCCTGCGGCCGGTGCGTACCAACGCGCGCACGCGCGTGAAGACCGTGAAGAAGAGGGGGCAGCGTGTCCAGCGCGCCGAATCACAGTGACCCCAGCAGTGACCACGAGCCGCTGCTCGATGTGCGCGGGCTGCGGGTGAGCTACCAGAGCTCGCGCGGGCCGGTCGAGGCGGTGGGCGGGGTGGACCTGCGGGTCGGGCGCGGCGAGTTCGTCGGCGTGGTCGGCGAGTCGGGCTGCGGCAAGTCCACGCTGCTCTTCGCCGTCGCGCAGCTGCTCAGCCCGCCCGCCGCGATCACTGACGGCAGCGTCGAGTTCAAGGGCCAGAACCTGGTCCGGCTGACCGAGAAGCAGCTCAACGCACTGCGCTGGCGGGACTACTCGGTGGTCATGCAGAGCGCCATGAACGCGCTCAACCCGGTGACGACGATCGCGGCCCAGTTCAAGGACGCGATCCTGGCCCACGACCGGCGCAGCGCGGAGCAGATCCGCGCGCGTTCGGTCGAGGTGCTGCAGCTGGTCGGCATCGACCCGGTGCATCTGGGCAGCTATCCCCACCAACTCTCCGGCGGGATGCGGCAGCGCGCGATGATCGCGATGGCGCTGCTGTTCACCCCGGATCTGGTCATCATGGACGAGCCGACCTCCGCGCTCGACGTGGTGGCGCAGCGTTCGCTGATGGTGCAGATCAAGGAGCTGCAGCAACTGCTCGGCTTCGCGGTCGTCTTCGTCACCCACGACATGTCGCTGGTCAGCCACTTCTCCGACCGGCTGCTGGTGATGTACGCGGGGCAGGTCGTCGAGGCGGGTCCGACCCGGCAGGTCTTCGACGCACCGGCCCACCCCTACAGCCGTGGCCTGCTGGACGCCTTCCCCTCCATCCACGGCCCGCGCGTGCCGCTGACCGGCATCCCCGGCAGCCCGCCCGACCTGGCGGAGCCGCCACCCGGCTGCCGCTTCGCACCACGCTGCCCGGTGGTGGAGGAGGCCTGCCACCGCGTGGCGCCCGCGCTCTACCCCGTCGGCGGGGTGCTCTCCCGCTGCCTGCTCGACGCACCCGACCGCCGGACCCCGGCGACTCCTGTGGAGGCGACGTCGTGACCGAGGGCCTCACCCACCAGGAAGCTTCGCGGCCGGCTGCTCCGCTGCCGATTCCCCCGCTGCTGGAGACCGTCGAGCTGACCCGGCACTTCAAGGTCGGCGCCGGGCTCTCGCGGCGGATGCTGCACGCCGTCGACGGCGTCAATCTGGTGATCAACCGTCAGGAGATCGTCGCCCTGGTCGGCGAGAGCGGCAGCGGCAAGTCGACCGTCGCCCGGCTGCTGGCCCAGGTCCACCGGCCGACCAGCGGTGAGATCCGCTACCAGGGCAGGTCGCTCGCCGCACTGCGCGGCCGGCGGGCGCAGCTGGCGTACCGCAGCGACGTGCCGATGGTCTTCCAGGACCCGTTCAGCTCGCTCAACCCCGCCTACCCCGTCGCCCACGGCATCCTGCGCGGCCTCAAGCTGCACCGACCCGAACTGGGCCGGGCCGAGCGGCAGGCCGAGGCGGAGCGGGTGGTGGAGGCGGTCGGCCTGTCCCCCGCCACGGAGATCCTGGCCCGGTACCCGCACGAGCTCTCCGGCGGCCAGCGGCAGCGGATCGGCTTCGCGCAGGCGCTGGCGTACCGGCCGAAGCTGATCCTGGCGGACGAGCCGGTCTCGATGCTGGACGTCTCGATCCGGATCGGGCTGCTGAACGTGATGGCGGAGCTGCGCGAACGCGAGGGCGTCTCCTTCCTCTACATCACCCACGACATCGCCAGCGCACGCTACGTCTCGGACCGGCTGCTGGTGATGTACGGCGGGCATGTCGTCGAGTCGGGGCCGACCGAGGACGTGCTGGCCGGTCCGAAGCACCCCTACACCCAACTGCTCCTCTCCGCGGTGCCTGATCCCCGGGCGCCGCTGGAGGTGGACGCCGCGGCGGCGAAGTCAGAGCCGCCCGTGGTGATCGATCCGGGGCCGGGCTGCCGGTTCCGGGAACGCTGTCCGTTCGCGGTCGAGCGGTGCTTCGCCGAGACCCCGCTGCTGCGGGAGCTCGGCCCGGCCCACACGGCCGCCTGTCATGTCGCGGTCGCCGACGAGGTGCCGACCGCCGCGGTGTAGTCACGATCCCCGGTCCCTCTCTGTAGAGCGCACCTCATCCGCACCTGTGCACACGTTCATCGCAAGCTCCCGCTTCCCCCACGTCAAGGAGCATTGATGGCACGTCACAGCAGACCACTCGTCACCGCCGCGGTGGCCCTGACGCTCGCCGGGGCCACCGCCCTGGCAGGCGGCTCGGCCACGGCGCGCGCCCATCAGGGCGGGGCGCGGGCCAACGCCCTCGCGGCCGCCCCCGCCGCCTTCGCGGATCCCCCGACCGGCTCGACCGCCGTCACCGATCTCGGTGCGGCCAACGGCTGGAAGGTGCTGACCTCCGGCACCGCCACCCAGGGCGGCGCGGCCATCTCCACCCCCGGCTTCGGCACCGGCGGCTGGCTCACCGTCGCCAACGACGGCGGCGGCGCGCCCGGCACCGAGGTCAACGCGCTGCTGCAGAACGGCGGTTGTCCGAACGTCTTCTTCTCCACGAACATGAAGACCTGCTACGGGCAGATGACCAAGGTCGGCGCCGACACTCTTTCCCCGTTCACGGTCCCCTGGTGGTATCGCACGGACTTCGCCGCACCGCCCGCCGGACAGGACGCCAGGATCGTGCTGAACGGCGTCGTCGGCCAGGCGGACGTCTGGGTCAACGGGACCGAGATCGCCACCCAGGCGACCGTCAGCGGCGACTACGCGCGCAACGTCTTCGACGTCACCAGTCACCTGGTGTCCGGCACGAACTCGATCGCCGTCGAGGTCTACCCGAACAACCCGACCACGATGCTGACCCTCGACAACGTGGACTGGACCCAGATCCCGCCGGACAACAACACCGGCATCCAGTTCCCGGTCCAGCTCCAGACCAGCGCGGCCCTCGTCGTCGGCAATGCGCACGTGAACCAGAACACCGCCGCCGACCTGTCCAGCTCCGCACTGACGGTCAAGGCGGACGTCACGAACACCACCGCCTCCGCGCAGACCGGAACGGTGACGGCCACCGTCACCCCGCCGGGCGCCGGCACGCCGGTGACGGTCAGTCAGAGCGTGACGATCGCGGCGAACGCGACGCAGACGGTGACCTTCTCCGGCGGCGGCCTCACCATCGCCTCGCCGCAGATCTGGTGGCCGTACCAGCTGGGCGCGCAACCGCTGTACTCGCTGGCGACCTCCGTCGCGCAGGGCAGTACGGTGCTCAACTCGACCAGTGAGACCTTCGGCATCCGCACCGTCACGTCCTATCTGACCGGCGCGTCCACGATGGCGCCGAGCGGCGTCCGGGCGTTCAAGATCAACAATGTGCCGCTCGTCGTCCGCGGCGGCGGTTGGTCCCCGGATCTGTTCCTGCGCTACAGCCCGGCCGACACGGCCAAGCAGATCGGCCTGATGAAGTCGATGGGCCTCAACACGATCCGGCTCGAGGGTCACCTCATGCCGGCCGACTGGTACCAGCAGATGGACGCGGCCGGCATCCTCGTCAACGCCGGCTACCAGTGCTGCGACTTCTGGGAGACCACCAGCTACACCGCCGCCCAGCAGGCCGACTACCAGCTCACCGCACAGTCGGTCGGTCAGACGCTGCGCAACCACCCCTCCGTCTTCAGCTTCCAGTGGAGCGACAACGCGCCCACCGCGACCCAGGAGACGCTGGCACTCAACGGCTTCGCGGCCGCCGACTATCCCGGCCCCTTCATCTCCTCCGCCGAGTACAACACCAGCCCGCAGCTGGGCGCGTCCGGGGAGAAGGAGGGCCCCTACGACTGGGTCCCGCCGCTCTACTGGTACGACACCTCGCACTACAACAGCGGTGACTCGACGCTGACCAACGCGGGCGGCAGCTGGGGCTACGACAGCGAGCAGAGCGCCGGGAACACCGTTCCGACGCTGGACTCGATCAACCGCTTCCTCTCCGCCGCCGACCAGTCCGCGCTCTGGCAGTCGCCGGGCGCCAACCAGTACCACAACAACTACGAGGGCACCAAGCACATCGGCTACCACTTCGGCACCCTCTACAACCTGGACCAGGCGATCAACAACCGCTATGGCACGCCCACCAGCCTGGCCCAGTACGTCGAGGAGGCGCAGGTCCAGAACTACGAGGACACCCGCGCCCAGTTCGAGGCCTTCGTCGCGCACTCCACCAACACCGCCCAGCCGTCCACCGGCACCATCTACTGGCAGATGAACAAGGGCTGGCCGACCCTGCTCTGGTCGCTCTGGAACAACGACGGCGACCAGGCCGGTGCGTACTTCGGCGCCCAGCAGGCCAACCGCACCTTGCACGCGCTGTTCGGGCTCGACACCGACAAGGTGACCGTCGACAACCTGGGCGGCACGACGCAGAGCGGCGTCACCGTCGAGTCGAAGGTGTACAGCACCGCGGGCGCGCTGCTGGACGACCGGACGACGGCCTCGCTGTCGCTGGCCTCGCAGCAGGTGACGAACAACGTGCTGAGCCCGGTGCTGCCGACAGCCTCGGGCACGGTCTACTTCGTCGAGCTGCTGGTGCGTCAGAACGGGGCGCTGGTGGACCGCAACGTCTACTGGAACTCCACCACGCCGGACGTGCCCAACTGGACGAAGACGATCGGGCAGCCGCAGGCGACCATGAGCTCCTACGCGAACCTCAAGGCCCTGCAGAGCCTGGCGCCGGCCTCCGTCTCGGTGACCGCGACGACCAGCAGCCAGCCGGGCCCGAACGGCTCGGACAAGCTGGTGACGGTCACCATCACCAACAACTCCACCGGCCCGACCGTCGGCTTCTTCCTCCGGGCCGACATCCGGCGCGGCACCGCGAGCGGCACGGAGCTGGCGGGCGACAACGAACTGCAGTCCTCCATCTGGGGCGACAACGACGTGACCCTCTGGCCCGGCGAGTCGGAGACCCTGACGGCCTCCTACAGCTCGGCGGACCTCCAGGGCGCGACGCCGGTCGTCAGCGTCTCCGGATGGAACGTCCCCAAGACCGACGTCGTGGCGGGGTGAGGCGGCAGATGCGCACGCAACGACTCAGGCAGTTCCTTCTCGCGCTGCTCGCCGTGCTCGGCCTGCTCGGGGCCGGGCTGGCCACCGGCGCTGGTCCGGCCGCCGCGGCGGCGGCTTTTCCCAACAGCGTGGTGCCGGTCCCGGTGAGTGAGACCGCCGACGGCAGCACCTTCACGCTGACCTCCGGGGCCACACTCACCTCGGACGACGCCAACACCGGGGGCTACCTGGCGGGCGTGCTGCGCGCCTCGACGGGCTACGCGCTGCCGCTCACGGTCGGCGCGACGACGCCGGGCACGATCGCGCTCTCGCTCTCCGGCGCGCCCGCGAACGTCGGGGCGGAGGGCTACCAGCTCACCGCCTCGGCCACCGGCGTCGTGATCCGGGCCAACCAGGCGGCCGGTCTCTTCCACGGCGTGCAGACGCTGCTCCAACTGCTGCCGGGCGCCGTGATGAGCCCGACCGTGCAATCCGGCCCGTGGACCGTGACCGGCGGCACGATCGTCGACTACCCGCGCTTCGGCTACCGGGGCGCGATGCTGGACGTGGCGCGGCACTTCTTCACCGTCGCGCAGGTCGAGCGGTACATCGACGAGTTGGCGCTCTACAAGGTCAACTACCTGCACCTGCATCTCTCCGACGACCAGGGCTGGCGCATCGCGATCAACAGCTGGCCGAATCTGGCCACCTACGGCGGCAGCACCGAGGTCGGCGGCGGCGCAGGCGGTTACTACACTCAGGCCGACTACTCCGCGATCGTCGCCTACGCGGCCTCGCGCTACCTGACCGTGGTCCCGGAGATCGACATGCCGGGCCACACCAACGCGGCGCTCGCCTCCTACGCCCCGCTCAACTGCAACGGCGTCGCGCCCGCCCTCTACACCGGCACCAACGTCGGCTTCAGCTCGCTGTGCGTGCCGCTGCCGCTGACCTACACCTTCATCGACCAGGTGGTGGGCGAGCTCTCGGCGCTCACCCCCGGCCCATGGATCCATATCGGCGGCGACGAGGCCAGCTCGACCACGGCCACCGACTACGACACCTTCATCGGCAAGGCGCAGCAGATCGTGGCAAACCACGGCAAGGCGGTGATGGGCTGGCACGACATCGCCAACACCGGCGCGCTGCTGCCGAGCACGCAGGCCCAGTTCTGGGGCACGACCACGACCGCGCCGAACCTGGCGACAGCCGCGGCGAGCGGGACGAAGGTGGTGATGTCCCCGGCCAACCACGCGTACCTGGACATGAAGTACACGCGGAAGACCAGGCTCGGCCAGACCTGGGCGGGGCTGATCGAGGTCAACACGGCCTACGGCTGGGACCCGGGCAACTACCTCACCGGCGTCACCGGCTCCTCGGTGGCGGGCGTGGAGGGCCCGCTGTGGACGGAGACGATCGTCACCTCGGCCGACATCGACTACATGGCCTTCCCCCGGCTGCCCGCGCTGGCCGAGCTGGGCTGGTCACCGTGGTCGACGCACAGCCAGACGGCCTTCGACTCCCGGCTCGGCGCGCAGGGGCCGCGCTGGAAGGCGATGGGGGTGAACTACTACAAGTCGCCGCAGATCACCTGGCCGACGGGCTCGTAACTCAGCTGACCTCGGTCAGCCGCGCTTCACGGCCTTCAGGATGACGAACTTCGGATTGCCCGCCACCGTGCGGCAGTTGCCGAAGAGCCGGCGCAACTGGACGTGGTAGCCCAGGTGCCGGTTGCCGACGACCCACAGCTCACCGCCGGGACGCAGCGCACGTCGTGCGCCGCCGAACATGCGGTGGGCTGTGGCGTCGGTGGACGCCTGGTAGCTGTGGAAGGGCGGGTTGTTGAGGATCACGTCGACCGATCCCGGCGCGAGGTCGCTCGCGCCGTCGCCGACCAGGAAGCGGGCCTTGCGGCCCTCGGTGTTGTCCTGGAAGCTCGCCTCGGCGGAGGCGACGGCGCCGAAGGACTCGTCGACGAAGGTCAGTTCGGCCGCCGGGTTGGCCAGCGCGGCGGCCAGACCGAGGATTCCGTTGCCGCAGCCGAGGTCGAGGACGTGAGCGGCGCCTTGCGTCACCGGCAGGTGCTCGAGCAGGAAGCGAGTGCCGATGTCCAGTCGCTCGGCGGAGAAGATGCCGGCGTGGTTGGTGACGGTCCGGCCGGCCAGCAGCGGGGCGTCCGCAGGGAGCTGGTAGCGACGCGGCCAGGGGTTGGCCGGGCGGGCGGCCAGCACGGCCTGGTCGGGCGTGCAGAAGATCAGCCGGGCCTTTCGACGGGCCAGTGAGGTGCGGGTGGGACCGAGGATCGCTTCGAAGAGCTGGAGCGTGGAGGTGTGGATCTCGGTCACCATGCCCGTTCCGATGACAACGGTGCCGGGGTGCACGGCGGGGGCGAGCCTGAGCAGCTGATCCTCCAGCAGTGCGAGGCTCTTCGGCACCCGGACCAGCAGGACGTCCACGCGCTGCGGCGGCAGGTCCCTGGTGGAGAGCAGCCGCGCCGCGTCGGCGGTGTGGCCATGGCGGGAGAGGTTGAGCTCGGTGGCGCGGTGGGCGAGATAGGAGTCGGTGATCTGCGTCGGCGGGTGCGCGGTGTGAGCGGCGAGCGACGCGGTGAGCGCACCCCAGCGGTCGCCGAGGACGACCACTGATCCGTCGAGTGGCGCTTCAGTCTCGTCCAAGTGCCGCAGCAGATACTCGTCAGATGCGTCCCAGGCACGGAGTCGGTCACGCGGGTCCACGGGGAAGCGGACAAGGTCGGGGTCGGCGCCGCCGGGCAGAGCGATGTGGTTCATGGTGCTGCCCAGTCTGCCCGATACAACCCGGATCGGATCCGGTTCGCGTTCGGATCATCCCTGGGGCGGTTGCGCGACTGCATAGCGTACGGCGTACGGTATGCAGTGACCATCATGTGAAACGCACGGGGGGATCTCGACGAATGGCAGGCACCATAGCCCGCGGCGAGCCACGTACCAAGAGCATTGAGAACGACGCGCTGGACGACGTGCACGGCGTGCAGGACAGCACCACCCGGGGGTCCGTGAGTCCGAAGCCCGGCCTGGCCGGACTGATCGCGCGGCTGCGCCGCTGGAAGCCCCGGCAGTGGGGTCTCGAACTGATCCTGCTCGTCTACGCCGCCTACGACGGCAGTCGACTGCTGGTCCACGGCAAGGAGACCCAGGCGCAGGAGCACGGCGAGATGCTGCTGCGCACCGAGCACCGTCTGCACGCCGCTCCCGAGCACGTGCTGAACCGGCTCTTCTCCGAGCACGCCTGGCTCGGCATACCCGCCGACTTCGTCTACGCGAGCCTGCACTACGCGGTCACCCCGCTGGTGCTGGTCTGGATGTTCCGCAGCCGCCGCGCGCACTACGCCTTCGCCCGCACCTGGCTGGTGCTGGCCACCGCGCTGGGCCTGGTCGGCTTCGTGCTCTTCCCGACCGCGCCGCCGCGTCTCCTCACCCACCACCACGGCTTCCTCGACGTCATGGCCCAGCACGCGGGCGTCGGCTGGTGGGGCGGCAGCGGCAGCGCGCCGGAAGGCCTCGGCGAGATGACCAACGACTTCGCGGCGATGCCGAGCCTGCACTTCGGCTGGGCACTCTGGTGCGGGCTGCTGATCCACCGCTACGCGCGCCGCCGTTGGGTGCGGGTGCTGGGACTGCTCTACCCGGCGCTGATCCTGGTCGTGGTGATGGGGACGGCCAACCACTACCTGCTCGACTGCGTCGCCGGCGGCGCGGTGGTCCTGCTCGGCCTGGCGCTCAGCGGGCCGGTCCAGCGCCTGGGCACGCGGCTACGCAGGCGGCGTCGGGGGCAGCCCTCGGTGCCCGACTACATCCCGGCTCAACGGACGGACCAGTTGCAGTCCGGCCAGATGCAGTCCGGCCAGATGCAGTCGAGCCCCGTCGACTGAACCTCTGGCGCGATCCGATAGCATTTTCGGATCTTCGTCGCGTGGAAGGGGCGGTCCATGGGTGGCGGCGAGGGGTCCTGCAGAGATCAGCACACGGCGGCGCCCACCCCCGCCCCGCCCCCACCGAGCGGCGCCCGCCACCGGCTCGTCGTCGCTGCGCTCATGCTGTCGATGGCGCTGGTCGCCCTGGACTCCGCCTGCGTCTCGACGGCGGTGCCCCAGATCGTCGGCGAGCTGGGCGGGTTCAGCTACTTCTCGTGGATGTTCTCCGGCTATCTGCTCGCCGTCACGGTGACGCTGCCCATCTACGGCAAGCTCGCCGACGCGCGCGGGCGCAAGCCGGTGCTGCTGATCGGCTCGTCCGTCTTCCTCTTCGGCTCGCTGCTCTGCGCCGGCGCGTGGAGCATGGGGGCGCTGATCGTCTTCCGGCTGGTCCAGGGCCTGGGCGGCGGCGCGATCCAGGGAACCGTGCAGACGCTGGCCGCCGACCTCTACCCGCTGGAGCGGCGGCCCAGGATCCAGGCCGCGATGTCCACCGTCTGGGCGGTCTCCGCCGTCCTCGGCCCGGCCCTCGGCGGCGTGCTGGCCAGCTACGCGAACTGGCGCTGGATCTTCCTGATCAACCTGCCCGTCGGCGCGATCGCGCTGCTGCTGCTCAAGCGCAACCTGCACGAGGCCCAGGCGGAGCAGCAGCCCCGCACCCGGATCGACTGGCTGGGCGCGGCTGGGCTCTTCCTGACGACGAGTCTGCTGCTCTTCGCCCTGGTGCAGGGCGGCGTGGCGTGGGCGTGGCTCTCCGCGCCGAGCCTGAGCGTCTTCGCGGCCTGCGCCGCGCTGGGCCTGGGCACGTTCTGGGTGGAGCGGCGGGCGGCGGAGCCGATCATGCCGGGCTGGGTCTGGCGTCGCCGGGTCATCGCCGGGGTCAACCTCGCGCTGGGCTTCCTCGGCATGCTGATGATCGCGCCGATGGTCTTCCTGCCGACCTACGCGCAGTCGGTGCTCGGGCTGGCGCCGGTGGCCGCGGGCTTCGTGCTCTCCGTCTGGACGATCAGCTGGCCGATCTCGGCGGCGTTGTCCAACCGCGTCTACCGGCGCATCGGCTTCCGTAACACCGCGCTGATCGGCGCCACCATCGGGACGGCGCTGCTGCTGGCCTTCCCGCTGCTCCCCTACCGAGGCGCTGCCTGGCAGCCCGCGCTGCTGATGCTGCTGCTGGGCGGCGGCCTCGGGCTGTTCCAACTGCCGCTGATCATCGGCGTGCAGAGCAGCGTGCCGTGGCACGAGCGCGGTACGGCGACGGCCTCGGTGCTGTTCTGTCGCCAGGTCGGACAGAGCGTCGGCGGTGTGCTCTTCGCGGTGATCGCCAACACGACGCTGACCAGTTGGCTCAGGGACGCGCCCCGCGGGCTGCGCGGCAGCCTGCCCCAGGGACTCGACCAGATCGCCGGCGCGCTGCTGCACGGCGGCTCGCTGAGCCGGGCGGGCACGGACTACCTGCGGCACGCGCTGGCGGCGGCGGTGAACCACGTCTACCTGGGCGCGGCGGTGGCGGCGGCGCTCTCGGTGATCGTTCTCGCTACAGTGACGCCGAAGCGCTTTCCGCTGGCGGAGGGGAACTGAACAGTGAGCTGGGTCGAGGTCGGCGACAGGGTCTTCCAACGGCGGTACGAACCGTGCGACGTGACGGTCAGCGTCGTCGCAGGCGCGGACGGGCTCGCCCTGGTCGACACCCGCTGCAGCCTCGCCGAGGCCCGTGAACTGCGCGAGCACCTGCGCGAGATCTCGGCCGCGCCGGTCCGCTGGGTCGTGAACACCCACATCCACTTCGACCACGTCTGGGGCAACGCCGAGTTCGTGGCACCCCGGCAGACGCCTCCGGCGCAGGTCTGGGGCAGCGCCGAGATGATCGCCGCGATGCGCGGCGCGGCACGTGACCCGGCGGCCGCCGAGTTCAAGGAGTACCTGGCGGGGCAGAGCGAGGAGTGGGCGGCCAAACTCGCCGAGCTGGAGGAGTACGTCCCCGACCACGAGGTCCGCGGCGCGCACGATCTCGACCTCGGCGGCGGACGCGTGGTCTCGCTCCGGCAGGTGGGCCGCGGCCACACGGACGGCGACATGATCCTGCACGTCCCTGACGCGGACGTGCTGCTGATGGGCGACCTGCTGGAACAGTCCGGCGCACCGGCCTTCGGCCCGGACTCCTACCCGCTCGAGTGGGCCCCCACCCTGGACGCGGCGCTGACCCTGTCCGGCCCGGACACCCGCTTCGTCCCCGGCCACGGCGACGCGACGGACGCGTCCTTCGTCCGCGCGCAGCGGGATTCCATCCGCGCGGTGGCCGACCAGTGCGCCGCGCTGCGCGCCGCGGGCGTCCCCGCTGACAAGGCGCTGGCGGCGGGCGACTGGCCCTACGACCCGAAGCACCTCGAACACGCCGTGGCGCGGGCGTACGCACAGCTGTAGTTGCACCTCCAGGGGCGCGTAGCTCTGCCGATTTGCGGCTCCTCCGCGTGGGCGCGACAGGTCACGACGGAGGGCCAGTTGCACCGCCAGGGGCGCGGGGAACTGCGCGATAAGCCGCCGGTGTGCGGATGGTGCTCAACGCGCAGGGCCATCCGCGCAGGGTGGTTTCTCGCGCAGTTCCCCGCGCCCCTGAAGGTGCAACTGATCCAATTGCAATATGGCTAAAGCTCGATCAGGACCTTGCCCACCGCGCCGTTCTGCACAGCGTCGTGCGCCTCCGCCGTCCGCGCCAGCGGGTGGACGTGCCACGGCAGGCCCGCCTCCTCGCCACCGCGGAGCGCCCCCGCCGCCACCGCGTCCTGGATCGCGGCGACCGCCGCCCGCTTCGCCGCGTCCGGGATCGTGTAGACGAGAATGCCCAGCCAGCGCAGGTTGCGGATCATCGAGTCGCGGACCGGGACGGCGACCTCCGCGCCGCTGCCGTCCGCGTAGAAGGCGACCGTGCCGCCGGTGGCGAGGACCGCCAGGTCCAGCTCGCGGTTGGCCGTCGGGGCGACCTCGACGATCAGGTCGACGCCCTGCGGTGCCGGCTCGCGGATCGCCGCCGTGGCGTCCTGCGCACGGTAGTCGACGACGTGGTGCGCGCCGGCCGCCTCGGCCAGCTTGGCCTTCGCCGGGCTGCTCACCGTGGTGATCACCTTCGCGCCCGCCCAGCGCGCCAGCTGGATCGCCGCGTTGCCGACCGCTCCGGCTCCGCCGGCGACCAGGACCGTCCGCCCCGCCAGCGCGCCCGGCGCGAGCTGGGCGGGGCCGCCCTCACCCAGCGTCAGCGCGCGGTGCGCGGTCATCGCCGGGATGCCGAGGCTCGCGCCCAGCTCCAGCGAGGCGTGGTCGGACAGCGGGACCGCCTGGCGCGCGGGGAGCACGACGTACTCCTGCGCCGTGCCGTCCGGGCGCTGCCACGCGGCCTCCCAGATCCAGACGCGCTCGCCGACCCGGCCGGGGGCAACGCCCTCGCCGACGGCGTCGACGACCCCGGAGCCGTCCTGGTTCGGCACCTGCTGCGCCCCCGCGCCCAGGCCGGAGCCCGAACGGGCCTTCCAGTCGGTCGGGTTGACGCCTGAGAACGCCACCTTCACCCGCACCTCGCCCACGCCGGGCGTGGGCAGCGGCCTGTCGATCAGGGACAGGACGTCGGAACCACCGCTGCGCTCGTACACGATTGCCTTCATACCGGGCGCAACTCCGACCGTCCCCTGAGTGTTCCCTCCGACCAGCCGGTTCTCCCGGACTCAGCCCAGACGGGCGAGCGCCTCGCGGTGGGCCCGCTCCAGTGCCTCCGCCGCCGGGACCTCGATGTCCGGCTGGACGCCGGTGCCCTCCCAGTTGGTGCCACTGGTCGGGTTGATCGCGCGCCCGACCGGGATGGTGGCCTCCAGGTGCGGGTGGACGGTCCAGCCGTTACGCGGGTGCGCCCCGCCGCCGGTGCGCTCGCCGACGACGACCGCGCGGCCGAGCTGCTGCAGGTCGTACGTCAGCTCTTCGGCACCGGAGAAGGTGGTTCCGCTGGTCAGCACGTAGACCGGCTTCTCCGCCCCGAACCGGCGGCCCGGCACGAAGGGCAGGGTCCAGGCCTGCTCCTCCGCGTCTGCCTCGCGCCAGTACTGGGTGTTGATGTGGGTCGGCTCGTCGAAGAGGTAGCTGCAGATGAACTGGACCGTGTAGGGGTCGCCGCCACGGTTGGCGCGCAGGTCGACGATGAGCGCACGAGCCTGCGCGGCGAGCGTCAGGACCGAGGTGAGCGAGTCCGCCGAGAAGCGCAGCGGGAACAGCAGCGGGGCCAGCTCGACGAGCGCGACGGCGCCGTCCAGCAGCTCGAAGCGGGGCACGCCGGCGCAGGAGTCCGCGGCGCGGGTCACCATCAGCTGCTCGGCGGCGGCGTCCTTGCCCGTGGGGACCGGCGTCTCATGGAAGGCCAGCCGCAGGTGCCGGTCGTCGTTGGCGGACTGCAGGTCCTCGGTGACCAGACGGCCGAGGGTCTCGGCGTCGCCCGCGGCGTCGTAGCGTCCTTCGGCCAGAGCGGCCCGGAGCTGCGTGGCGATCTTGTCGCCGAGCTCGGGAAAGACGTAGTGCTCGGCAACGAGATCGGCGGTCTGCCGGACGATGTCGGCGTGATCAAGGGAAGTCATGATCGAAAGTAAAGCGGACCGCCACCGCCCATCACCACTGCTTCTTTCGGATTAATTATATGACCGGAACGCTACAAGACGCACACGCACGGTGACACTTCCTGCCGAGACAGTCGCGGTGTGTCCCCCGTACCCGGGCCCGGCGCCCGAGGTCCGCACCCGACGCACGGAGGTGCCGGATGCGCGCCATAGCGCCCAGAACCGCCACGGCAAAGACCCCCACGGCCGCCGCCGCATGCGCTGCGGCCCTCGCGCTGACCTTCGGGCCGCTGCTCGCGCTCGCGCCGGGCGCGGCGGCGAGCGGGGTTAACGGAGCCGACATCGCCCTCAACCCGTCGAGCGTGCGGCCCGGCGCGACGGTGGGACTGATCGTCAACTGCAGCTCGGCCTTCTTCGGCACGCCGAACCCGACCTCCGTGTCCTCGATGGCCTTCGTGACCTCCGTGCACCTGCACCCGACGCCGGGCCAGCCGGGCTTCTTCTCCGGGGCGGCCACGGTCAGCAGGGACATCAAGCCGGGCGACTACAACGTCTCCGGCGCCTGCCAGGAGGGCAACACCTCGCTGTCCACCTTCAGCGCCACCCTGGAGATCCGCGGCAAGGACCGCGGCCACGACGACCGGCGTCCGCACGGGCCGGTGCACACCGGCGTCGGCGGCAGCTTCGACCCTGGCAGCGGCGTGCAGGTCGCCCTCGGCCTCGGCCTGGCCGGTCTCGGCGGCGGCGCGCTGTACCTGAGCCGGCGTCGGCGCGGCGAAGAGTAGCGAGCAGCGAGGACAGGGGCCGTGGATGGGGAGTAGCGCGCGACGCATGGTTGCCCGCGGCGCGCTGGTGCTGGGCCTGGTGATCGCCGGGCGCGGCGTCGGCGGCGCGCCGCCGCAGCCCGACGCGAGCGCCGCCACCGCAGGCGACGGCGTCTACTGGTACGCGGATCAGGACCGTCCCGCTCCCCCGCTGCCGGCCTCGAAGCCGCTGCGCGTGCGCATCCCCTCCATCGGCGTGGACGCGCCGCTCACCGCCCTCTCCCTCGACCGCGCCGGCACACTCAGGCCGCCGCCGGAGGAGCAGCGCAACCTGGCCGGCTGGTACGCCGGCGGCACGGCGCCCGGCAGTGCCGGGCCGGCCATCGTCGCGGGCCACGTCGACAACGCGCACGGCCCGGCGGTCTTCTACGCGCTCGGCTCGCTGCAACAGGGAGCCACCGTCGACGTGCTGCGCGCCGACCACCGGACCGCGGTCTTCGTCGTCGACCGGGTCCAGGTCTTCACCAAGGACGCCTTCCCCGACAAGCTCGTCTACGGTCCGACCCCGCTCGCCGCGCTGCGTCTGATCACCTGCGGCGGGGGCTACCGGCGCGGGCAGGGCTATCTGGGCAACGTGGTGGTGTTCGCGCATCTGGCGAGCCGCCCTGCTGACTGAGCGTCAGGCCGACCGAGCGTCAGGCCGACTGATGCGTGGGCGACCTGTGCTCTGGGTCACATTGGTACGTGCAGACCTCTAGGCCATACTGACTGGTCGGTACTACCCTCCTGGCACGCTCCGGCTGCCGCCCTGGGAGGGCTCATGGCCACCACCACCGCACCTGCCCCGTTCGTGCTCCAGCGCCTTTGGAGACGCGACCTCGCGCACTACCCCGACTCCGCCCGACGCTACGCCTACCTCGGCATCGTCGTGCTGACCACGGTCGTGCTCTACTACGCGCTCTACATCCAGTACGCCGTCGCGACCTCGATCATCACCAACTTCCACATGAGTTACCGCTACTTCGTGTGGATCAGCGTCATCGGCAACGCCGTCGGCGCCTTCGCCTCCCTCGTCGCGGGCCTCGCCGACCGCTGGGGCCGGGCGAACCTGGTCGTCTACGGGCTGCTGGTCACCGGCCTGCTCGTCTGCTTCGGCCTGCCCAACGCCCCCGACAAGACGACCTACCTCGTCCTCTTCGCGCTCGTCGGCTTCGTCGAGGGCATCGTGCTGGTGGCCACCCCGGCGCTGATCCGCGACTTCTCGCCGCAGCTCGGCCGGGCCACGGCGATGGGCTACTGGACCATGGGACCGGTCCTCGGCAGCCTCGTCGTCACCGAGGTCACCTCGCACACGCTCGGCACCGGCGCGGGCAGCGCCACCTGGCAGGACGAGCTGCGCTACGCGGGCATCGCGACGCTGCTGGTCTTCCTCGTCTCGCTCTTCGGTCTGCGCGAGCTGGCCCCCCGGATCAGGGACCAGGTCATGGTCTCGCTGCGGGACCGCGCGCTGGTCGAGGCCCGCGCCAAGGGGCTGGACCCGGACGCCGCGCTGCGCGGCCACTGGCGGCAGATGATGAAGCTCGACGTCATCGGCTCCGCCTTCGCCATCAGCGTCTTCCTGCTGCTCTACTTCGCAGCGGTGGGCAACTTCGTCGTCTACTTCGCGACCACCTTCGGCTACAGCGAGCAGCGCGTCAACGCGTTGGCCAACTGGTACTGGATCAGCAACGCCGTCGCGCTGCTGATCGCCGGGCTGATCTCGGACCGGCTCAAGGTGCGCAAGCCGTTCATGCTCGTGGGCGGGGTGGGCAGCATCGTGGTGACGGTGCTCTTCGCGCTGCGCGCGACCCAGGCGGCCACCGGCTACTACACCTTCGCGTGGCTCTTCGTCGGCATCGGGGTGCTCACCGGCCTCACCTACGCGCCGTGGATGGCGAGCTTCACCGAGACCGTCGAGCGGCACAACCCCGCCGCCACCGCGACGGGTCTGGCCGTCTGGGGCTGGATCATCCGGATCGTGGTCGCGGTCTCGGCGGCGTTCCTGCCGGTGGTCGTCACCTCGGTGACGCCGCTGGTCGAGAACGGCGCGGCGGTCTCGGCGGCCGCCACCCGGGCGGCCCCAGCGCTGGCCGTCGTCGCGCAGCACAAGCCGCTCTTCGACCAACTGGCCCAGTTCGCTCCGACCGCGATCCCGCCGGCCCTCGCCGCGCAGGCGGTCCAGGAGGTCGGACTGCCCGGCCTGCAGACCGTGCAGGCGGAGCAGAAGGACATCCTGTTCCTGCAGAAGTACGGCCCCCAGGTCGTCGACGCGCAGAAGCACAACCCGCACAACTGGCAGGTGTGGTGGTGGGTCTGCGTCGGCGGGCAGGTGCTCTTCCTGCCGTTCGTCTTCGTGATGGCAGGCCGCTGGAGCCCGAAGAAGGCCCGCGAGGACGCCGACGAGCACCAGCGCGCGGTCGACGCGGAGCTGGCCTCGCTGGCGAGCGAGTAGCGTGAAAGACCCGAGGGGCGGCCGGAATGGCCGCCCCTCGGGATGGTTCTACGACGCTCACTGCTGGACGTAGACCGCCACGGTCCTCGCGGGGATGGTGAAGGCGCCGGTGGCGGGGTCGAAGGACGCGGCCTTGACGACCGCGTCGGTGCCGTCGGCCTGGACGGGGTGGAGCCGCTGGCTCGTGCCGATCAGGCCGGTGAGGGTCTGGGTCTGCGCGGTCGGGGCCGCGTTGAAGACGACCGTGACGGACTTCCAGCCGGGCAGGCCGGCTCCGTCCAGGTGGAGCGTGATGACGCCGGGGATCTCGCCGGCCGTGCCGGAGAGCGGGTAGCTCAACCGCTGCTGGACGGCGGCGGCCGTGTTCAGCGAGAAGAGCGGCGTGGACGCCTTGATCCGCAGGAACTGCTGGTAGAGGGCGCTGGTGTCGTGCTGCGCCTGGCAGTTCGGGACCAGGGCCGGGTCCGCCAGCAGCGGCTTGGCGTAGGGCCAGAAGCCGAAGTTGGACGCGGCCGTCGGCAGGCCCCGGCCGAAGCCGTTGCCGTTCGCGCACTGCCACTGGATCGCGTTGAACCAGTCGCCGCTGTCGTAGGAGTTGCCGTCGAGCGACTTGCTGCGCAGCAGGTCGCTGCCGGCCACCGAGAAGCCAGGGCCCTGCGAGAGCGCGGTGGTGGCCAGGGCGAGCGCCTGCACCCGGGTCCGGTCGGCCATGGAGGTGCCGGTCGGCAGCTTGTAGGCGAGGGCGTCGTAGAGGTCCAGGTTGTCGTGGGCGTCCACGTAGGTGATGGCCTCCCCGGGGGCGGCGGTGTAGCCGGCCGGCGCGCCGTTGTAGTCGATCTCCGATCCGGTGACGGTCCTCCCCGCGCTGTCGGTGAAGGAGTAGCGGGCGAGGTTGCCGGTCAGGCCCACCTTGATCTGGTCCATTTCAGCGAGCAGCTTCGCCTTCTGCTGCGCCGCCGTGCCGTTGACGCTGTCGCCGTTCGGCGCGGTGAACAGGCCGGAGGCGAAGCCCTGCAGGTGCGGGTCGGTGTCGAAGGGGCCGCCGCCGCGCACCGCGTCGCGCAGCCGGTCGTTGAAGGTGGCGATCCCGGTACCGGCCATGTTGGCCTGGGTGGCCTGCACGAAACGGGAGTTGTTCGCGACGGTGCCGAAGTTCCAGCCCTCGCCGTAGAGGAACTCGGCCCGGCCGGTGTGGGCGAGGCCCGCCTGGACGTCGAGCATGGTGGCCTTGGGATCCAGGCCCATCAGGTCGAAGCGGAAGCCGTCCACGTGGTACTGGGTGGCCCAGAGGCGGGTGGAGTCGACGACGAGCTTGTTCATCATGCTGTGCTCAGGCGCGGTGTCCGCGCAGCAGGAGTCGGTCGTCACCGCGCCGTCGGCGGAGAGCCGCTGGTAGTAGCCGGGGACGATCCGGTCCAACACGCCGGCGGCCGCCTGGCCGGAGGCCGCGGTGTGGTTGTAGACCACGTCCATGACCACGCGCAGCCCGATCCTGTGCAACGCCGCGACCATGGCGCGGAACTGGACGGTGCGGGCCGTGCCGTTGGGGTCGGTGGCGTAGGAGCCGGCCGGGACGTTGAAGTGCCGGGGGTCGTAACCCCAGTTGTAGGCGTCGGTGGCCGCCTGCTTGGCGATGCAGGCCTGCTGCTGGTCGGAGTCGGCCGCGTACGAAGCGAGATTGCAGGCGGGGGTGGTCTGCTCGCTCTTCGCGTCAGGGACCGAGGCGAAGTCGAAGGCGGGCAGCAGGTGGACGGTGGTCAGGCCGTGCCGGGCGAGTTCGGCGAGGTGCCTCATTCCCGCCGAGGTGAGGTCGGTGAAGGCGAGGTAGGTGCCGCGCCGATTCGCCGGGACGGTGGCGTCGGCGACGGAGAAGTCGCGGACGTGCAGTTCCTGGATCTCCTGCTGTGCGGAGGTGATCGCCTTCGGTGAGCGGTCGGTCGCCCAGCCGCTCGGCGCCAGCGTGGCGGCGGACAGGTCGACGACCTCGCTGAGCCTGGCGTCGGTGGAGAGGGCGACCGAGTAGGGGTCGGTCACCTCGTTGCTGACGAGCTTCTGGACGCTCGGGGCCCAGACGGTGACCCGGTAGCGGTAGAACCTCCCGATCCAGTCGGGCACGCCGGTCACCGACCAGACGCCGCTGCTGTCCTGACGTCGCATCGGGAACAGCTTCGGAGTGGTCGCCTTCGCGGAGTCGAAGAGCTCCAGGGAGACCTGCTGCGCGGTCGGGGCCCAGACCGAGAGCGTCGGGGTGCCGTCCTTGCCGTAGACGGGGCCGAGCTTCGCCTTCGCGGCGGCCGCGCCGTAGAGCGCGTCCAGCGCACCGGGCAGTTGGACGCCGGTCGCGGCGAGCAGCGCGCCGTTCGCCTCGCGCTCGGTCATGACGAGCTGCGAGCGCAGCGCGAGCTTGACGCGGGAGAGGTCGCGCGGGTCGACGGTGAAGGCGGCGTACCCCTTCAGCTCGGGGTGCCTCGCGAGTTGAGCCGCCGACAGGCCGCTGCTGACCGGGAGCAAGCGGAGCCAGTAGCCGGGGTCGGTGGTGTCGCCGTTCTTGACGGCGATCGCGCCGGTCGGCGAGTAGACCAGCTCGGCGGAGGAACCTGCCGGAACCGTCGCTCCGAAACCCCAGGTGACCGGGACGGCGACGGTGCTGCCGTCGACGAACTGGGCCTTCGCCTTGGTCAGGTCGAGGTCGGCCGCGGACGCGGAAGCCTCGGGCAGCAGGTAGCCGGGGGTCGCGTTGAGGATCCAGATCTCGTGGCCGCTCTGGCCGAAGACCAGGGACTGGTCGTCGGGCAGGTCCTTGGTGTCGCCGTTGTGCAGGATGTAGCTGAGCGAGGTGGCCCCGGCCGCCAGCGGCACGGTGAAGACGTCGCCGAAGGCGTCGGTGCCGGAGGGCTGCAGCGGGGAGGTCCAGCTGGTCGGGTTGGCCGCGCCGGTCCAGTCGTGCAGGCCCCAGCCGGCGTAGTTGCCGTCGGCGCGGTGGTAGTGGATGACCGCCGTGCCGGCCGGGACGGGGTTCGCCGCACCGGGGTTGCTGGTGTAGGTGGTGGTGTCGCCGGAGTTGACCCAGACCTCGCCGGTCTGCGAGATATCGATGGAGCGGTCGGCGGCGGTGTCCTTGGTGCCGTTGTTCTCGATGATGAAGCCGACGTTGCTCGCGCCCTGCTTCAACTTCACGTAGGCGAAGGCGCCGAAGGCGTCCCGGCCGATGAAGGGGTGCCCGGCGGGCCAGGTGGTGCCCTCGCCGTCGGCGAGGTCGCCCCAGGCGTAGAGGTTCCAGCCGGCGTAGTTGCCGTCGGCGCGGTGGTAGTGGACGACGGCGTAGCCGCGCGAGACTGCGGTCGGCTTGGGCGTCACGGGCGCGGCGCCGACGAGCGTGCTGCCGCTCGCGTCGGCGGTGCGGCCGCTGTTGTCGACGACGACGGCCTTGTAGCGGACGGTCGTTCCGGCCAGGATCGCGCCGAGGTCCTGGGTGACGGCGTAGGGGGCGTGGTCGGCGCTGCCGAGCACCTTCCACGCGCCGGTGCCGACGGAGGCGGCGACCACGACGCGGTTGAAGCCGCCGCCGGTCACGTCCGCCTTCACGGTGGCAGTGCCGGAGGAGCCGTCGGCGGGTGCGGTCAGCGTCAGCGCGGGAACGACGCTCGGCGCGGCGAGGCGGGCGTCGGCCTTGTAGACGACGGCGGACTCGGCCGGAACCGTCAGCGTCAGCTTGCTGTCCGTGCCGGTGACGGCGTGGGTCTGGCCGGTGCCGTAGAGCGGGGTGTTGTATATCCGGGTGAAGGCTGCCCCTGCGGAGTAGGTCGGCACGGCGACGGTCTGGTCGGTGGTCGCGTTGTTGACCGCGACCAGGTACTCGACCTGCTGCTTCGCGTCGATCCTGGAGAAGGCGTAGACGCCGGGCCCGTTCGCGGCGTAGCGCTCGATCTGCGCGCCGTTCGCGAGGGCCGGGTTGGCCGCACGCAGCGCGGCGAGCTGAGAGATCGTCGTGAAGACGGGCACGGTGGTGGAGTAGCGGTCGGCGGAACCGCTGCTGCCGCCGATCACGACGTCGGCGTTGTACTCGGCGGTCTTCGAGGCGAACATGTCCTGCCGCGCCGACTTGTCACCGCCGGGGCCGGTGAAGCCCTGCTCGTCGCCGTAGTAGACGACGGGCTGGCCACGCGTCAGGAAGAGCAGCTGCTGCGCGAGGTCGTCCTTCTTCAGCAGCTCGGCATCGCTCGCGCCGGGGTTGTCGGTCTTCAGGAAGGAGCCGATCCGGCCCATGTCGTGGTTGCCGAGGAAGGTCGGCTGCTCGTAGGCGTCGCTGCTCGCGGAGGCGTACTTGTAGTCGTCCGCGTAGAGCGCGGCGAGCACCTGGGCCGAGGCGCCCTGGGAGGCGTAGAGCCGGGCCGCGTTCTGGAACGGGAAGCCGAGGGCCGCGTCGAGCTTGCCTTTGGTGACGTAGGAGGAGTTGACGGTGGTGTTCGCGTCGTAGACCTCGCCGAAGAGGAAGAACTTCTTGTTGCCCTGCTGCTCGGCGAACTTCTTCAGCGCCGGGGCCCACTGCTGCCAGAACGCCATGTTGACGTTCTTGACGGTGTCGATGCGGAACCCGTCGACGTTGTCCTGCTTGACCCAGTTCTCGTAGATCTTCTCGAAGCCGGTGACCACGCGCGGGTTCTGGGTGTCCAGGTCGTCCAGGCCGAAGAAGTCGCCCTCGGTGGCGTTCTCGCCGACGAAGGTGGTGTTGCCCCGATTGTGATAGAGCGTCACGTCGTTGAGCCAGGCCGGACTCTTGACGGTGGCGCCGGCCGGCGTGTTGAAGACGGGGGTGTAGGGGAAGGAGTTCTTCGTCAGCTTCGGGTAGTTCGCGGTGCCGTTGGCCGCGTTGGCGTCGGCGATCGCGGTGGTGTCCACGGGCCGACCGCTGGCGTCCAGGGTCGGGTAGGCGCCGATGGAGCGGTAGTCGTAGGTCTTCTCCGCGTAGTCGATGACGTCGGCGGTGTGGTTGGTGATGACGTCGAAGAAGACCTTCATGCCCATCGCGTGGGCCTTCCGGATCAGCTCCTTGAGCTGGGCGTTGGTGCCGAAGTGCGGGTCGACCTGGGTGAAGTCGGTGATCCAGTAGCCGTGGTAACCGGCCGAGACGTTGCTCCCCGTGCCCTGGACGGGCTTGTTCTTGAAGATCGGCGCCATCCAGATGGCGGTGGTGCCGAGCTTCTTGATGTAGGAGAGCTTGTCGATGATCCCGGCGAGATCTCCGCCGTGGTAGAAGCCCGAGTCGGTCGGGTCGTAGCCGGTTGCCAGCCGGGAGCCGGTGATGCCGCCGGTGTCGTTGCCGGTGTCGCCGTTGGCGAAGCGGTCGGGCAGCAGGAAGTAGAACTGCTCCTTGCTCAGCCCGTGCCGGGTCGGCGTCGCGGCCAGCGCGGCGTCCGAGGGCGCCGCGGGCAGCGGCGCCGCCTGCGCGCCTGAAGCCCCCGAGGCACCCGCGACAGCGGGGCTCAGCAGCGCCGCTGTCACCAGCAGGCTTCTCCATCTGGACCGATTGATGGCCACGCGTTCACTCCCCTGGGACGGCTCTGCTCGGGCGAGCCAGAACTTACTGACGACGACAGATGGCCGCAAGATGTTTCAGCAAGATGCAGAAAATATTTCCACGGATGTCTTGACGCTCAGGAACCGCAGCGAGGAGTCTCGTCGCCAACGCCATCCCCCACCCACCCTCTCCCCACTCGGAGAAACCGATGCCCCGTCAAACCGGCCGAATCCGGACGCTGTTGGCGTCCGGGGCGCTGCTGGCCGCAGGCACCGTCGTGCCGCTCGCCCTGACCGGCGGCACCGCTCATGCGAGCGCCGCCAACGGCGGCGATGTGATCGCGAACATGTTCATGTGGAACTGGTCCTCCGTGGCCTCGGAGTGCACGAACGTGCTCGGACCGAAGGGCTACGGCGCCGTCCAGGTGGCCCCGCCCGAGGACTCGATCAGACTCTCCGGCGCCCACCCCTGGTGGGAGATCTACCAGCCGGTCGGCTACGACCTGAACAGCCGGATGGGAACCGAGGCACAGTTCCAGTCCATGGTGACGGCCTGCCACAACGCGGGCGTCAAGGTCTACGCGGACGTGGTCCTCAACCACATGGCCGGATCCAACCAGACCAGCACCGACTCCTACGGCGGCGACGCCTTCTCCGAGTCGCCGATGAGCTACAGCCAGATCCCCTACACCTCGGCCGACTTCCACACGTCCCCGGCCAACTGCCCCAACTCGAACATGTCCATCAACGACTGGAACAACCAGACCCAGGTCCAGGAGTGCGACCTGCTCTCGCTGGAGGACCTCTACACCGAGACCGACGACGTCCGCAGCAAGGAGGCCGGCTACCTGAACAAGCTGCTCGGCTACGGCGTCGACGGCTTCCGGGTGGACGCCGCCAAGCACATCGCCCAGGCGGACTTCGCCAACATCCTCTCCCGACTGAACAGCACGACCTGGGGAGGCGCGCCCTACGTCTCGCAGGAGGTCTACCCGGGGAGCAGCGGCAACCTGGCGCCCTCGGCCTTCGAGGGCAACGGCAGCGTCATCGAGTTCAGCTACGCCTACGACCTGAAGAACCAGTTCAACGGCAGCATCGCCAACCTGAAGACCTTCGGGAGCAGTTGGGGCCTGGAGCCGAGCGCGAAGTCCACAGTCATGGTGACCAACCACGACACCGAACGGGCCGGCTCGACGCTCAGCTACAAGAACGGCGCCGCCTTCGACCTGGCCACCGAGTTCGAACTGGCCTGGGGCTACGGCACCCCGCAGGTCTACTCCGGCTTCGCCTGGAACAGCAGCGACGACTCCCCGCCGGCCGACTCGAACGGCTACGTCACGGCGACGGACTGCTCGGGCACCGCCTGGTCCTGCACCGACCGCGTGCAGGGCGTGGCGAACATGGTCGGGTGGCACAACGCCGCGCAGGGCGCGTCGGTGGCCAACTGGTACGACGACGGCTCGAACCTGATCGCCTTCTCGCGCGGCAGCAAGGCGTGGATCGCGATCAACAACGAGAGCTCGACGCAGACCAGGACCTTCCAGACCGGCCTGGCCGCAGGCACCTACTGCGACGTCATCCACGGCGACTACACGGCGGCGACGGCCTCGTGCTCCGGCCCGACGGTCACCGTCGACGCGAGCGGCGCCGCGACCGTGTCGGTCGCGGCGAAGGACGCGGTGGCGCTGTACGCGATCTCGACCGCTTCGCCTTCTGCATCTGCATCCGCCTCCGCATCCGCCTCGGCGTCTGCCTCCGCGTCTGCCTCCGCGCCTGCCTCCGCGTCTGCCAGTGCCCCTGCGGGGAGCATCGCGGAGACGTTCACCGTCAGCGGCGCGCCGACCAGCGCGCCCATGTACCTGGTCGGATCCGTCAGCGGCCTGGGCAACTGGGCGCCGGCCGCAGCCGTCCCGATGACGCAGTCCGGCTCGACCTGGACGACCACCGTCACGCTGCCGCAGTCCACGGCAGTGCAGTACAAGTACATCGAGAAGGACTCCGCGGGGAACGTCACCTGGGAGCCCGGCTCGAACCACTCCGCCACCACCGGCTCGGGCAGCACCGCATCGCTGACGGACGCTTACAACGGCTCCAGCGGCACCGTCAGTGAAACTTTCAACGAGTCAGCGACCACCTGGCTCGGCCAGAACGTCTACCTCGTCGGCTCGATCCCCGCCCTCGGCAGCTGGAACACCGCGAACGCGGTTCCGCTCTCGTCCAGCACCTACCCGACCTGGTCCGCCTCGGTCGCGCTGCCCGCCGACACCTCCTTCGCCTACAAGTTCATCAAGAAGGACCCGGACGGCACCATCACGTGGGAGTCCGGCGCGAACCACGCGGCCACCACAGGTACCAGTGGCGCCACGCTCAGCAATACCTGGGGGGCAACGCCCACCAGCCCCGTGGGAGTGAGCTTCGACGAGTCGAAGACCACGACTCCCGGTCAGAACGTCTACGTGGTCGGCAGTATCGACGGTCTCGGATTCTGGAACCCGAACAACGCGATCTTGCTCTCTTCTGCAAATTACCCCGTTTGGACGAAGACCATCAGCATCAGCCCGAACACGTACTTCGAGTACAAGTACATCGTCAAGGACTCGGCAGGGAACATCACCTGGGAGTCGGGCACCAATCGCAGCTGCACCACGGGGGCCTCGGGCAGCGTGACCCTGAACGACAGCTGGAAATAACGGAACGTGACGATCCGCGGCCGTCGCCCTCGCCAGGCGGCGGCCCGTGGTTTTTGGTCCACTAGGACCTGAGGGGTATTTCGCTCGTGGAATCCCCGACCAGAGGGTGATCAGGAGACCCCAGGCCGCATGGCAGACTACTCACCCATGGGGAAGGCAACGGAAGCACGCACCAGCACCAGGGAGCCCATGGGCCACTTGATGCGTTCCATGCGTGGGCACTTCCGTTCGCCGGGACGCCCCCGCTTGTGGATCGAGCTGCTGCTGATCGCCGTGAGCTACTGGATCTACTCGATGGTGCGTAACGCGGTTCCCGAGATGGAGGCGCGGGCGCAGCACAATGCTCACGACATCTGGGCACTCGAACAGACGCTGCACATCGCTGTGGAGCGTTCCGTCAACCATGCGTTCGACTCGGTTGCATGGTTGATCACTGGACTGAACTACGACTACGCGACGTTGCACTTCATCGTGACGATCGCCGTCCTGGTGTGGTTGTTCCGAGGCCATTCGGGGCGATATGCGGCGGCACGACTGTCACTTTTCGTGACAACTGGCTTCGCACTGTTCGGGTACTACTTCTATCCGCTGGCACCACCAAGGCTGATGCTCGACGGCGGATTCATCGACACGGTGGCGAAGCATCACACCTGGGGGTCGATGGCCTCCGGGGACATGGCGCACGTCTCCAACCAGTTCGCGGCGATGCCGTCGATGCATATCGGCTGGTCGCTCTGGTGCGGCGTGACGATCTTCTTCCTGGCGAAACGGCGCTGGGTACGCGTGTTGGGCGTGCTGTACCCGCTCTCGACGGTGGTGGTGATCGTCGCGACGGCCAATCACTTCTTCATGGACGCGATCGCCGGCGCGCTGTGCACGGCGGTAGGTCTGACGACCTCCCGCCTCGTTTACCGACGCTGGCCCTACAGCTTCCCGAAAGCGGCGCCGGTACCCGCGCTGGTTCCCGAGCCCAAGCCCGAGCCTGTCGGCGCGTCCCGTTAGGGGCGCGAGGCTCTGCTTGATCAACTGCGTGCGCGAGGAACCACCCCGGGCGGATGGCTCTGTGCGTTCGGGGACCCACCACATCGGCGGCTTGTCGCGCAGTTCCTCGCGCCCCTGAGGAAGTGCAACTCACCGTTCGCCGAAAACGATCCGTTCCATCACATCCCGCGCCAGCCGCGCCGTGCGACGGTAGTCGTCGACCATCTCGCCCGCGTGGCCCTCGCCGTAGCCGAGGTAGCGCGCCACACCCGCCAATTCCCGCGGCTCCGCGGGGAAACTGTCCCCGGCGCGGCCGCGCACCAGCATGACCGCGTTGCGGACCCGGGTCGCCTGCACCCAAGCCGCGCTCAGGGCATCCGCCTCGTCGCGGCCGAGCAGCTGTGCGTCCACCGCCGCGCCCAGCGCCCGCAGCGTGCGGGTCGTGCGCAGGCCGGGCACGGCGTGCCCGGCCTGGAGCTGCAGCAGCTGGACCGTCCACTCCACGTCCGCCAGGCCGCCACGGCCCAGCTTGGTGTGGGTGGTGGGGTCAGCGCCGCGCGGCATGCGCTCGCTCTCGACGCGGGCCTTGATCCGCCGGATCTCCCGCAGCTCGGCCTCGTCCAGGCCGGTCTCCGGGTAGCGCAGCGGGTCGATCAGCGCCAGGAACTCCTCCCCCAGCGCCCGGTCCCCCGCGACGGGCTTGGCCCGCAGCAGCGCCTGGCTTTCCCAGGTGTGCGACCAGCGCCGGTAGTAGGCCGCGTAGGAGCCGATCGTGCGCACCAGCGCGCCCTGACGGCCCTCCGGGCGCAGGTCCGCGTCGATCAGCAGCGGGGGCTCCGTCGAGGGCAGCTGGAGCAGCCTGCGGAGCTCCTCGAAGACCTGCCGGGCGGCGTTGCTGGCCTTGGTCTCGTCCGCGCCGGGGAGGGGGTCGTGGACGAACATCACGTCCGCGTCCGAGCCGTAGCCGAGCTCGTGGCCGCCGAAACGGCCCATCGCGATGACCGCGAGCCGGGTCGGCAGCGGCTCGCCCGTGCTCGCTTCCGCCGCCGCGACGCACGCCGCGAGCGCGCCGCTGAGCGTGGCGCGGTTCAGGCCGGTGAGCGCGAGGCCCGCGGCCTCGACCCCGGCGGCGGGGGTGTCACCCAAACGGCCCAACACGTCGGCAGCAGCTGTCCGGAAGAGCTCACGCCGCCGCACCGACCGGGCGGCGGCGACGGCCGCCGCCGCGTCGTCCGCGCGTCCCACGGCGGAGGCGACCTCGCGGTCCAGGACCTGCGGTGAGCGGGGGTCCAGCCCGTCCGTGTCGCCGAGCAGCGCGACGGCCTCGGGCGCGCGCAGCAGGAGATCGGGGGCGAGGCGTCCGGAGGAGAGGATCCGGGCCAGGTTCTGGGCGGCCGCGCCCTCGTCGCGCAGCAGCCGCAGGTACCAGGGGGTGGAGCCGAGACTGTCGGAGACCTTGCGGAAGCTCAGCAGTCCTGCGTCCGGGTCGGCGGAGTCCGCGAACCAGCCGAGCATCACCGGCAGCAGCGTCCGCTGCAGCGCCGCACGGCGGCTGACGCCGGTGGCGAGCGACTGGAGGTGGCGGAAGGCGCCGACCGGCTCGCGGTAGCCGAGCGCGGCGAGGCGCGCCTGGGCCGCCCCCACGCTGAGCGCGCTCCCGCTCTCAGCACCCCCGAAGCGGCTCGTGAGGCCGGCCTCCTCCAGGTCCAGGTGGGCGACGGCGTCGAGCAGCGGGCGGTAGAAGAGCTTCTCGTGCAGGCGGCGGACCTCGCGGCCGTGCCGCTTCCACTCCGCGAGCAGCTCGGCGACGGGGTCGGCGCGCAGGCCGAGCGAGCGGCCCAGCCGGCGCAGGTCCTGTTCGGCGGTCGGGACGAGGTGGGTGCGGCGCAGCTGGAACAGCTGGATGCGGTGTTCGAGCGTCCGCAGGAAGCGGTAGGCGCTGTCCAGCGCGGCGGCGTCGGCGCGGCCCACGTAGCCCCCGGCGGAGAGGTCCGCGAGTGCGGTGAGCGTGGTGGCGCTGCGCAGGTTCTCGTCGGTGCGGCCGTGGACGAGCTGGAGCAGTTGGACGGAGAACTCCACGTCGCGCAGTCCGCCGGGGCCGAGCTTGAGCTCGCGTTCGACCTCGGCGGCGGGGATCGCCTCGATGACCCGGCGGCGCATCTGCTGCACGTCCTGCACGAAGTTCTCGCGCTGCGACGCCTGCCAGACCATGGGACTGACCGCCGCGAGGTACTGCTGCCCGAGGGCGGCGTCGCCGGCGACCGGACGGGCCTTGAGCAGGGCCTGGAACTCCCAGGTCTTGGCCCAGCGCTGGTAGTAGGCGAGGTGGCTGGCGAGGGTGCGGACCAGTGGTCCGTTCTTGCCCTCCGGGCGCAGGTTGGCGTCGACCTGCCAGATGCTGCCCTCGCGGGTGCTGTCGGAGCAGAGCCGCATCATGCGGGCGGCGAGGCGGGTGGCGGCCTGGAGCGCGTCGACGTCCCCGTCGGTCCTGGGCTCGGCGACGAAGACGACGTCGACGTCCGAGATGTAGTTCAGCTCCCGGCCACCGCACTTGCCCATCGCGATCACCGCGAGCCGGCAGGCGCGGGCGGCGGCCGGATCCTCCTCGGCGGCGATGTCGAGCGCGGCCTGGAGCGTCGCTCCGGCGAGGTCGGCGAGTTCGGCGGCGGCCTGGCCGAGGTCCGCGGTACCGGTGAGGTCGCGGGCGGCGACCGTCAGCAGCAGTCGGCGGTAGCCGGAACGGAGCGCGTCGGCGCGGGCGACGTCGTCGTTCTCCTCCCAGATGTGCCGGTAGAGGCGGCGGACGAACTCCTCGGGGCCGGGGTGGATGTCGTGCAGCTCGAAGGTGACCAGCTCGTGCCAGTCGTGCGGATGCCGGGCCAGGTGCTCCCCCAGAGCGGCGCTGGCGCCCAGCACACCGAGCAGGCGGTCGCGCAGCGGCTTGGCGGTGGTGAGCGTGTCCAGCAGCTTGTGCCGCTCCGCGTCGTCGCGGCAGGCCTCGACGAGCGAGGCGAGCCCGTGCAGCGCCTGGTCCGGATCGGCGGTGGCCGCGAGCGCGTCCAGCAGCACGCTGTCGGCGGCGTGCGCCGCCAACGCCGGCTCCGCGAGCCGCCGCGCCGCCGCCTCCGGATCCGTGAACCCCCGCCGCACCAACCTGCCGACAGGATTACTCCGCCGCGCACCGCTGCGCTCGGTGTCCAACGCGTCTCGCCTCCGCGGGCCGTCCGGGCTTCCTGCTCTCGATCCTCCCCGACCCTACGTCGTTCGAACACCCGGACAGGCGTGGCCTCAAAGGATCCGCGCGCGCGTGTCGATGACGACGGTTCGGGCGATCTTGTCGTGGAGCGCCTGACGGTTCGGCTTGTCCCAGAGGAGCCAGGCCGGGTCGAGCAGCGACCAGACGTCCCCCACGTTCAGTGGCAGCAACGTCGGGAGCACCGCCGCAGCGGTCCGCAGCCACGCCTGCCCGGCCGTGGGCCGCTCGCCGCCGTTCAGCGGGACGACACGGATGCCCAGCGCCCTCATGCCCAGGGTCTGACCACGAACGGCGAGCATCAGCCCCCCGTAGACGAGGACGATCCCGCTCTGGACGAGGACGAGCGTCCAGCTCCCGATGGATGTCCCCGGTATCAGCAGGCCGAGCAGCACGAGCGGGACCATCAGCAGGGAGTCGAGCAGAAACGCCCCGAACCGGGACCCCGCTGAGGCGAGCGTCGGCTCGGCTGGTCGACTCATCGGCTCGTACGTCATGTCGGCGTCCACGCGCGGCATCCAAGCACGCGGCGCACGACCCCGACAAGATCCACGACCGGGCGAGACTCAGAGCGGGAGCGTCAGCCCTTCCTCAGCCGCGATCACCTTGCCCGCGAACGAGGCGCGGGCCTCCGCGACGGAGCGGGAGCGGTCGCTGCCTGGCCAGAAGTGGGTGAGCAGGAGGCGCCGCGCCCCTGCGAGGGTCGCGGCCGTGCCGGCCTGGGTGGCGGACATCAGGAGCAGGTCGGCGTCGGCCGGTGACGGGTCGCCCTGGAGGGTGGCGCCGGCGACGAGGAGGTCGGCGGAGGAGGCGAGGTCGGTGAGCGCCGGGGCGGGGCCGGCGTCGCCGGAGTAGGCGAGGGTGAGGCCGGGCGCGGCCAGGCGGATGCCGGCGTGGGGGACGTGGTGCGGCAGCAGCGCGCTGTCCAGGCGGAACGGGCCGAGCTGGTGGCCGCCGCCGGGCAGTGGACGGGCTGCGAAGACCTCGTGCAGGTCTTCACTGGGCTCCATCGCCTGGACCCGGGTCAGTACCCCGGGCGGGCAGTACAGCGGCACCCTGCTGCCGCCGTCGCGTCGGCCGCCTCCTCCGAAGAGCAGGGCCCGGCAGAGCGCGCTGAGGTCCGCGCAGTGGTCGGGATGCTCGTGGGTGATGACGACCGCGTCGATCTGCTCCGGGGCGCAGTGCTGCAGCACACGTGGCAGGGTCCCGTAGCCCAGGTCCAGCACCAGCCGGAACCCGTCGTAGTCCAACAGCAGTCCGCTCGCGGCCCGCCCGGCCTCGGGCCAGGCTCCGCAGGATCCGAGCACGGTCAAACTGCGCATTCCGCCCGCTTTCGTAAGGCTGACCCAGGGCCGAGGGTGATGCATCGGCCCGCTGCCCGCATACTTGCTGTAATGACAAGATCTGAGGGACCTCGCCGCACTTTGCCGTCCAGCCCGTTCATCCGCGCCGTCGCACCGGCCCCCGAGCAGTTCGCGGTCGGGGACCGTGTCAGCCATGACAAGCACGGCCTCGGCCGGGTCGTCGCGGTGGAGGACGAAGCTTCGGTGATCGTCGACTTCGGCTCGACGCACCGACGCATCTCCACGCCGTTCTCCGCGATGACCAAGCTCTGACCTCACTGCTGCGGCCTACGCACCGCGCCGCCGCCCGCTCCGTCCTCGGAGAGCCGGGCTCCGGCGGTGATCCGTCGTGCCGTCCGGGGCCGTCACCGGCCTCGACCTCACACCCGGGCCCCTCAGCTCAAAAGGGCCGGACGACCGTGGCTGTCGCGCCACCGTCGTCCGGCCCTTTCTCGTTGTCTCTACCCCGCTGACCTGCGGTTACAGCACCGGCAGGCCCCGGCGCAGCTCGAAGGCGGTGACCTCGGAGCGGTACTCCTCCCACTCCTGGCGCTTGTTGCGCAAAAAGAAGTCGAAGACGTGCTCGCCCAGCGTCTCGCGGACGAGCTCGCTGCGCTCCATGAGGTCGATCGCCTCACCCAGGTTCTGCGGGAGCGGCTCGATGCCCATCGCGCGGCGCTCGAGGGAGCTGAGCGCCCACACGTCGTCGTCGGCGCCGGGCGGGAGCTCGTAGCCCTCGGCGATGCCCTTGAGGCCCGCCGCCAGGAGGACCGAGTAGGCCAGGTAGGGGTTGCAGCCCGTGTCCAGGGAGCGGATCTCCACTCGCGTCGAGCCCTGCTTGCCCGGCTTGTACATCGGCACGCGCACCAGCGCCGAGCGGTTGTTGTGGCCCCAGCAGATGTACGACGGAGCCTCGCCGCCCGCGCCGGCGGCCCGCTGCGAGCCGCCCCAGATGCGCTTGTACGAGTTGACCCACTGGTTGGTGATCGCCGCCGTCTCCGCCGCGTGGCGGAGCAGGCCGGCGATGAAGGAGCGGCCGACCTTCGAGAGCTGGTACTCCGCGCCCGCCTCGTGGAAGACGTTGCGGTCGCCCTCGAAGAGGGACAGGTGCGTGTGCATGCCCGAGCCCGGCCACTGGGAGAAGGGCTTCGGCATGAAGGTCGCGTGCACGCCCTGCTCCAGCGCGACCTCCTTCATCACCAGACGGAACGTCATGATGTTGTCGGCCGTCGACAGCGCGTCGGCGTAGCGGAGGTCGATCTCCTGCTGACCGGGAGCGCCCTCGTGGTGGCTGAACTCCACCGAGATGCCCATCGACTCGAGCATGGTGATCGCCTGGCGGCGGAAGTCGTGGCCGACGCCGCGCGGGGTGTGGTCGAAGTAGCCCGAGTGGTCCGCCGGGATCGGCGCGGTGCCGTCCGCCGGGAGGTTGTTGAGCAGGAAGAACTCGATCTCGGGGTGGGTGTAGAAGGTGAAGCCGAGGTTGGACGCCTTCTCCAGGGTCCGCTTGAGGACGTAGCGCGGGTCCGCGAAGGACGGCGAGCCGTCCGGCATCAGAATGTCGCAGAACATGCGGGCCGTCCCCGGCGCCTCCGACCGCCACGGCAGTATCTGGAAGGTCGCCGGGTCCGGCTTGGCCAGCATGTCCGACTCGTAGACCCGGGCGAAGCCCTCGATCGCGGACCCGTCGAAGCCGATGCCCTCCTCGAAGGCCTGGTCCAGTTCGGCCGGTGCGACCGCGACAGACTTGAGAAACCCGAGGACGTCGGTGAACCAGAGCCGGACGAACCGGATGTCTCGCTCTTCGAGAGTGCGGAGCACGAACTCCTGCTGCTTGCCCATGGCTACAGTCTCACCTCTGCGGTTTACGGATGCGTTAACGCGGAAGCGCAGGCGGCGCCTGGTCCACTGTTCGCATCATTGCAGATTATGAGCCTGGTGGGACGGCCGGGCGGTCCGTTAGGAGACCCGGCCGAACTGGGTCGGGTAGTAGCCCGTCGACAGCACGGAGATGCGCACGTCCGCCCCGGGGTGCGGGGCCTCGATGTAGCGGCCGCCGCCCAGGTAGATCGCCACGTGGTGGATCCCGGACGCGCGGCCGCTGTACGACCAGAAGATCAGGTCGCCACGGCGCAGCTCGCTCGAGGAGATCGGCGTGGTCGCCCGGTACTGGTCAGCGGCGACGCGCGGCAGTTGGATGTCCGCACGAAAGTACGCCTGCTGGACCAGGCCGGAGCAGTCGTAGCCGTAGGGGCCGTTGCCGCCCCAGACGTAGGGCTTGCCCAGCTGGGCCTCGGCGTAGGAGATCGCCGACTCCAGGGTGCCCGCGCCCTGGCCGGGAGGCGGCGTGGGGGGCTTGTGCGAGCCGGGGTCGCCGGGGTTGCCTGGGCCGGGGCTGGGGTGCGCGCTGCCGGCGTACTTCAGGTAGATGTCGTAGTGCGTGGTCCAGCGCCACTCGCCGTTCTTGCGGAACCAGTAGCGGTGACCGTCCCAACCCCACTTGATGCCGTCGGCGGTCTGGGTCGAGCCGTCGCCGCCGCCGGTGCCGCCGCCCGTGCCGCCGTCGCTTCCGCCCGCGTACTTCAGGTAGACGTCGTAATGCGTGGTCCAGCGCCACTCGCCGTTCTTGCGGAACCAGTAGCGGTGACCGTCCCAGCCCTGGCGTATGCCGCCGTCGGTCGCGCTGGCCCCGCCGCTGTCGCCACTGCTGCCGGTATGACGCAGGTAGACGTCGTAGTGCGAGGTCCAGCGCCACTCGCCGTTGGACATGAACCAGTAGCGGTGCCCGTCCCACCCGGCGTTCGCGGGCGCGGTCTCCGCGCTGGCCGCCGGGGCGGCCATCAGGGCGGCGCCGCCGCCGACGGCGAGCATCGCGGTCGTCGCCGCGGCCCGCACCAGCGGGCGTGCGTGGTGGCGCGGCTCGGCCGTTCCGGGTGAGGGGGCCTGACCGTGGACGCGGCAGTGGGCGCAGGTGCAGTCGGTTATGTCCAGCTCGGCGAAGGCGGTCATCGCGGACGGGCTCCGTTCTTCGGGGATGGTGCTTACTGCGTCACGAAGGTCTGCGTCATGAAGGTCTGCGTCACGGGAGCTCAGCGGCAGGCTGCGGTTCTGCGCTGCACTGGGAGGCAGGTGTCCGGGAGGAGAGCGCCGTCGCGGAGCGGTGATGCACCGGGAGGCGGCTCGTCTCCTCCAACTGGTCCAAGGGGGTGGCGTCGAGGACGTCGGGGACGGCCGTCGCCGACCCGGGCGCGGGGATGGTGGCCGTCGTCTCCTCGGCCTTCGTCCGGGCCTTCGCTTCGGGCCCGGCGGTGGCGACCTCGGGGTCGCGGCTGGGAACCGGGACGGCCAGGAAGGCGGTGACCAGGTCACGGGTCAGCGAGGCGCGGAAGTCCGCGTCGAGGGTCAGCCCCTGGTTGCGTTCGAACTGGCGCAGCGTCAGCGCCGCCGTCTCGACCGCGTCGCCCACGATCACCTCGCGCGTGCCCGCGTCCAGCTCGGCGAGCCTGCGCCGGCGCATGCCGTCGGCGAAGTCGGCGCGGTAGCCGAGGTTGACGGCCTGGACGGAGTAGACCGCCACGCCGACCGGGGCCATCTCGGCGCCGAGGAGCCGGGTGAGCTCGCCGCCGAGCCACTGGCCGTCGCGGAGCGAGGGGCCGGGGGTGACGAAGTTGTCGCAGGGCAGCGTCGAGGCGATCCGGCAGAAGACGGACTCGGCGCTCGCGGCGAGGTGCTTGCCGTGGTCGTCGACGGCGAACCGGGCCCGCGCGGTGTCCTTGACCTGCCAGACCAGCATCAGCTCGGCGGTGATCGGCGAGCCCTCGCGGTCGGTCGCGGCGATCGGCTCGCTGCGCCAGTGGCGGATCCGCACGTCGATCGGACGCCGCTTCAGCAGCGGGTTGACCCAGACCAGTCCGGAGCGCCTGACCGTGCCCCGGTAGCCGCCCCAGCGGCTGAGCACGCGGGCGGTGCCCATCGGATTGGCCATCAGGCCGAAGAAGGCGAGGACGAGCACCAGCCCGCACAGGGCGAGCAGCGCCACGGCGGCGCGGTCGGCCAGGACCGGCCCGCTGTCGTGGAGGTCCTGCGCGCCCGGCACCCAGGAGGGGAGCCCGGCGGCGCGTCGCGCCTGGACCAGTACGGCGCCGGAGAGAGCGGCGAGAATCGCCAGGAGGGCGATCCAGCCCGGAAGGACCCCTCGGGCCGGACGCTCCCTCAGTTCCGCGTCCGATCGGGGAGGTCGGCGGACCGCCCATGGGGCGGTGACCTGACGCTCGGCCGGCTGGTCCACGTGGTCCATCCCCTCTGCGGGCATGTCAGCCGCCCGCACCCGTACTCGAAGGCTCGAACGTACCTTTATTTCGGACATATCGTCAATACGGTTATATCTCAGTCCCAATAGCGGCATGCCCCGATTCATCCTGCAAGGAAACGCGCCCGAACGAGTCGAAAAGAGGCCGAACGCACAGATGTCCGCGAGCGGCGAGGACGGCGGCCCGACGGGAACTCACTGCACATAGCGTCGAAGAGACGATTACTCTGGAGGCATGCCTAGTCTTCGCCTCGCGTTGAACCAGATCGACGCCACCGTCGGCGACATCGACGGCAACGCCGAGCTGATCGTCCGTTGGACCCGACACGCCACCGAGCAGGGCGCCGACCTGGTCGCCTTCCCCGAACAGGCGCTCACCGGCTACCCCGTCGAGGACCTGGCCCTGCGCCCCTCCTTCGTGGAGGCCTCCCGCTCGGCGCTGGTCGCGCTGGCCGGTCGCCTCCAGGCGGAGGGGCTGGGCGCGACGCCGGTCGTCGTCGGCTACCTGGGCAAGTCGCAGACCGCCTCGACGCGGCTGGGCCTGCCGGCCGGCTCCCCGCAGAACTGTGCGGCACTGCTCCACCAGGGTGAGGTCGTCACCAGGCTGGCCAAGCACCACCTGCCCAACTACGGCGTGTTCGACGAGTTCCGCTACTTCGTCCCCGGCGACACCCTGCCCGTGATCCGCCTGCACGGCGTCGACGTCGCGCTCGCCATCTGCGAGGACATCTGGCAGGACGGCGGCCGGGTCCAGGCGGCACGCCAGGCCGACGCCGGGCTGCTGCTGGTGATCAACGCCTCCCCCTACGAGGCCGACAAGGACGATGCGCGGCTCGCACTGGTCCGCAAGCGCGCGGCGGAGGCCGACTGCACGCTCGCCTACGTCAACCTGGTCGGCGGGCAGGACGAGCTGGTCTTCGACGGCGACTCGCTGGTCGTCGACGCGAGCGGCGAGGTACTGGCGCGAGCGCCCCAGTTCGAGCAGGGCTGCCTGCTGATCGACCTCGACCTGCCGGCGGCGACGGCGGCGGCCGACGGGGCGACCCGGATCGTCGCGGACGGCCTGGAGATCAAGCGCACGGTCCTGTCGGAGGAGCCGCTCGCGGCTCCGGAGCAGCGGGTCGTGCCGGGTCAGGCGCGACGGCTGGACGAGCTGGAGGAGATCTACGCCGCGCTGGTCTGCGGCGTGCGGGCGTACGTGGAGAAGAACGGCTTCAAGTCGGTGCTGATCGGCCTCTCCGGCGGCATCGACTCCGCGCTCGTCGCGGCGATCGCGGTGGACGCGCTGGGGCCGGAACACGTCTTCGGCGTCTCGATGCCGAGCGCGTACTCCTCCCAGCACTCGCGCGACGACGCGGCGGAGCTGGCCGCGCACACGGGTCTGCACTATCGGACGGTGCCGATCGCGCCGATGTTCGACGCGTACATGGAGGGATTGGGCCTCACCGGCCTGGCCGAGGAGAACCTGCAGTCGCGCCTGCGCGGCACGACGCTGATGGCGATCTCCAACCAGGAGGGGCACCTGGTGCTCGCGCCGGGCAACAAGAGCGAGCTCGCGGTGGGCTACTCCACCCTCTACGGCGACTCGGTGGGCGCCTTCGGCCCGATCAAGGACGTCTACAAGACGCTCGTCTTCCGCCTCTCCCGCTGGCGCAACGACGCCGCAGTGGCGCGCGGCGAAACCCCGCCGATCCCGGAGAACACGCTCACGAAACCACCGTCGGCGGAGCTGCGTCCGGGCCAGGTGGACACGGACTCACTGCCCGAGTACGACGTGCTGGACGCGGTGCTGACGGCGTATGTGGAGCAGGACCGCGGCTACGCGGAGATCGTCGCCGACGGCTATGACGCTGCGCTGGTGGAGCGGGTGATCCGGCTGGTGGACGGCGCGGAGTACAAGCGGCGGCAGTACCCGCCGGGGACGAAGATCTCCTCGAAGAACTTCGGCCGCGACCGCCGGCAGCCCATCACCAACCGCTGGCGTGAGAGCTAGGCACAGGCTCAGGTTGCACTGTCAGGGCGCGGGGAACTGCGCGAACAACCACCCTGTGCGGATGGCCCTGAACGTTCGGCGCATCAGCTCGTTGGGTGGCTTGTCGCGCACGCGGTTGGTCGAGCAGAGCCCCGCGCCCCTGACAGTGCAACTGCCCCCCTCGTAACCTGTCGCGCCCACGCGCCGGAGGCGCAAATCAGCAGAGCCCCGCGCCCCTGGTAGTGCAACTGACTCACAGCTGGAAATGTGCGGCGATCGGGAGGTGGTCGCTACCGGTCTGTGGGAGGGTCCACGCCGACGTAGGCGTCATGCCGCGGGACATGATCTGGTCGATGCGGGTCAGCGGGGAGCCCGAAGGCCAGCTGAAGCCGAAGCCCGAGCCCGCGCTTCCCTGCGCGGAGCGCAGCTGCATGGTGATGGGGGCCAGCGCGCGGTCGTTCATCGTGCCGTTCATGTCGCCCAGCAGCAGGACCCGCTTCAGCGGAGCGTGGGTCAGCGCCTGTCCGAGCGACTCCGCGCTGCGATTGCGCTGGTTCGCCGTGAAGCCGCCGTCGAACTTCACCCGGACCGAGGGCATGTGGGCGACGTAGACGGCGACCGCGCCGTTCGGTGAGTTCACCGTCGCCCGCAGCGCGCGGGTCCAGCCGATCTTGATGTCGACGGGCTGGGTGTCCGTCAGCGGGTACTTCGACCAGAGGCCGACCGTGCCCTCGACCAGGTGGTAGCGGTAGGTGCCGTCCAGTTTCTGTTGGATCGTCGGCAGCTCGGCGCCGGTGATCTCCTCCAGGGAGATGACGTCCGGGTTCGCCTTCATCAGCGTGTCCATCGTGCCGCCGACGTCAGTGTTGGTCGCGCTGATGTTGTGCTGGACCGCCGTGAAGTCGTAGCCGCCGCCGCTCTTGTCGGTCAGCAGTGGACCGAACAGCAGCAGCCAGACCAGCGCCGGCGCGAGCAGCGCCACCACCGCCGACGCCGAGCGGCGCAGCAGCGCGGGCACCAGCAGCACGGGGACGGCCAGGCCGACCCACGGCAGGAAGGTCTCCAGCAGGCTGCCGAAGTTGCCGATGCTGTCGGGGATCTGCCGGTGGAAGGCCATCAGCGCGGCTGTCAGCAGCGCCAGCCCGGCCACGACCCAGCCACGGCGCCAGGTGGATCGGCCCTTGCCGTCCCGCCCGCGCCAGTGGAGGTCCCTGAAGCCGAATGCCATGCGCCGTTCCTCACCCTTAGCCCAGTTTGCCGCGTTTCAGCGTATGGGTGAGAAGACGCTACCCGGCGGTGTCAGGTTCCCTCGGCGAAGCTGTGAACCGGGTTCGCCGCCAGACCGCCGAGCACCGCGTCGACCATCGTCGCGGCGAGGTCCGGGTCCTCGACGGAGGCGTCCGGGTGCAGCAGCGAGCGCGAGAGCATGGGGCCGACGAACAGCTCCCCGAGCAGGTCGGGGTCGAGATCGGCGCGCAGTTCGCCGCGTCGCTGGGCGTCGGCGATCAGCTCCCGCAGGGCCGCGCGGCGGGGGGCGATCACGGCCTCGTGGTAGCGGCAGTAGAGGCCGGGGATGGCCCGGATCTCGGCGCCGATCATGGCGAGGTCGGTGTCGGAGCGCCGGTGGACGGCGTTCAGACGGATCCGCTCCAGCACCGCGATCAGGGTGTCGCGGATCGAGTCGCGCTCGCACAACGGCTCGGTCTTGGACTCCAGCTGGACCAGGAGGTGCAACAGCAGCGCGTCCTTGTCCGGCCAGCGGCGGTAGATCGTGGCCTTGCCGACGCCCGCCTCGGCCGCGATGGCATCGATGCTGAGGCCGGCGAGGCTCGAACCCCGCCCCAGCAGCCGCAGCATGCCCTCCAGGATGGAGGTCTCCACCGCCTCGTTGCGCGGGCGGCCGCGCCGGGCGGGCACCGGGGCGGCGGGAACAGGGGCGGCGGACTTCTGCTCGCCGATCTCGCGGCTGATCAGGTGCTCGAACTCGCTGTCAATCGCGCTGCTGCTCACCGCCCCATCCTCCCTCACTCGGCTGGTGCCTTAGTAGCGTCTGCCTCGGTAGCGCCGCCCTCGGCAGCGTCGGCCTCGGCAGCGTCGGCCGGGACCGCAGACGGCTGTGCCTGCTCCGGGCCGCTCGCCTTGGGCGACATCGCGCCGCCGTAGGAGGCGGACTTGCCCGGCAGGAAGAGCAGCGCGACGATCAGTCCCAGCACCGCCGCGGCCGCAGCGGCCAGCGAGGTGGTGTGCATGGCGTCGATGAAGGCGTTCTTCGCCGGGTCGACCACGCCGGCGGCCGACGGGCCGAGCTTCTCCGCGATGCCGAGCGTGCCCTCGATCGACTCCCCCGCCGGGCCGCGCAGGCCCTGCGGCAGGGAGCCCAGGTGGTCCTTGATACCGCTGCGGTAGGTCGTGGAGAGCAACGCGCCGAGGACCGCCACGCCGAGCGAACCGCCGACCTGACGGAAGGTGTTGTTCACCGCCGAGCCCGAGCCCGCCTTCTCGCGCGGCAGGCTGGCCATGATCGTGACCGAGGCGGGCGGCATGACCAGCGCCATGCCCGCGCCCTGGACGAAGGCGATGATCTCCAGCACCCAGATGCCCGTGTGGCGGCCCAGGGCGAGGAAGCCGACGAAGGCGACGGCGATCAGCGCCATGCCGAGCGCGACCGTGGCCTTGACGCCCCAGCGGTCCACGATCAGCCGGGCCCGCGGCGAGAAGATCAACTGGGCGACGGCCAGCGGGAGCAGCAGCAGACCCGCCTGCAGCGGGCTGTAGCCACGCACGCTCTGTATGTAGAAGACGCCGAAGAACGTGACGCCCATCAGCGCGAAGAAGGCGAGGCCGATGGCGACGACGGACGCCGAGAAGTGCTTGTTGCGGAACCAGGAGATGGTGAGCACCGGGTGCTTCGCCCGGCGCTGGTAGAGCACGAAGCCGGTCAGCACCAGCACGCCGAGGAGCATGGGGACCCAGCTCTCGGTGGCGCCGAAGTTCGCGTCCTGGCCGCCCTTGATGATGCCGTAGATCAGCGCGACCAGGCCGACCATGGAGAGCAGCACGCCGAGCGGGTCCAGCTTGCCCGGCTTCGGGTCACGCGAGTCGGGCACCAGCCAGACCATGCCGATCAGCGCCGCGATCACGATGGGGACGTTCACCAGGAAGACCGAGCCCCACCAGAAGTGGGCCAGCAGCAGACCGCCCGCGATCGGGCCGATCGCGATGGCGAGACCGACCGCGCCGGACCAGATGCCGATGGCCTTCGGGTGCTCCTCGCGCTCGAAGACGTTCATGATGATCGCCAGCGTGGCCGGCAGCACGAAGGCACCGCCGAAGCCCATCGCGGCCCGGAAGGCGATCAGCTCGCCCGGCGAGGTCGCCATGGAGCAGAGCAGCGAGCCGAGGCCGAAGACCACCATGCCGAAGAGCAGGACCTTCTTGCGGCCCAGCCGGTCGCCCAGCAGCCCGGCCGTGAAGAGCAGGCCGACGAAGACCAGCGTGTAGGAGTTGATCGCCCACTCGAGCTGGCTCTGGGTGGCGCCCAGGCCGATCGGCGCGGGGGTGGCGATCGTCTTCATCGCGACGTTGAGGATCGAGTTGTCCAGCACCACGACGAGCAGGCTGAACACCAGGACCGTGAGGATCGCCCAACGGCGCTTGTGAATGGCTTCGGGCACCCGGGGCGGTGCGGCGACAGGGGCGGTGGTCGTCATGGGAGCAGCGTAGCTCATTTTCGATACGAGAACGTCTCGTATCGAAATCGCAACCGGGCCCGCCCCCGAAACCACCCTGGAGAGTGATCTGCGCGACGCTCGCGCGCCGCGCCTTCCCCTTTCCCTCCTTCGCGGCGACGTGCCAGCATGGACGTGATCCGGGGACGCCGAACGGCGCCACGAGACGACAACACAGGAGACACGTCATGCAGAACGGTTCGCTTCCGCCTGCCCAAGCTCCCCAGCCCCCGAAGGACGCGGCGCCCAAGTCGCTCTACGGCGGCGTCACCTCGCGCCGCGTGACGGTGCGCGACCTGGCCGCCGCCAAGCAGCGCGGCGAGCGCTGGGCCATGCTCACCGCCTACGACGCGATGACCGCGGGCGTCTTCGACGAGGCCGGCGTGCCGGTCCTGCTCGTCGGCGACTCGATGGGCAACTGCCACCTCGGCTACGACACCACCGTGCCGGTCACCGTGGACGAGATCGCGATGCTCTCCGCCGCGGTCGTCCGCGGCACCAAGCGCGCGCTGGTCGTCGCCGACCTGCCGTTCGGCAGCTACCAGGAGTCCCCCGCGCAGGGGCTGCGCAACGCGGTGCGGCTGATGAAGGAGTCCGGCGTCCACGCGGTCAAGCTGGAGGGCGGCGAGCGCTCGGCTGCGGCCATCGAGATGATGGTCCAGGCCGGCGTCCCGGTCATGGCCCACCTGGGCCTGACCCCGCAGTCCGTGCACGCGCTGGGCGGCTACCCGGTCCAGGGCCGCGGCGACGAGGCGGCGCACCAACTGCTCCGCGACGCCAAGACGGTCCAGGCGGCGGGTGCCTTCTCCGTCGTCCTCGAGGCCGTCCCGGCCGAGCTGGCCGCCCAGATCACCGCCGAGGTGCACATCCCGACCGTGGGCATCGGCGCGGGCGTCGGCTGCGACGCGCAGGTGCTGGTCTGGACGGACATGGCGGGCATGACGGACGGCCGGGTGCCGAAGTTCGTCAAGCAGTACGCCAACCTGCGGGCCGAGCTGGGGCGCGCCGCGCGCGAGTACGTCGACGACGTGCGCGCCGCGACGTTCCCTGCCGAGGAGCACACCTTCCACTGACAGCCGCGAACACGGCATGAAGGTGCGCCGACGGTGCGCTGACGGAGCTCTGACGGAGCCCTGTCGGCGCACCCCGGCACAGTCCTCGGCATGGAGCTGAGGCAAGAACCGACGAATCCCGGAACCGCACCCGCCGGTACCGCGCGCACCGCCGTCCAGGTGCGCGGACTGGCCAAGCACTACGGCGACACCAAGGCCCTCGACGGCGTCGACCTCGACGTCGCCGAGGGCACCGTGACGGGCGTGCTCGGACCGAACGGCGCGGGCAAGACCACGCTGGTCCGGATCCTCTCCACGCTGATCCGCCCCGACGCCGGGCGCGCCGTCGTCGCCGGCTGGGACGTCGAGCGGCAGCCGCGACAACTGCGCCGCGCGATCGGCCTGACCGGGCAGTACGCCTCGGTGGACGAGCTGCTCTCGGGCTACGAGAACCTCTATCTGATCGGCCGGCTGCTCGACCTGAGCGCCAAGGGCGCGAAGGCCCGCGCCGAGGAGTTGCTGGAGCGGTTCTCGCTCACCGACGCCGCACGCCGCCCCGCCAAGACCTACTCCGGCGGGATGCGCCGCCGCCTCGACCTGGCCGCCTCGATGATCGGCCGACCCCGCGTGCTCTTCCTCGACGAGCCGACCACCGGCCTCGACCCGCGCACCCGCAACGAGGTCTGGGCGGAGGTGCGGCGCATGGTCGAGGAGGGCTCGACGGTGCTGCTCACCACCCAGTACATGGAGGAGGCCGAGCAGCTGGCACAGGACCTCACCGTCATCGACCACGGCAAGGTGATCGCCTCCGGCCGCGTGGACGATCTCAAACGGCAGGTCGGCGAACAGACCCTGACGGTCCGTCCGGCCCGTCCCGAGCAGCTCGACGCCATGGTCCGCCGCCTGGCCGAAGGCGGCCTGCCCGCGAGCGCCACGCCCGAGGGCCTGTTGAGCGTCCCGGTCGGCGGCGAGGAACAACTGACCGCCGTCGTCGCCGCGTTGGGCGGCTCCGGCCTCGCCATCGCCGGACTCGAGACGCGACTGCCCAGCCTGGACGAGGTCTTCCTCGCCATCACCGGCCGGCAACCGGCCACCCCACCCCGAGCCGCAGCAGACCAGATCCTGGAGCCCGTCGCATGAGTGTCTACGCCTCTCCCCTCGTCGACCAGCGGATCAGCCTGCGGGCCACGGCCCATCACGTCGGGGCGCTCACCCGGCGCAATCTGATGCGCATCAAGGCGGATCCGGAGTCCATGCTGGACGCCCTGCTGATGCCGATCCTGTTCACCGTGCTGTTCGTCTACGTCTTCGGCGGCGCGGTCGCCGGCAATGCGCACAACTACATCCAGTACATGGTCCCCGGCATGCTCGGGCAGATCGGCATCAGCCTGGCCATGGCCGTCGGCACCGGACTCAACAGCGACTTCACCACCGGCGTGATGGACCGCTTCCGGACCCTGCCGATCGGCCGGGCCTCCGTCCTCGTCGCCAAACTCCTCTCGGAGAGCTGCCGTTCGGCCGTCTCGCTGGTGATCCTGATCAGCTTCGCGATGTGCCTGGGCCTGCGCATCCACACCGGTCCGCTGCAGCTGCTGGCGGCGCTCGGGCTGGCGATGGCCTTCGGGACCGGCATGGTCTGGGTGTCCATGCTGCTCGGCATGGCGATGAAGAACCCGCAGTCCGTCCAGGGTGTCGGGATGCTGATCATCATGCCGCTGCAGTTCGGCAGCTCGACCTTCGCTCCGGTGCACTCGATGCCGGGCTGGCTCCAGTCGTTCACGAAGTTCAACCCGCTGTCGGCGCTGGCGGACTCCAGTAGGGCGTTGATCAACGGCGGACCGGTGCTCCACCCGGCGCTGGAGGTGCTGGCCTGGGCCGTCGGACTCACCGTGGTCTTCGCTCCGCTGGCCGTGGCCCGGTTCCGCAAGCGGACCTGACAGCGACGCACATCGACTCAGCCCAGCATCAGTCGCACGGCCCCGGCAGCGTCCAGGGCCGTGCCGGCCGCGTAAGCGGCCTCGAACCCTGCGTCGCCCAGGAGTTCGCGCAGGCCCTGGATGGTCTCGTCGAGCGCGACGCGGTCCAGATGGTGCGCGGCCGACCGCGTCTGCAACCGGTCGAAGGCTCCGATCAGTGTTGCTGCGGTCTGCACGGCAGTGCCACGCTCAGCGGCACCGGACGCCACGCCCGCACGATGGCAGCGCAGCAGCGTCGCGGACAGCGCCGGGATCAGCACCAGCGGTAGCTGGTCGGCCACGTAGGGCATCAGCGGATGGCTCTGCATCTCGGCGAGGCCGCCGCGGATGCGCAGCAGGCCCTCCTCCGGCCGTCCCTCCATGCCGTCGACCGCGCCCAGCATGCCCGCGACCAGCCCGTTGAGCATGGTGCCGAAGCCCTTCCCGTCGTGGTCGGGCAGGAGGCCCTCCAGCAGCTCGCGCGCCTCGGGCAGGCGCTGCTGCCGCATCCGCAGTCCGGCCAGCAGCACCGTGCCGAAGAGTCCGGCTCCCTGGCCGGCGGCGCCGTGCGCGGCGGCGTCGCCGATGCCGCCCAGCAGTTCAGCCTCGCCCTCCTCCAGGCGACCCAGCCCGAGCAGCGCGTCCCCGAGCCGGACGCGCAGGACCGGCTGCGCCTGGTCGGCGCCGATCTCCTGCGCCAGCACGATAGCCTCCCGCGCGCAGCGCACCGCCTCCGCGAAATCACCGCTGAAGTTGGCGATTTCGGCCTGCCCTGCGAGCGCCTCCACACAACCCCAGCGGTCCCCGAACCGGGTGAACAGCGCGAGGCTCTCGGCCGCGTCCTCGACGGCCTGCGGCCGGTTGCCCGGCGCGTCGTTGAGCAGCTTGGAGCGGGCCTGAAGCACACAGGCCAGCTCCCAGTCCCTGCCGAACCGCCGACAGCCCTCGACCAGCGAGTCGACAGTCGGACGCAAGCGGACCAGCAGCCCGGCGAACATCAGCACGTAGACCCGCTGGATCGCGGGCAGCCGCGCGGACTGCGGCAGGTCGTCGGGGTAGGCGTCGACGATCTGCTCGCCGAGGCGCCGCAGCGCGGGGTCCGGGTCGCGGCCGAAGTCACCGTCCGCGGTGAGGAAGGAGGTGACGGCAGCCGCCCGGCGCGCCTCCTCCAGCACCGGCTGCGACCAGGGCGGCGGCAGGTCGGTCGGCCCCTCGCGCACCGGGACCGACGGGACGGCGAACGGGTCGCACGGGATCAGCGCGACCACGGCCCGGCACCAGACGTTCGCCTCTTCGCGCTGGTTGCGCAGCATCCAGTACCAGCCGAGTCCGAGCAGCAGACTCAGCGCCTCCTGTTCCTCCCCAGCGTCGATGGCGCGGCGCAGTGCGGCCCGCAGGTTGTCGTGCTCGGAGTCGAGTACGACGAGCGCGTCGAGCTGGGCGGCGGAGCGCAGCAGCGGATCGGTGGTGCGGGCGAGTTCACGGAACCAGCGCAGGTGCGCGGTCGCGAGCGCCTCACGTTCGCCGGACTCGCGCAGCCGCTCGGCGGCGTACTCGTGGATGGTCTCCAGCATCCGGTAGCGCGGTTCGGGCCCGGAGAGATCGACCTGCACCAAGGACTTGTCGACGAGCGACAGCAGGTGCCGCGCGACGTCGTCGGGGGAGATTTCCTTGCCGTCGGCGCAGATCGGCTCGGCGGCGTCGAGGGTCCAGCCGCCCGCGAAGACGGAGAGGCGGGCCAGCAGGGTCCGCTCCTCGGGCTCCAGCAGCTCCCAGCTCCAGTCGACGACGGCGCGCAGGGTCTGCTGCCGCGGCAGATCCGTGCGGTTACCGCTGGTGAGCAGTGCGAAGCGGCGGTCGAGGCGGTCGGCGAGCTGGCGCGGCGTCAGGCCTCGGAGCCGGGCGGCGGCGAGCTCGATGGCGAGCGGCAGGCCGTCGAGTCGGCGGCAGATCTCGGCGCACGCGGCCGGATCCTGCGCCGGGTCGCCCGGGTCGAAGCCGGGCCGCGCGGCGGCGCCCCGCTCGGCGAGCAGCCGCAACGCGGTCGGATCCGGCAGCGGCTCGACCGGCCGCACCTGCTCGCCGGCGACGCCCAGCGGCTCGCGGCTGGTCGCCAGCACGGTGACGCCGGGGCAGGCCGCGACCAGCTGCGCGGCGAACTCGGCGGCGGCCTGAACCAGATGCTCGCAGTTGTCCAGCACCAGCAGGAGCGTGCGGTGCGCGCAGTGCTCCAGCAGCCGGTGCAGCGGCGTCTCTGGCTCGGTGCTTGCGGCCGCCGCGCCGAGCGCCTCCGCGCGGCCCAGGAGCAGCTGTGTCGCCCGCAGCCCGAGCGCGCCCACGGCGGCGTCGACGACCGCCCGAGGGTCGTCCAGCGGCGCGAGCTCGACCATCCAGACGCCGTCCGGATACGCCCCGGCCACCGACTCCGCGGCCTGCTGCGCGAGCCGGGTCTTCCCCGTCCCGCCGGGCCCGGTCAGCGTCAGCAGCCTCGCCCCCGGCAACGCCCGCCGCAACGCCCCGAGCTCCTCCTCCCGCCCGACGAAGCTGGTCAACCGCGCCCGCAGGTTCCCTGCGGGGCGTGGCGCGTGGGAACCGTGGGCGAAGTCGGACGGCGTGAGCCCCCCGCGACGATCGACCCCCGCCTCCGTGGCAGCAGCCCCAGGCCGTCCGGCCCGCCCTGAAGGCTCGGTCAGGGAGCGGTCGCCCACCGCGAGGGTGGAGCCCTGTCGCATGGCCGGCCCGGCTCCCGGCTGCGCCGCACCGGCCGACGCTGACGCCTCGTCGGGCGTCTCGCCCGGGGCCAGCAGCTCCGCGTGCAGGGCGCGCAACGCGGGCCCCGGGTCGGTGCCGAGGGAGTCGGCGAGGTGGCGGCGGAAAGTGTCGTAGGCGAGCAACGCCTCAGGCGAGCGGCCCGCCGCAGCCAGCGCGCGCAGGTACAGGGCCTGGAGCGACTCGTCCAGCGGCTCGCCCGCGACGAGTTCCGCCAGCTCAGGAAGGATCATGGCCGCGCGCCCGAGCGCCAGCTCCGCGCCGAGCAGGGCGCGGTGCGCGGCCGTGCGTTCGGCGTCGAGGCGACGGGCGGCGTCGTCACGGGTGGGGAGGTCCGCCAGCGCGGGACCGCGCCAGAGCGCGAGCGCGGAGCGGAGGGTCGGTGCGGCGGAGGCCGGGTCCGCGCCGGACGCGTCGGCGACGAGTGCCCGGAACGCAGTCACGTCCGTGTCCCCGCCGAGCAGGCGGTAACCCTCCGGGCCGGAGCCGACGTGCTCGGCACCGATCTGTCGGCGCAGCCGGGCCACCAGCGTCTGCAGCGCGTCCTGCGGGTCCGCCGGGGAGCTCTCGGCCCAGATCTCCTCGATCAGCGCCCACGCCGGAACGGCTCGCCCCTCCCGCAGGGCCAGCGCCGCGACCAGCGCGCGCAGCCGGGTGCCGGGGAGCGCCACGGGCTCGCCGTCGTCGCCGGTGAGGAGCGTGCTGCCGAGGATCCCGAAGCGCATCCCCCCATTGTGGTCCACGCACCACAGTGATCAACGCCGCCGGAACGCAGGCGGAACGCCGCCCCTCGCCCGGACGTTGAGGGGGAGGCGCAGCCTCGCGGCGCGCGCCGGGCTTGGCGCTGCCGGTGCCGACCCGGCATCATCGGCAGTTCATGCCCCCTGGACCGGAGCTCCGTCACTCATGAGCGCGTTCGATTCCCATCGCCATTCCGACCGGAAGATCAGCACCGTCTTCTGGGTCCTGCTCGCCATATGCGCGGCCTCCGGCTGGGCGCTCTGGACGGGTTGGGGCAACGCCTCCTTCGGCGTCTTCCTCTTCGTCTGCGCCGGCTGGCTGATCTCCCTCTGCGTGCACGAGTACGGCCACGCCCGGATGGCCCTGCACGGCGGCGACATCAGCGTCGGCGCCAAGGGCTACCTGACGCTCAACCCGCTCAAGTACACGCACCCGGTCTACAGCTTCGTGCTGCCGCTGATCTTCATCGTCCTCGGCGGCATCGCACTCCCTGGCGGCGCGGTCTACATCGAGCGCGGGCGGATCAAGAGCAAGGCCAAGAACAGCCTGATCTCCGCGGCCGGCCCGCTCAGCAACCTGGTCTTCGCGCTGATCCTGCTGCTCGTACTGAGCCAGGTGACGACGACGGCACACCAGAACTTCTGGGGCGCGGTCGGCTACCTCGCGTTCTTCCAGATCATGGCCACGCTGCTGAACCTGGTGCCGATGCCGGGCCTCGACGGCTACGGCATCATCGAGCCCTGGCTCTCCTACGAGACCCGTCGCTCGCTGGCGAACCTCGCCCCTTACGGCATGATGATCGTCTTCCTGCTGCTGTGGAACAGCACGATCAACCACTGGTTCTTCGGCGACGTGATCTTCCCGATCCTGGGCTGGTTCGGACACGCCGACTACTTCGCCTACATCGGCAGCGACCTGTTCCCCCGACTCAGCCTGAACTTCGCCGGATTCGGCGGCGGCCACTGATCAGACGCGGGCGCGCTTCCACTGCACCCAGCCGACGTTGCTGGCCACACCGGCCAGCAGCACGAAGGCCAGCCCGAGCCAGAACTGCGCCAGGACCGACACGACCGCCGCAGCCAGGGCCAGAACGGCGAGGGCGAAGGCGAAGAACGCGAAGCGGGGCATCGGGGGAACTCCAGAGGACGAAAAGCGGACGGGCCGGACAGGGACATTCTCTCCCCTCCGGCCCGGTCGGCTGTTCCGGGGGTCAGACGTCCGTGATCCGCAGGCCCGCGTGGGCCTTGTAGCGGCGGTTGACCGAGATCAGGTTGGCCACCAGCGACTCCACCTGGTGCGCGTTGCGCAGTCGGCCGGCGAAGACACCGCGCATGCCCGGGATCCGGTTGGCCAGCGCCTGGACGACATCCGTCGCGGCGCGCTCCTCGCCGAGCACCAGCACGTCGATGTCGATCTCCTCGACCTCGCGGTCCTCCAGCAGCACCGCCGAGAGGTGGTGGAACGCGGCGGTGACGCGCGAGTCCGGCAGCAGCGCCTCCGCCTGCTGGGCCGCGCTGCCCTCCTCCGGCTTCAGCGCGTAGGCGCCCTGCTTGTCGAAGCCCAGCGGGTTGACGCAGTCGACGACGATCTTTCCGGCCAATTCCGCGCGCAGGGAGGCCAGCAGCTCGGCGTGACCCTCCCACGGCACCGCGACGATCACGACGTCGCTGCGCGCCGCCGTGCCCGCGTTGTCCGCGCCCTCGACGCCCAGGCCCAGCTCGGTGGCGGCGGCCTCGGCGCGCTCCGCGCTGCGCGAGCCGATGATCACCCGCTGGCCGGCCTTGGCCAGTCGGTAGGCCAGCCCGCGTCCCTGCGGGCCGGTGCCGCCGAGCACGCCGACGACGAGGCCGGAGACGTCGGGCAGGTCGAAAGGCGTCCGGGCGGCGGCAGCTGCGCCGGTCGACGCTGCATCAGATGTACTCATGGCCAGATCCTCCCACTACGGCGTTGTCATACGGGAGCATGGCTGCCATGGATGCGGTGAGGGTCACAATGCTGCGCGAGCTGCTGGCCGACACGCCCTGGCTCGCCCGGACGCGCGGCTTCGGCGGCGCACTGCGCGGAGCGGCGCGCCCCGGCGGGCTGCTGCTGGTGGGCACCGAACAGGAGGAGCCCTGGCACCTGGCGGCGCACCTGTCCGACGAGGCCGCCTACGCCGATCTGCCCGAACTCAGCCCGGTCCTCGTCCGCCACCGGGTCCCTGCGGGCGCGCCGCCGCACCTCGCCGTGTCGCTGGCCCGGCTGGAGCAGGCGCGGCGCGGCGAGACGGTCTTCGTCGTCGCCCCGGACACGGCCGACGCGGGCCTGCTGGAACGCGTCCACGACGCGCGCCGCACCGGCGCGACGGTGCTCGCCCTCGAGGCCGACGACCCGGAGCTGCGCGGCCTCGCCCACGAGGCGTTGACCGTACGGCCGGATCCGACCTCGCCGTCGTTCGAACTGGTGCAGCACCTGGTCAGCGCGGCGGCCGGCGAACCGCTCCAGCCCCGCCGCCCACGCGGCGGCAGCCTCCGCGACCGGCTGGGCCGCCTGGTCGACCAGCTCTCCGCGCCGCCCCCGCCGATCGGCTGGTAGCGCGGCGCAATCGGCGTGCCGCCGCCCGTGCTGCCTCGTTGGGCCGATCATTGGCCATGCGTCGGAACGCGGCGGCAGCCCGTCGGCGCGGCAGAGCGCCACAGCGGCGATGCACCACAGCGGCGAAGGAGAGACCGGATGAGCTCAGCCACCGCGGCAGCGACGCCCGCCCGCGAGGAGGTGCTCGCACTGGACCTCGCCCTCCCCCACGGGCGGCTGCGCCCCTCCCGCCTGCACCCGGAGGTCGACACCGTCCGGGCCGAGCACGACGCCTGGTTCCGCGCCGTGCTGACCGATGTTCAGCTACCGGGCAGCGAGCGTCTCTTCCGTGAGTGCGAGGGCGTCAGCCTGCTGTGCCGGGTGCTGCCCGACGCCGAGGCGGAGCGGCTGGTGGGGATCTGCGTCGCCGCCTCCGCGCTCTTCCTGCTCGACGACGTCGCCGACGACGAGGCGGGCGAGCGGGCCCGCGCCGACGACTACCTCGCCGTGCTGCACGATGCCGCGCCCTCCGCGCCGGGCTCCGCGCCGTTGCGCCTGCTCGCGCGGACGCTCACCCGTGCCCGGGCCGGGGTGCCGGCACGGCTGTGGGCACGGTTCGTGGCCGGCTTCTCCGAGGTGATCGCGGCCGGGGCGGGCAAGGCGGAGGCCTCGGTCGACGGCTACGAGTCCTACCTCGACGCCCGCTACGCCGACTCCGCCTTCGACCTGGTGGGCGTGGCGATCGAGCACGGACTCGGAGTGGACCTCACGCTCACCCGCGCCGCCGCCCCTGAGGCCGCGTGGGACGCGCTGCACCGCGCCTGCTTCGTCCACACGATTCTCGTCAACGACCTGCTGTCGTTCCGCAAGGAGTACTTCGGCGCGGAGCCGATGAACGCCCTCTCGGTGCTCGGCCGGACCGAGGGACTGAGCCTCCAGCAGGCCGCGGACACGGTCTGCGCCCGCATCGCCGCCGCCGAGGACGCGTTCTTGACCCACACCGCGACCCTGCGTGCCGCCGCCGCTGACGCCGATCCAGGGCTGCAACTGAACCTCGACCGGTACCTGACGGCCTGGGAGCTGATGCTCAGCGGCAACCTGACCTGGTCTCTCGGCTGCCCCCGCTACCACGGCACCACCGGCCCGCAGCGCCGTCCCGACGACCCGCTGCCGACCCGGATGGAGCTGCACCGGGACCGCACCGTCTTTCGGTGAGCGGGCCTTCAGCGAGCGGTCACCTACCGCCGTCCTGACGGCTTCCGCCAGACCGCCAGCCCCAACGCCGCGGCCACTACCAGCACCAGCACGGCTGCCAGGGCGCGTGCCCAGGAGTCGGCGGTCGCGATCGACACCACCGCGCCGGTCAGCACCAGCCCCTGCGCCGCGAGCGCGCCGACGACCGCGGGCCAGTCGCGCAGCTGCGCCGCACCGGGCGGGCCGGCCGCCGCCGCGTCGACGAAGAGCAGGTAGGTCAGGAGCAGGGCCGCGTCGCAGGCCATCAGCCAGACCGGCGGCGAGGTCAACGCCGCGGCCACGACGAAGCCCACCGCCAGCGCGCTGTTGCGGTGCCGGGAGAGCCGGCTGCGCCACAGCACGTCACCGGTCACCGGCCGCGCCACCACCGGGGGCGCGGCGAACCAGGAGACCGCGAGCAGGACGCAGAAGAACAGCACCCAGGCGATGAATCCGCGGGCGCTGGTCGTCTCGGCCAGCCGCACCGGATCGGCCCCGGCCAGGGCCAGCACCGCGCCCAGACCACGACCCGCCCAGACCTCGCTGTCGGCGGGGCCGTAGCGCACCGGCTCCGCCGCCGCGCCGAACGCGAAGACCTCCGACTCATCAGGCGCGCCAGGTGCGGGTGGCGCCATCGGTGCCACAGGTGCCGTCGGCAGATCGCTCATCGCAGCCTTCCCTGGATGCGGGTGCGCAGCAGCGGCGCGAACGTCAGGTCGAGGGTGTCGCCCTCCCAGGGCGCCACCGGGATGCCCTTCTCGGTCAGGCTGAAGCGCAGCGCCGCCCGGTCCTGCCGCCACAGCCGCAGCGCCAGCGCCTCGTTGTGGTCGCCCTTGCTGATCCGCGGGTCGCCGATCGGGATCTCCACGACGACCACCGGGTTTCCGCGTTCGGCCAGGCCGCCGAGGACGCCCATCATCCGGTTGTCGGCCAGCGGCGTCACCGCGTGCACCAGCGCGCCGTGCGGCAGCGCGGGCGGGGGCAGGCGGGTGAGGTCGGGGGTCTGGTAGGCGAGGTCGCGACGGACCTCGAGGACGGTCTGCACCAGCCGGTAGAAGTACTGGTCGCCCTGGCCCGGTTGGAGCCAGTGCAGTCTGCCGCCGACCGAGACGACACCGACCCGGTCGTGGCTGCGCAGGTAGGCGCGGGCGATTCCGGCCGCGACGCGCAGCGACTCGTCCAGGCTGGAGACGCCGGTGGCCGGGTCGCGCATGTCCGCGAAGGCGTCCAGCAGCACCACGACGTCAGCCGCCCGCTCGGACGCGAACTCCTGCAGCTGGATGCTGCCGCGCCGGGTGGTGGCGGGCCAGTTGATCCGGCGCTGCCGCTCGCCCCAGACGAACGGGCGCACGCCGATGACCTCGATGCCCTCGCCCTGCTGTCGCGAGGCGTGCTCGCCGAGGTTGCCGGGCAGCAGCACCGGAACGGGTGTCAGTCCGCCCTCGGCGGGGATCGGGAAGATCTCGACCGTGCCGAGCTGCACCCGCAGCGTCCGGCGCAGCAGCCCGCCCCGGTCGTGGACGTCCACGTCGACGGTGCCGAGCGGCCAACGGCCCCAGCGCCGGGCGACGAAGCCGAGCGTCAACTGCGCGCCCTCGATGTCGACCGAGACCAGCTCCGCGCCCGCCCCCGGAACCACGCCGGGGTCGATCCATTCGGCGGTGCCCTCGAAGGCCAGCCGGAAGCGGACCGTGATCGGCTCGCCCTCGAAGACCCGTGCGCTGGACTGGTGGATCTGACCGCCCGCGAGCACCGGCTCGCCGTTGATCCGGTGCCGGCTGAGCGCACCGAACAGCAGCAGGCAGAGCGGCCCCGCCGCGAGCGCGAGCAGCCACGGCTGCGCCGTCAGCAGCGCCAGCCCCACCGCCGCCACGGCGACCGAGGCGAGCCGCAGCGCGCGCTCGCTCGGCCGCACGCCCGGCTCCCGCAGGCTCGGGATCTCCTCGTGCTCGGTGCCCTGTGGCTGCCCGCCGAGGGCTCGGGCGACCGGGTGGATCATGCGCCGACCGGGTTCGCGTGCGGCTGCCCCTGCGGGTGGATCTGGGCCTGAGCATGCGCCTGCGGGTGACCCTGCGCCTGCGGCCGCGTTCCCGGCGTCGGGACGCCCTGGACCACGCCGGCGATGACGTCGTCGGCGGAGATCCGACGGACCCACAGCTCCGGCTTGAGGGTGATCCGGTGGGCCAGCGCGGGGAGCGCGACGGCCTTCACGTCCTCGGGGGTGACGTAGTCACGCCCGGCCATGACCGCCCGCGCGCGGGCCAGCTGGACCAGCGCGAGACCGCCGCGCGGCGAGGCGCCGACCTGGATCTGCGCGTGCCGGCGGGTCGCGTCGATCAGCGCCACGATGTAGTCGACCAGGTCGGTGTCGACCTCGACCTGCTCCAGCGAGTCGCGCATCGCCTGCACCTCGACGGGGTTGCTGAGCACGGCCAGCACCGCCTCGGGCACGTTCCTGTCGAGACGGCGGCGCAGCATCGCGGCCTCCTCGGCGACGGGCAGGTAACCCATCCGCACGCGCAGCAGGAAGCGGTCGAGCTGCGCCTCGGGCAGCGCGTAGGTGCCCTCGTACTCGATCGGGTTGTCGGTGGCGATGACGACGAAGGGCTGCGGCAGCTTGCGGGTGACGCCGTCGATGGAGACCTGACCCTCCGCCATCGCCTCCAGCAGCGCGGCCTGCGTCTTCGGGGGCGTGCGGTTGATCTCGTCGGCGAGCAGCAGGTTCGCGAAGACCGGGCCGGGCCGGAAGACCATCTCGCCGCTGCGCTGGTCGTAGAAGGGCGCGCCGGTCACGTCGGAGGGCAGCAGGTCAGGGGTGAACTGAATGCGGCGGAAGTCCAGGCCGAGCACGGTCGAGAAGGAACGGGCCAGCAGCGTCTTGCCGAGGCCCGGCAGGTCCTCGATCAGCACATGGCCACCGGCCAGCACGCCGAGCATCACCAGTTCGAGCGCGGCGCGCTTGCCGACGACGGCGCGCTCGATCTCGTCGAGCACGGCGTGGGCACGGATTCCCGCCTGCTGCGGGGTCAGCTTGTCCGTTACGGGGGCGGTCACGGTGCTCCTCGGTGGGTGTCGGCGAAAGGTCAGCCGGGGCTGGCGGGGTATCGGGGGTCAGAGCGTTTCCAGGCGGGAGACCAGCGCTTCGAGCAGCGCGGGCGGCAGTGGCCTGGGGTCCGGCAACCCGTGGTGTCCGGCCGCGCGGGCCTGACGGATCGCGGTGGGGGTGCGCGGGACGTGCGGGTCGATCCAGGGCCACAGCTCCGGCCCGACGATGGCCGCGGCGCGGTGCGGCTGCATCCGCAGCGCGACGCCGTGGCGCTCGGCGAGCCGCACCTCGTAGAGGCGCAGCAGCAGCGGGTAGAGGTGGAGGGCATAGCCCTCGGGGGTGGACGCCGCGTCGGAGATCGCGGCGTCCCAGTAGCGCAGGGTGGGCTCGCGGGTGCCGACCAGCCGGTTGCGCCGCCGCTGGCCGCTGTCCATCGCGGCGGCGCCGACGACCCAGCGCCCCGCCCAGAGCGCGGAGGCGACCAATACCACCGCGCCGACCGAGGCGCCTGCGGTACCGCCGACGAGCGCGAGTGCGGCGACGCAGACGACGCCGAAGCCGCCGAGCGCGAGCAGCGCCACGGCGTTCGGACCGAGCCAACGGCGCTTCGCGGACGCGAGGGTCGGGGCAGCCGGGCGGGGCTGGTAACCGGGGAACGCGGACGGGCGTGGACCGGCCAGCGGGGCCTGCGGCGGGGCTTGCGGCGGTGAGGGAACGTGGGCAGGAGTGGACATCAGACCTGGAGCTCCTCGAGCGGGCCGAACCGGTCGGCGGCCTCGGCCGCGGCCGCGGCGAGGTGCGCCGCGATGGTCTCCAGCGCGGCGCGGGCCTGGTCGCGCTGGTGCTCGCGCATGGGGTGGGTCGAGTAGCGGGCCTCGCGGAAGAGCTCGGTCAGCGTGCGCGCCGCCTCGCCCTGGACCAACCCCGCGTCGACGGCACGCTGGAGCAGCTCCGTCGGAGTGTCCGCCTTCTCCCGGCTGACGCCGCTCTCGGCGAGCGACACCTCCATCGCGGCGTAGCAGGCGATGATCGCGGCCCGTGGGTCGGGGTCGTCGGCCAGCGCCTGCTGCCCGGCGTTGACCGCGTCCGCGAGCGCCTCGTCGGCGCCGTCGACGGGTTCGCCGGCGATTCCCTGGGCGTCACCGCCGCGCCGGGTCAGCATCCAGCGCACCAGGACCACGATCAGCACCACGAGGGCGGCCGCGCCGAGCAGCCAGGCGAAGCCGAGCAGCAGCGTGGAGAGGGAGATCGGCGAGGAGGAGACGGGCTTGGCCAGATCGGGCTGCTGCACGGGGAACGAGCTCGGCGGCGCCTGGGACCCCTGCGCGCTGGACGAGACGGCCGGCACGGGCTGCGGCTGCGGAAGCTGGTCCACGCCCCGCGTCTGCAACCCCAGCACCGCCAGGCCGACAGCGGTGACCACCGTCATCAGCACGAGACCGGGTACGACGAGCGAGTCGATCCTGGACTCCAGCGGCGGCGGCGCCTGCGCGCGGTCCTTGCGGGCGCCCATCCGCGCGGCCAGCAGCCAGCCCGCGGCGCCGACGACGGCGAGGACGATCAGCCAATGGGCCTTGGCCGGCCCCACCCCGGCGAGCGCGGTGCCGCGCGCCGCGTGCAGCGCGACCGCGGCGAGCGCGAGGGTCGCCGCCGCGACCAGCACGGCGCCGAGGCGCAGCCCAAGCCCGCGCCTGTCCTTGCCACTTGCCACTTGCGTTCCCCCGCGTCGCCCATTGCGTGGGGCCACCCTGCCACAGCCCACCGGCCCCCGTCAGGGGGGTGCCCGCCTTATGGCACTTCGTGCTCGGCGTATGAGCACTTGCGCGCAAGGAGTCAGTTGCACCTCCAGGGGCGCGAGGCTCTGCTTGATTCACTGCGTGCGCGAGAAACCACCGTGTGCGGATGGCCCTGCTCGTTCGGATCAGCACCTGCGTGGGTGGCTTGTCGCGCAGTTCACCGCGCCCCTGGAGGTGCAACTGATGTGCCCAGAGAATCGGTCACTGCCAGCGGGGGTCGTTGTCCCATTCGTCGTTGCGCTGCGCCGCGCGCTCCAGCGCGTGGGACGCCGCGTCGGCGGTCGGGTACGGGCCGAGGCGGTTGCGGGCGGGGCACTCGGGGCCCTCCTCCACCTTCTTGTGCTTGAGGCAGTAGAACCACTCCCCTGGCTTGCCGGTCGGCTGCTTCGCCATCGCGTCCTCCTTCGGCTGTCCTTCAAGATGGTGCCCGCTGGCTAGGATGACCAACATGGCGCCACTCGTCCCCGGAATCCTCTCCCCGACCCGTACCGTCCCCGTGCACATCCCACGCCCGGAGTACGTCGGCAAGAAGGCACCCACCCCCTACACCGGGCCGGAGGTGCAGACCGCCGAGACCATCGAGAAGATGCGGATCGCCGGCCGCATCGCCGCCCAGGCTATGGACGCCGCCGCCGCGGCGATCGAGCCGGGCGTGACCACCGACGAGTTGGACAGGATCGCGCACGCGTACATGTGCGACCACGAGGCCTATCCGTCCGACCTCGGCTACCGGGGCTTCCCGAAGTCCATCTGCACCTCCGTCAACGAGGTCATCTGCCACGGCATCCCGGACTCGACCGTGCTCCAGGACGGGGACATCGTCAATCTCGACGTCACCGCCTTCATCCACGGTGTCCACGGCGATCTCAACGCCACCTACCTGGTCGGCAACGTCGACGAGGAGTCCAAGCTGCTGGTCGAGCGGACCCGCGAGGCGACCCGGCGCGGGATCGCCGCCGTCAAGCCGGGACGGCAGGTGAACGTGATCGGGCGGGTGATCGAGTCCTACGCCAAGCGCTTCGGCTACGGCGTCGTGCGCGACTTCACCGGACACGGGATCAACACGTCGTTCCACTCGGGGCTGATCATTCCCCACTACGACAGCGAGTTCGCGACCACCGTGCTGCGGCCGGGCATGACCTTCACCATCGAGCCGATGCTGACGTTGGGCGACTACCGGCATGACATCTGGGCCGACGGCTGGACGGTCGTGACCAAGGACCGCAAGCGCACAGCCCAGTTCGAGCACACCCTCGTCGTCACCGAGACCGGCTCGGAGATCCTCACCCTCCCCTGACCGGGAAGCGCGGAGCGCCTAGCGGATCATCCACTGCTCGCCGAGCGCCGCCGCGCCGACCGCCGCGCAGGCGTCCGTGAGGACGTCCAGCAGGCGCAGCGGGTCCGGCAGCGGCTGCTCGGGGCCGCGGACCCAGGCCACCTCGGAGCCGTCGACCAGCAGGGACGGCGGCAGCAGGACGTAGCTGCCGCGGGTGTGCCAGCGCAGGCCGGGGTGTTCGGCGTCGTCGTCCTCGGGGTGCGAGTCGAGCTCGGAGGTCCACCACTCGTCCTCGTCGAGCGGTGAGCGGGTCGTGGTGAAGAAGAGCCAGCGCGTCTCGCCGACGGAGGCGACCGGGCCCGGCGCGACGCCGGCCTCGGCCAGCCGCTCCAGCGCGAGACGGCCGGCCTCGGCCGGGACGTCGAGGACGTCGTGCACGCGGCCGGTGGGGGTGATCGCGTTGGCGTCGGGATCGCGGGAGAGCCAGCGGGTGATCTGATCGGGGTCGGTGGTGGCCTGCGACTGCCAGGCGAAGGAGAGCGGGTGCTGCGCCGGCGCCGGACAGCCGACACGATCGCAGGAGCAGCGGAAGTCGATCGCGTGCGCGGCGGGCGCGACGGGGAAGCCCGCGCGGGCGGCGTCCAGCAGGGTGCGCAGGCGCATCGCGCGCTCGGCAGCGGCATCCGCCTCGGCCGGGCGGCTGCCCGGGCGGAGCCATCTGCGCCACCAGGCGCCTACCTTGCCCGCGGATTCCACTGGAGCCCCTTTCACTGCCGCGCGGCCCAGGGTCACCGGGACGCGTACAGAGCAGGATACGGCCGCGAGAGAGGTGCTGTGTGCCAGGGGTGGGATCCTGGGACTCTTTCCGGGTGCGAGACTTGGGTCATGCGACATGCCCAGACCCAGTTCGTCGGCGGCCCGCTGGACGGCAAGGTCCTCCCGGTCGCGCTGACGATGGCCGAGCAGGTGCCCAAGCGTTACAAGGTGCCGGTTCCGGCGACCGCCGACCAGCCGGCCTACGAGCTGGTCTACGAACGGGAGGAGTTCACCGGCGCCGACAAGCGACGCCGGTGGCGCTACATCCACGTCAGCTCGTGACGTCCGGTTGTGGCGATCAGCTGTTGACCATCTGCGTGAGCTGACTCGCGTTCGGGACCTGGTCCTGGATGTTCAGGCCGTTCGCCGCGCCCGCCTTCTTCACGCCGTCGATGACGCCGGTGACCTGGTTCATGTCCGCGTCCGTGGCGTTGCCGCCCTTGATCTTGCTCGGCAGGTTCTTGATGCCGTCCACCGCGCTGGAGAGCGCGTCCGTCGCCTTCGACAGCGTCGGGTCGCCCTTGGCGTCGTTGAGCGCCGCCTTCAGGCGGTTGTAGGTGAAGGCGCCGGCCAGACCGCCCTTGATCAGCGCGGCGGTGCGGCCCTTCGCGCCGCTCTTGAAGGTCCCGGCCTTGAACGGCTTGTAGATCCACTGGTAGAAGGCGCCGGACGCCAGCGCGGCGTTGGCGACGAACTTGGTCTTGGCCAGCTTCACCCGGTCCGCGCTGCTCGTCGCGGTGGCGGCGGCCTGGCCACCGTTGATGCTGTTGCTCGTCTTGCTGGACGAGCACGCGGGCAGGGCCAGGAGCGACCCCGCCACCGCAACGGCGATGACGGACGTACGAACGTGGGCAGTATGCAGCGACACGGTTGGCCTCCGGAAGATCGGGCACGTCTTCGCTCACGCTCACACGCCCCGGTCGACTCGGCGACCTGCCGCCACCCGAACGGGTGATCAACGCCACGTGGCCGCACCCTGTCGGTCCACGGCAGGGTGCGGCGACGTGAAGGGTCGAGCCGGAGGTCAGTCGGCGAGCACCGGCTCCGGTGTGGCGGTCTGCTGCTCGCCGCGCGCGAGGCGCGAGTGGCGGCGGCTGTAGCCGAAGTAGACGCCCAGGGCCAGCGCCAGCCAGCCGGCGAAGAGCACGAAGGTGTCGACCGGCAGGTTCCAGATCAGGTAGAGGCAGAAGAGCACCGAGGCGATCGGGACGACCGGGTAACCCGGCACCTTGAAGCCACGCGGCAGCTGGGGCTCACGCACGCGCAGCACGACCACGCCGACGGAGACCACGGCGAAGGCGACGAGCGTGCCCATGCTGGTGAGGTTCGCCAGCCAGTCCAGCGGGACGAAGGCGGCGAGCACGGCGATGAACCCGCCGACGATCAGGGTGTTGCCGACCGGAGTGCCACTGCGCGGGCTGACCTTGCGGAAGACCGGCGGCAGCAGGCCGTCACGGCTCATCGAGTAGAGAATGCGGGTCTGCCCGTAGATGACGACCAGGGTGACGCTGACGATGGAGAGCACCGCACCGGCAGAGAGCAGTGCGCCGGGCCAGTTCTGGCCGGTCACCCGCTGGAGGATCGCCGAGAGGCCCGCGTCCTGGCCGTTGAAGAGCGTCCACTTCTGTGCGCCGACGCCGACCAGGGCGACCAGGCAGTAGAAGGCGGTGACCACCAGCAGTGCACCGATGATCGCCCGCGGCAGGGTCCGCTGCGGGTTCTTGACCTCCTCGCCGGCGGTGGAGACGGCGTCGAGTCCGATGAAGGAGAAGAAGACCGACGAGGCCGCCGCGCTGATCCCGGCGATGCCGAGCGGCGCGAAGGGGTGCAGGTTGGCGGAGCTGAAGCCGGTGACGCCCACGACGATGAAGAGCACCAGCACGGCGAGCTTGATCAGCACCATGACGGTGTTGACGACGGCCGATTCCTTCGCGCCGCGCATCAGCAGCAGGCAGCACAGGACGACGAGCACGACGCCGGGCAGGTTGACGTAGCCGCCCGCCCCCGGCGGCGCGGATATCGCGGCGGGCATGGTGAAGCCGAACAGCCGCTGCGTCAGGTCGTTCAGGTACTGGCCCCAGCTGACCGCGATCGCCGCGCCCGAGACCGCGTACTCCAGCAGCAGACAGGCTCCGACCACCCAGGCCACCAACTCGCCGAGCGTGGCGTAGGCGTAGGAGTAGGAAGAGCCGGAGACCGGCACGGCCGAGGTGAGTTCGGCGTAACAGAGCGCGGTCAGCGCGGCGGTGATCGCGCCGAAGACGAAGGAGAGGATGACGGCGGGTCCCGCCTGCGGGACAGCCGTGCTCAGGGTGAAGAAGATCCCGGTGCCGATGGTCGCCCCGACGCCGATCATCGTGAGCTGGAAGGTGCCCACGGTTCGGCGCAGCCCGCCGCCCTGGTGGTGTTCGGCCTGCTCGGAGTCGGCCAGGAAGGCCGAGACCGGCTTGCGGCGCAGCAGCTGCTGACGGAGTCTCACATCGTTCGGGGGCATGGCAGGTGACCTCTCGCTGGTCCGGTGGGCAGGGTGGATCGCGTCCCGGACGTGAGGTACGGGACGCGAGGGCTGTGGTGGGGGGCGTTACGGGTCCTGCTACAGGTCGCGCTGCATCAGGTCGGCGTAGGTCTCGCGGCGGACGACGGCGCGGTGCTCGCCGTCGCTCACGAAGACGACTGGGGGCCGGCGCGCGCCGTTGTAGTTGTTGCTGAGCGCGTAGGTGTACGCGCCGGTGACCGGCACGGCGATCAGGTCGCCGACGCGCGGGTCCTGCAGCGGGACGCCGGCGCTGAGCGTATCGCCGGACTCGCAGTGCCGCCCGACCAGGCGGCAGAGCTCGCCCTGCTCGGCTTCGCTCCGCTGGTCGGCCCCGACGTCCCCGGTGCGCCGGGGCCTTCCGGGCCTTCCGGGCCTTCCGGGCGGCGACGACCTGCTGGTCCGCCTCGCGGCCGCGTCCACCCGGCACTGGCCGGCCGTGCACGCGGAAGCGTCGGTGGCGACGGTCGGCCGCACCGTCTACGTGCTGTTGCCGCTCGACGACGAGGTCTCCGCCTTCGCGACCGCGCGCCGGCTGGGCGAGCAGGCCGCCGCTGTCCTTACCCGCAGCGTCGAGACGCCGCTCCGCGCCGCCGCCGCCAGGATCGCGCTCGGCCCGGAGGAGCTGCCGGAGCTGCGCGCCGAGGTGGACGACATCCTCCGCGTCATCACCGCCGACCTGGAGGCCCCGGCCTTCGCGACGCTGCGCGACACCCACACCCGGGTCCTGCTCGCCCACGTCGCCGACGAACTCGCCCGCCGCCCGCGCCTGCGCCACCCGGGCATCGACGCGATGCTGGAGCACGACCGCGCCAAGGGCACCGCTTTCGCCGCCTCGGTCACCGCCTGGCTGGACGCCGTCGGCAACATCGGCGACGCGGCGGCCCGACTGACCATCCACCCCAACACGCTCAAGTACCGCCTGCGGCGCGCGGGCGAACTCTTCGGCCTCGACCTGGACCACCCGGACGACCGCCTCTCCTGCTGGCTCCAGCTCCGGATGGCGCGCTGAACCCTGTTGCCGGGGGCACCTGAGCTGGTAGGACGTTCCCCATGAGCAACGCGTATGACGCCGTGGTGATCGGCGGCGGGCACAACGGGCTGGTCGCAGCCGCGTATCTGGCACGCGCCGGACGGCGCGTCTGCGTACTGGAGCGGCAGGACCACGCCGGCGGCGCAGCGGTCTCGTCCCGCGTCTTCGCGGGCGTGGACGCCCGGCTGTCGCGCTACTCCTACCTGGTCAGCCTGCTGCCCAAGAAGATCGTCGACGAGCTGGGGCTGAAGCTGGAGCTGCGCCGCCGCCGCTACTCCTCCTACACCCCCTACGGCGACGGCCGTGGCCTCCTCGTCGACAACGGCGACCCGGACGCGACGGCGGCCGGCTTCCGCGCGCTGACCGGCGGCGACCACGAGTTCGCCGCCTGGCGGGCGTTCTACGCCCGCACGCAGCGCGTCGCCGAGGCCGTCTTCCCGACCCTGACGCAGCCGCTCCCCGACCGGGACCAGCTGCGCAAGCTCGTCGGCGACGACGAGATCTGGCAGCAGCTCTTCGAGCGCCCGATCGGCGAAGCAGTCGAAGCCACCTTCTCGAACGACCTCGTGCGCGGCATCGTCCTCACCGACGCGCTGATCGGTACCTTCGCCGACGCCCACGACGCGTCGCTGCGCCAGAACGCCTGCTTCCTCTACCACGTGATCGGCAACGGGACCGGCGACTGGGACGTCCCCGTGGGCGGCATGGGCGCGGTCTCCGGCGCCCTGGAGTCCGCCGCGCGCTCGGCCGGGGCCGAGATCCTGACGGGTTGTGAGGTCACCTCCGTCCAGGCCGACGGCCGCACCGCCGAGGTCCGCTTCACCGACTCCCGAGGCGGCGAACGCGTCATCAGCGCGGGCTGGGCGCTCTGCAACGCCGCCCCGCGCGAACTCGCCCGTCTCGTCGGCGACACCTCCGACGCCGCGGCCGAACCGGTCGAAGGCGCTCAGCTCAAGGTCAACATGCTGCTGACCCGGCTCCCGCGCCTGCGCGACCGCTCCGTCGACCCCCGCGCGGCCTTCGCAGGGACCTTCCACATCGCCGAGTCCTACCGCGAGCTGGAAACCGCCTACCAGCAGGCCGCCCACGGCTCACTCCCGAGCCCGGCCCCCTCCGAGATCTACTGCCACTCCCTCACCGACCCGAGCATCCTCGGGCCCGAGCTCCAGGCACGCGGCTACCAGACCCTCACCCTCTTCGGCCTGCACCAGCCCGCCCGGCTCTTCCCCGCCCACGACCGCGCCGCCGCCCTGCGCGCCGTCCTCGCCCCGCTGGACGCCGTCCTCGACGAACCTCTCGCCGACTGCCTCGCCCACGACTCCGACGGCAACCCCTGCGTCGAAGCCCGCACCCCGCTCGACCTCGACACCGACCTCGGCCTCCCCGGCGGCAACATCTTCCACCGCCCGCTCACCCTCCCGTTCGCGGAGGCCGCCGAGTCCGCCTCCCCCTCCGCCGGCCGCTGGGGCGTCGGCACCCCCTACGCGGCCAACCTCCTCCTCTGCGGCGCGGGCGCGCCCCGCGGCGGCGGCGTCAGCGGCATCCCGGGCCACAACGCCGCGATGGCGGCGCTGGGTCGGTGAGCGACGTCGGTCACCGAGATATGAGCCCCCGGCGGACCGCGGCGTAGAAGGCGTCGAGGTCGTGGATCAGCGCGGACACCGCCGTCGGCTCGGCGGGGTCCGCGTCGAGCAGCCAGTCGGCGATCAGGTCGAAGAGGCCGCCGATCAGGCCGGTGGCCAGGCGCAGCAGGTCCGCCTCGGGGACGACGTCGACCACCCCGTGGCTGCGCCAGATGCGGACGACGAAGCGCGCCGCCCAGCGGCGGTTGGCGCGTCGCTCGCGCTCCAACGCCGGGGAGACCGCGACGCCGTGGCCGAAGGCGACCTGGGCGACGCGAGGGTCGTCGATCAGGGCGCGGGCGAAGGCCGCGACCAGCGCGCCCTCGTCCGCGCCGGCGTCGAAGCGGGCGGTGACCAGGGCCTCGGTGTGTGCGGTGACGTCCTTGAGCAGGGCGATGTAGCAGGACTCGCGGCTGTCGAAGATCTCGTAGAAGCCCTTGGTTCCTACGTAGGCGCGCTGGCAGAGCTGTTCGATGGAAGTGGAGGCGTAGCCCTGCTCCGCGAACAACTCCAATGCCGCGTCAAGTAGCTGACGCCTCCTCTGCTCACGGCGTTCGTCGGGGCCGAGACCCCTGATGCGTCGAGCCGATCCTGACGGGCGATCCTTCGGCAATGTCACGTCCGGGACTCTACCGATGCCCTGACGCACTTTCAGCAAAGCTGACAAGATGCCTTGTTGGGAAAATGAAGTCGTGCTGTCATGTCAGGCACCAGCACCCTTCCACTCCCCGCCCGGAGGACACGATGCGTCGCCGTCTGCTGCACAGAGCACTCCTGGCCGCCTGCGCCGGACTGCTGATCTTCTCGGCCTCGGGAACAGCGCACGCCGGCACCACGGGCAGCTCGTCCGGGTTCAACGACTGGTCCTGCCACCCCTCCGCGGCGCACCCCGAGCCGGTCCTGCTGCTGCACGGGCTCGGTGGCAACGGACCGGGGAACTTCGCCACCCTCGGGCCCGAGTTGGCGCTGGCCGGCTACTGCGTCTACGCGCCCACGTACGGCGAGGCGGTGCCGGGCATCCCGGTCGGCGGGCTGGTTCCGATCGAGCAGTCGTCGAAGGAGATCGCGGGCGTCATCGACCAGGTGCTGACCTCGACCGGTGCGGGCAAGGTCGACGTCGTCGGGCACTCGGAGGGCGGCTTCCAGTCGCTCTACATCCCGAAGTTCCTCCCCGGCTACGCCGCGAAGATCGCCAAGGTCGTCGCCCTCGCGCCGCCGACGCACGGCACCACCTTCGCCGATCTCATCACCATCGCGGACGACCTCGGCATCCGCTCACAGGTCGACGGCGTACTCACCCAGGCCGGCTGCGCCGCCTGCACCGAGATCACCGCGAACGGCAGCCTGATCGGCCCGCTCACCAGCGGTCCGATCGCTCAGCCGGGCATCGACTACACGATCATCGCTTCCCGCACCGACGCCCTGGTCACCCCGTACGGGACCGAGTTCGTCGACGAGCCCGGCGTGCACAACGTGACCGTCCAGGACACCTGCTGGTTGGACGCGGTGGGCCACATCGGCCTGGCCTACGACTCAGGGGTGGCCATCATGGTCGCCAACGCACTCGACCCGGCCCACCGACTGCCGGTGCTCTGCGCCTTCGGTCCGGTCATCTGACGCGCCCCCGGCGATCCCCTGCACCGCCCCCGCGACCGCAGCCGTGGGGGCGGCGGATGTCTCAGCGGCCGGCTGTCGGCAGGGCCTCGGCAGGCGCGGTCGCCCCCGCCGAGGCCGGTTCGGGCACGCGCGCTGTCTCGTCGACCCGCACGGTCTTGGCCCAGCCCTGCCGGCGCAGCAGGATCCGGAAGAGGGCCCGCCAGACGCAGACGAACGCGATGTAGTTCATCAACACGAAGTTGTGGCCCAGTGCGAAGGCGCGCCAGAAGCCGACGTCACCGGAGCGGCGCAGGCAGAGCCAGGTGCCGAGCAGACAGGGCAGGAACGACAGCGCGTACCACAAGAGGCCACCGAGCAGGCCGGTGGACCAGCCGTCCACGAAGGAGAAGATCTGCGGCGCCCGGGAGAGGAAGCGGTACCAGCCGATGTGGAAGAGGATGCTCCACGGCAGGTCCACGGCCCAGGGGATGAGCAGGTAGCCGACGATCTCCAGTGCGCCGGCGTTGGAGAGGTGGGGCGAGCGCCAGACCTCCGTGATCCGGCGACCGGAGGTCATGTGGCCCTGGTACCAGCGCACCCGCTGGTTCAGCATCCGGCGCAGGGTGTCGACGCCCTGCTGGTTGACCGAGGCACGGGGCTCGGTCTCCAGGTGCCAACCGTTCACGGCGAGCGTGACGGCCAGGTCGAGGTCCTCCGTGAGCGAGGGCGACCACGGCCGCTCTCCCAGCTGTTCGAGCGCGCTGAGCCGACTGAACTGTCCGTTGCCACCGAGGCTCGCCGTGCGCAGTCGGGCGCGACCGCACTGCGAGATCGCGGCCAGCGACCAGAAGCAGAAGTCCTGGTACCAGAGAAGCATCGAGGTGCGGTTGCGGATCCGCACGGGCAACTGCAGCCCGCCGACGCGCGGGTCGTCGAAGTGCGGGAGCACTCTGGCCAGCGCGCCGTCGGAGAGGCGTCCGTCGGCGTCCATCACACAGACGATCACCTGGGCGGGGTCCTGGCCGCGTTCGCGCGCCAACTCGCGGACGACCAGGAGCCCGGCGTTGAGGGCTGCACCCTTGCCCTTCCTGGCGTTCGGCAGGTCACGGCGGAGCAGCACCAGATCCGCGCCGCCGGCCTCCCGGGCGAGCTGCGAGGTGGCGTCGTCGGAGCCGTCGTCGATGACGACAAGGGTGCTGCGCTCAGGGCCGGTCAGGCCACGGACCGTGGCCTGGATGACGGCCGCCTCGTTCAGGCAGGGCACCAGGTAGTAGACCCAGTACGGGTCGTCCGATGCTCTGCCCAGACTGGGCCGGCCGTAGCGGGCGTCGCTCTGCTCGGGCAGGTTCAACCCGCGTCGGCGCCACTCCAGCATGCCGAGGACCATGACGCCCCCGGAGTAGGCGGCGGCGAAGCAGATCACGACGAGGGCGATCGCACTGAAGGCGGGCCAGGTCATCGGGTCAGCGTCCCTTCGGAGTCCTGGGAGGAGTTGGAGCGGAGGGGGTGCCTCCCCCGCAGATCACGAAGAAGGCGACCATCGCGGCGGCGATCCCGACGAGGATGAGCAGCGAGCCGACGGTGGCATGGGTCCAGCCGTAGCCCGCCGCCCCCCAGGTGTGAGCGGCCCAGGCGATCATGACGATCCGGAGCTGGTTGACCGCGAACATCCCGCCCGCGGCAACGAGCAGGGCGACGCCGATCCGGGGCAGCCGGAACCGACCCGGCAGGGCGACGGCGCCGGCCAGAGCGAGCAGGGCGGCGATGGGCAGGGCGGACGTGCACTCGGGCGTGATGGTCAGGCCGTAGACGCGCGGGGTGTACAGGCCGAGGAAGACGGTGTCCGTCGCCGGGCGGACCATCACCACGCTGGACGTGCAGAACCGGACCACCGGTCCGGCGACCACGGACTCCAGGCCGCGGAACCAGGCATTCCGTGTTGCCAGCCCACCCGCGGACGCGAGCAACAGCACCGACACCGGCGCCCGGACGACCCAACCCGCGACGCGGCGCGGGCTGGGCCGGCGTCCGAGCGCCGTGGCCGACCGGAGACTCTCAGTCATGCCGGTGCGAGGTGCGCCTGCTGCGGGCGAGCAGCAGCACGAGCAGGAGCAGTCCGGGTACGAGGAGCGACACGGCCGCGAACTGAAGCGGCATCAGGCTGGCGCCGGTGGCTGCCAGCACACCGCCGCCGATGGGGGGAGGACGATACATGCAGGAGGCTCGCTTTCGGTGAGAGGTGTGCGGGGTCAGACGTGAACCGTGGGCTGCGGCTCCCGTTGGCCGGCAAGCCGCGGTTCCGGCGGCTTGATCGGGTCGGCGGCGAGCGCGGGCCCGGTGTGCCCGGTACCTGTGTGTCCGGCACCGGCGCGGTCCGCCAAGGCGATCGCCAGGGCGACGATCCGCCCCGACGCGCGACCGTCCCCGTAGGGCGAGGGTCGGGCGGCGAGTCGGCGCGGCAGGTCCGGGTCGCCGAGCAGGCGCCGGGCCGTCGTGCCGATCAGCGGTCCGGGGCGCACGAGCGCGGCGAAGCCGGACTCCACCGCTTCGGGGCGCTCGGTGCTGTTGCGGACGACGATCAAGGGCTTCTTCAGGACCGTGCACTCCTCCTGGACACCGCCGGAGTCCGAGACGAGCAGGGCGGCGTGCTGGGCCAGGCCCAGAAACGAAGCGTGGTCCACAGGCGGGACCACACCCAGCGCCGCGAGCTCGCGGCCCAGCCCGTGGCGCTCGCAGGCGCGCACAGTACGGGGGTGAGCAGGGAAGAGCACCGGAATCGAGAGAGCCCCGAGTTCATGGAGGATCCGGGCCATGCGCTCCGGATCGTCGGTGTTCTCGGGCCGATGGATCGTCGCCAGGACGTAGCCGCCCGGGCGAAGCCCGTAGCGCCGCGGCAGGGATCTGGCCAGCTCCGGTGCCGGCAGCGACAGGTGGACCGCCTCGACCACGGTATTGCCGGTGAGGTGCACCCGGTGGGCCGGCACACCCTCGGCGAGGAGGTTACGGACGGCCTCCTCGGTCGGGGCGCAGTGGACGTCCGCGAGAACGCCGACCACCTGGCGGTTGATCTCCTCCGGCATGGCCCGGTCCCGGGACCGCAGACCCGCCTCCACATGGACCACGGGCACCCCGTGGTAGTGCGCGGCCTGAGCACCGGCCGAGGTGGAGTTGGTGTCTCCCTGGACGATCACCACATCCGGGCGGGCCACCGCGAAGCGCTGCGACAACTCGGTGATCACCGCCCCGATCTGGCGGCCTCGGTCCAGTCCGCCGACACCGGCGAGCCGGACCTGGGGATCCGGCAGGCCCAGACCGCGGAAGATGTCGCCGGCCAGCGTCTCGTCGTAGTGCTGCCCGGTCCAGATTGCCTGACAGCGCTCGCCCAGCGCCTGGACGACGCCCGCGAGCTTGACGATCTCAGGCCGGGTGCCGAAGACGACGGCGACGGATCCTTGCCTTTGCACGACGGGCGTCCTCAGGCCGCGCTGTTGCGGCGGCGCCAGAAGACATAGCCCATCAGGCCGGGGGCGACGATCGCACCGGCCACGCCGAGAACCTTCCCGTTCACCATCGGGACGCCGACGTTGCAGTTCGAGGTGACCTTGAACTCCTTGGTCTTGCGGCCCATCGAGTCGTCCTCGAAGGCGACGTACATGCCCTGCGGCAGGGCGATCGGCCCGGAGATGTCCTGACCGGCAGGGGGCGTGACGGTGAACGTGGCAGTGCCCGCGGCCACCTGCGTGCCGGGCATGCCCGCGGTGCCGGTGAAGACCGACCAGCTCAGGGCCTGGTTGTTGTCGAAGTCGAACGCGTCGATGTAGAAGCAGCCCACATCGGGGTCATTGCTGTCGACGTTGACGCCGGTTCCCTCGTCGTGGATCTGGATGTGCCCGTTGTTGCCGGGCGGCGGCGCGGCCCAGGCGGCTACCGGGGCCGCCAGTGCCAGCACGGCGACGGCCGAACCGGCCAAGGCGGCGCGTCTGACCCCGCGGGGCGTCCGACTCGAAGTGATCAACATGGGTGATTTGCTCCTGACTGTTCGTCAACTCATCAACGAAACGCCGGCGCGCCACCCTTGCGGCGGTCACGCAGGGCGAGGTCCTGCCGAACAATCACTAAATGGTCCGAGAACCTGACGACTTGCCACGACGCACCGATACCGACCGAACGGGCGGGGAAACTCACTCCCCCGGCCGCGCCAACTGACCGAACACGATGAAGCGACCGGAGTGACCGAAGCGGGGGGTGCAGGTCGTCAGGGTGATCAGCCGCCGGCTCGGGTCGGCACCGCGGCCCTGGTCGGCAGCGAGCACCTGAACCGCCGAAGGGGTGGCGTTCTCCGTCGCGGTCACGAGGTAGCGGAAAACGCCTGCCGGGGCGGTGACGATGACCTCGTCCCCCGGGTGGACCAGGTCCGGCAGGTCGGCGAAGGGCTCGAAACCGGCGAGCGAGGAGCGGTGTCCGGCGAGCGCGTAGTTGCCGACCTCGCCCGGACCGGCTGTCCCGATGTAGTGAGCCAGGCCCTTGCCGAGTTCGTCCTCCCCGGTGCCCTCGTAGACCGGATACTGCCAGCTGCGGCCGAGCGCCGGGATCTGCACTACGGCCGTGGCCTGTCCCGGCAGGGCCGGGCCGCGCCCGGGAGTGCTCCTGCCGGACCCGTGGGCCAGCTCCGTAGCGAGCCGCTGGGTGCTCGCCAACTGTGAAGCACTCGGGGCGGGTCCGGCCGCGAACCGGAGGTAGAGGGCATACGATCCGAGCGTCCCACCCAGGGCGATCGCGACCACCGCCACCGCGAACAGGAATGCACGGAGACGCGACCTCGCCTTTGGCACCGCCCTCGCCGCCTTCCGCGACCTCGACCACAGCCGAGGTGCCAGGCTAGTGCCGTGACGACACGTCAACCCTTGCGGTCTTCCCGGCCCGTCGCGTGTCGGCCGGGAACCGCCCGTTCGGGTGAGCTCGGCCCGAATCCGCCGGTCGACGACGGATCGAGGGGCGACAGGCCGGTGGGTCCGGGCTCAGTCGCCGTAGCGCGCGCCGCGCAGACGCGGTTCCAGGCCGATCCAGATGACCGACATCAGGCGCCGCGCGGTCTCCTCCGGAGGCTCCGGGCCGGTGTCCAGGACCCACCCCGCCAGGGCGTCGGCCGCGCCGACGATGACCTGCGCCATGGCCGCCGCCTCGCCCCGGCCCCGGCCCTCGCCCGGACGGGGACCGGGGACGCCTTCCTCCCGGACGGCGTCGCGGACCGCGCGCCGCAGCAGCGTCGTGACGGCGGTGACGACCTCGCGACGGGCCGAGGCGACGTCCTCGACGACCGGCTCGCCCTGGGCGCGGGCCTGCTGGTAGAGGACTATCCAGCTGTCGCGGTGCTCGGCGACGAAGGCGAAGAATGCGGTCAGCCCTCGGAAGAGCTGATCGCCCGGGTCCAGCGAGGGATCGGCCGCTCCTGCGAAGGCCGCGATCAGGCGGTCCGCCTCGCGGCGGATGCAGGCGGCGAAGAGCTCCTCCTTGGACCCCAGGTACAGGTAGAGCATCGGCTTGGAGACCTCGCAGGCCTCGGCGATCTCGTCCATGGACGCGGCGTGGTAGCCGGAGCGGGAAAAGATCATCACAGCCGCGTCCAGCATCTGCTGCTCACGCTGTGCCCGGGGCACGCGCTTCGCCTTCACTGGGGCCGCCTCGTCCCGTGCATCCGATCGCATTCGTCGAGTCTATGTCGTCAGGAGGTTCGCCCCGCCCACGCGAACAGCCCGGATCGCCTGGCGGATCGGCCGCGATCGGCCGACCGACGGTCTGGCAGACGGTCTGGCCAAAGCCCTGACCGGGCGGCCCCCGCCGTCCTATGTTGGTGGCAGCCGCGCGCTCCCGTCGCGCACCGCGTCACCGCAGGAGGCCCCGATGGCCGTCCAGCCCCGCACCGCCGCTTCGCGCCCCGCCGCGCCGAACACCGTCCAGGTCGGTGAGATCCGGCCGAACGACCACCTCTGCTTCGTCTTCGGGGACGAGCGCGAGCGCGCCGCGGTGACGACGACCTTCGTCCGGGACGGCCTGACGAGCGGCGACAAGGTCCTCTACATCACCGAGGACGACGGCCCGGCCCTCGCCCGCGTGCTCGCCACGTTCACCGCCGCGGGCATCGACGTCGCCGGCCACAGCGCCTCCGGCCAACTGGTCGTCGCCGGTGCGGAACAGACGTATCTCGCCGACGGCCGCTTCGACATCGACCGCACGGTCGCGATGATGGACGCCTTCATCCGGCAGACCGAGGCCGACGGCTACCGGCTGCTGCGGGTCACCGGCGAGACGGGCTGGGTGGCCCGGCACGGCGTCAGCATCGACGAGGTGATCGCCTACGAGCAGGCCGTCTCCCCGCTCGCCGTCGACGGCAAGGTGCTCGCGCTGTGCCAGTACGACCACCGCTCCTTCGCCGCCGCCGACATGGACGCGCTCGACCGCGCCCATGCGGGCCGCGCCGAGGAGAACGCGGTCTTCGAGGACGGCGAGCTGGTGATCCGTCGCCGACACGGGGACTCCCCCGGGCTGGGGCTCTCCGGCACGGTCGGCGAGACCGGCCACACCCCGCTGGCCAAGGCGCTGGACGCGGTGGTCGCCGAGAGCGCGGCACAGTCCACGGATGTCCATGTCGACATGTCGGGTCTCGACTTCGTCGACCTGGAGGGCCTGCGGCTGCTCGTCGCCGCCCGGCAGGAGCTGGCCGACGGGCGCGCGCTCCACCTCGAACGCCCCGCACCGCACCTGCGCCGTCTGATCCGGATGGCCGGATGGGACGCGTCCAGCGCGTTCCACTCTCCTCATCCCGACTTCCGCCACCAGGCCTGCCTCTACGGCAGCGACGCGGAGTTCCTGGCGACGGCGGTCCCCTTCGTCGAGGAGGGCTTCCGGCTGGGCGAGCCGGTCCTGGCCGCGACGACCTCGGCCAATCTGGAGCTGCTGAGCGAGGCACTCGGAGAGCGTGCCGAGTTGCTGGACTTCGCCGAGACCGCGTACTTCGGGCGCCGCCCGCCGCAGCGCGTCGCCGCATACGAGCGATACTGGCGCTCGGCGTCCGCGGGCACGGCCGCGCGGCACGTCCGGATCCTGGCCGAACCGGTCTGGGCCGGCCGCTCGGCCGCCGAGGCGGCGGCGTGGCGGCGGATGGAATCGCTGTTGAACGCGCTGCTGGGCGACACCAACATCTGGATGGTCTGCCCGTACGACACCCGCGTCGCCCCGCCGGGCGTCCTCGCGGACGCTCGCCGCACCCACCCCGAGCTCCGCCACGGCGTCGAGCGCGTGCCATCGCCCGAGTACGTCGACCCGCGCACGCCTGCTGCCGCGTCCGACGACAGCCCGGCGCTGACCCCGCCGCCGCACGGCGCGGCGGTCATGCTCTGGCACACCGTCACCCCCGCGACGGCGGAACTGCGCGGCTTCGTCACCGAGCATGCCGCTGCGCTGGGCCTGACTGGTGACCGCGCGGAGCTGCTCGTCGTGGCCCTGGCGGAGGTCGCCCGCCTGCTCGGCCACGCGTCGGTCGACTCCCCCTCGCCGGACGCGGCGCCGGCCTCACTGACGCTGTGGGCGCGGGGGCGGCGGGTGGCGGTGGAACTGGTACAGCCGGGCCTGCGGCCCAGCGACTCCTCCCTGGACGACCCCCTCCTCGGCTACCGCCTGCCGCGCCCGGAAGGACCGAGGCCGGGCGAGGGCTTGTGGCTTGCCCGCCAGATCGCGGAAAGCGTGGAGGTCAGAGCGACGGAAGCGGGCTGCGTGGTCCGCCTCGAACTCACGGGTGCCCGCGCGCTGGCGTGAGATGGCAACACCTCAGGGGCGCGAGGCTCTGCTCATACGCGGCTCCTCCCCCAGCCTTCGGCCGGGAGGTGCCCCCTGCGTGGGCGCGACAAGCGGGGCCTTCGCTGCCGCCTGCGGTTGCACCTCCAAGGGCGCGGGGCTCTGCTGAATGAACTGCGTGCGCGGCCAGCCACCCGCCCAGGTGAGTCCCCGAACGTGCAGGGCCATTCGCACGCCGGTGGTTACTCGCGCAGTTCCCCGCGCCCCTTGGCAGAGTGCAACGCATCACCTTGCATCTCTGATCCTCACGGCCTTAACTAGCATCGCTAGTTAACAGACGATCGCCCGGAGGGACACCCGGTGGAGACCTACACCGACCAGTACATCGGCGGCAGCTGGCAGCCCTCCCGCGGCAAGGAGGCCATCACCGTGGTCAACCCGGCCACGGAGGCGCCCCTCGCCGTCGTCCCCGCCGGCACCGCCGACGACGTGGACGCCGCCGTCGCCGCCGCGCGCAGCGCGCAGCGTGCCTGGGGGGCGACCAGCCCCGAGACGCGGCTGGGGTACCTGACCGCGATCCGGGACGGCCTCGCCGCCCGCCAGGGCGAGATCGCCGAGACGGTCACCGCCGAGCTCGGCTCGCCCATCGGCTTCGCCAGCGCCGTCCAGGCGGCCCTGCCGCTCGGCGTGGCCACCACCTACCTCGACATCCTCGCGAACTACGAGTTCACCGAGCGCGTCGGCAACTCCACCGTCTACGCCGAGCCCGCAGGCCTCGTCGCAGCGATCACCCCGTGGAACTACCCGCTGCACCAGATCGTCGCGAAGGTCGTCCCCGCCCTCGCCGCAGGCTGCACCGTCGTGCTGAAGCCCGCCGAGGACACTCCGCTCGTCGCGCGTCTCTTCGCGCAGATCGTGCACGAGGCCGGGCTGCCGGCCGGGGTGTTCAACCTCGTCACCGGCGTCGGCGCCGTCGCCGGCGCCGCGCTCGCCGCGCACCCGGACGTGGACCTGGTCTCCTTCACCGGCTCCACCGCCGTCGGCCGCTCCATCGCCGAGCAGGCGGGTCGCGGCATCAAGCGCGTCGCGCTCGAGCTCGGCGGCAAGTCCGCGAACGTCGTGCTGCCCGGCGCCGACCTCGCCCGCGCCGTCAACGTCAACATCGGCAACGTCTTCGCCAACTCCGGCCAGACCTGCAGCGCCTGGACCCGGCTGCTGGTCCACCAGGACCAGTACGAGGAGGCCGTCGCGATCGCCGCGAAGGCCGCCGCCAAGTACGCCCCCGGCGACCCGACCAGCGCCGAGACCCGCGTCGGTCCCGTCGTCAACGCCAAGCAGCGCGAGCGCGTGCGCGGCTACATCCAGCAGGGCCTGGACGCCGGGGCGCGCCTCGTCGCCGGTGGCGTGGACGCGCCCGAGGGCTGCGAGGTCGGCTACTACGTCCGGCCGACCGTCCTGGCCGACGTCAGCGCCGAGATGACCGTCGCCCAGGAGGAGATCTTCGGCCCGGTCCTGTGCATGCTCGCCTACCGCGACGAGGAGAACGCGCTGGAGCTGGCCAACGGCACCGAGTACGGGCTGGCCGGCGGCGTCTGGGCGGCGGACGAGGAGACGGCCGTCGCGTTCGCGCGCCGAATGGACACCGGGCAGATCGACATCAACGGCGGCCGTTTCAACCCGCTGGCGCCGTTCGGCGGCTACAAGGGCTCCGGCGTCGGCCGCGAGCTGGGCCGACACGGCCTGGAGGAGTTCCTCCAGCCCAAGTCGCTCCAGTTCTGACGACCGCGACGACCACGCACCCGCCCTCACCTCCCCACGAAAGGCAATTCCCCGTGACGACGGTCCGCGCCGCCCTGCTTCCCGCCGTGGGAGCCCCGCTGGAACTCACCGAGATCGAGCTGCCCGAGCCCGGCCCCGGCCAGGTCCGGGTCCGCCTCGCGGCGGCCGGAGTCTGCCACTCCGACCTCTCCCTCTCGAACGGCGTGCTGCGCGCCGCGACGCCGGTCGTGCTGGGCCACGAGGGCGCCGGCACCGTCGTCTCCGTGGGTGAGGGCGTCAGCACGGTCCGGCCGGGCGACTCCGTCGTGCTCAACTGGGCCCCGGCCTGCGGCCACTGCCACCTGTGCACGATCGGTGAGCCGTGGCTGTGCGAGAACTCTTACGCCGCGTCGGTCGAGACGTACGCCGCCCTCAAGGACGGCACGGGCGTCTACCCGGGCCTCGGCGTCGCCGCCTTCGCCGAGGAGACCCTCGTCTCCGCGAACGCGGTGATCCCGCTGCCCGAGGGCGTGCCGCTCACCTCGGCCGCGCTGCTCGGCTGCGCGGTGCTGACCGGCTACGGCGCGGTCCACAACGCCGCGCACGTGCGCGAGGGCGAGTCTGCGGTCGTCTTCGGCCTCGGCGGCGTGGGCCTGGCGGTGCTGCAGTCGCTGCGGATCGCCGGCGCGGGCCCGATCGTCGCGGTGGACGTGACGCCGGAGAAGGAGGAGCTGGCCCGCCGCCACGGCGCGACCGAGTTCCTCCTGGCCGACGAGCAGACCCCGAAGGCCGTTCGCAAGCTCACCGGCGGCCACGGCGCGGACCACGCCTTCGAGTGCGTGGGCCGCAGCAGCACCATCCGCGCTGCCTGGGGATCGACCCGGCGCGGCGGGCGGACGACGGTGGTCGGCATCGGCGGCAAGGACGACCAGGTGTCCTTCTCGGCGCTGGAGCTGTTCCACTTCGCCCGCACCCTGACCGCCTGCGTCTACGGCAACGGCGTCCCCGAGCGCGACCTGCCGATCCTCGCCGAGCACGTCCGGGCGGGCCGCCTGGATCTGGAGGCGCTGATCACCGACCGGATCACGCTCGACGAGATCCCGGCCGCCTTCGACCGCATGGCCGCCGGCAAGGGCGGCCGGTCCCTGATCGTCTTCTAGGTCGGGGTCCGCAGCCCGGTAGAGTGGTGCGGTTGCCCCGCACCACTCTGACCGCCGAAGGACCTGAGGAACGACGTGAGCACCGACTCCCCCGCCACCGCTGCCCACGTCCTGCAGGAGGCTTCGCGTCGCCGTACCTTCGCGGTGATCTCGCACCCCGACGCCGGAAAGTCCACGCTGACCGAGGCTCTCGCCCTGCACGCGCAGGCGATCACCTCGGCGGGCGCGGTCCACGGCAAGGGCGGCCGCCGCGGCGTCACCTCCGACTGGATGGAGCTGGAGCGCGACCGAGGCATCTCGGTCACCTCCGCCGCGCTCCAGTTCGGCCACCGCGACCACGTGATGAACCTGGTCGACACCCCCGGCCACGCCGACTTCTCCGAGGACACCTACCGCGTCCTCTCCGCCGTCGACTGCGCGATCATGCTCATCGACGCGGCCAAGGGCCTGGAGGAGCAGACCCGCAAGCTCTTCTCCGTCTGCCGCCACCGCGGCGTCCCCGTGATCACCTTCATCAACAAGTGGGACCGCCGCGGCCGCGAGGCGCTGGAGCTGCTGGACGACATCCAGAACATCCTGGAGATCACCCCGGTCCCGCAGGTCTGGCCGGTCGGCGGGGCGGGCAACATGCGCGGACTGGTCCAGGCGGACAACACCGAGGAGTTCCTCCGTTACACCCGCGTCCCCGGCGGCACCCACGAGGCCGAGGAGGAGCGGATGGACGCCACCCGCGCCGAGGCCGAGCAGGGAGAGCTCTGGGGCACCGCGCTGGAGGAGCTGGAGCTCGCGCTCGACGCCGGCCCCGGCTGGGACCCGCAGGCCTTCCGCGAGGGCAAGATCACCCCGGTCTTCTTCGGCTCCGCGCTGACCAACATCGGCGTCCGGCTGTTGCTCGACTCGGTCGTTGACCTGGCCCCCTCCCCCGACGCGCGTGAGCTGGCCAAGGGCGGCACCCGCGCGGTCGAGGACGAGTTCTCCGGCGTGGTCTTCAAGATCCAGGCGAACATGGACCCGGCGCACCGCGACCGGATCGCCTTCGTCCGGGTCTGCTCCGGCGTCTTCGAGCGCGGCATGAACGTCACCCGCGCCGCGAGCGGCCGCTCGCTGGCGACCAAGTACGCGCACACCGTCTTCGGCGCCGAGCGCACCGTCGCCGACACCTGCTACCCGGGCGACGTGGTCGGTCTGATCAACGCGACCGCGCTGCGCGTGGGCGACACCCTCTACGTCGGCAAGAAGGCCGAGTTCCCGCCGCTGCCCGCGTTCGCGCCGGAGCACTTCGCGGTGGCGCGGCCGATGGACATCAGCCGCTCCAAGCAGTTCCGCAAGGGCATCTCGCAGCTGGACGAAGAAGGCGTGGTCCAGGTCCTGACCTCCGACCGACGCGGCGACCAGGCCCCCGTCCTGGCCGCCGTCGGTCCGATGCAGTTCGACGTCGTACTGCACCGCATGGAGCACGAGTTCTCGTCCCCGATCGCGCTGGACCGGCTGCCCTACTCCCTCGCCCGCGTCACCGACGCCGAGGGCGCGGCCGTCCTGGACCGCTCCCGCCTGGTCACCGGCGAGCCGCTCACCCGCCGCTCGGACGGCGCGATCCTCGCGCTGTTCGGCGACAAGTGGCAGCTCAACAGCTTCCTTCGGGGCAACCCCGACGTCCACCTCGAGACGCTGATCGCTACCGCGGACTAACCGCCGCTGCGCGCAAGGAAGTCGCCGACGGTCCGGAGGAAGAACTCCGGACCGTCCAGCCACGGGAAGTGCGCCGCGCCCGGTTGGACGACGAGTTCGGCACGCGGGAAGATCGCGGCGATCTCCGCCGCCTTGGCGGGCCGCGGTGACGGATCCACCTCGCCCGCGAGCACCAGAACCGGGACGTCGAGCCCGCTCAGCACCTCGCGCACCACGGCCGCGTCGTCGAACGCGCCGGGGCCCGGGTACGCCTCGGCGGCCTGCTCGTTGTACTCGTCCTCGCCGGAGGCGGCATGCGCCTGGGCGGCCGTATCCCAGCGGCCGTAGGCGAGGCGGTCGAGGAACTGCCAGTCGCCCGCCGTCGCCTCCCCGGCCATCGCGCGCTCGAAGGCGGGCACCGCCTCCTCGTACCAGGACTCACCCTTGCGCAGCGCGAGCGCCTCGCGCCGACCCTCCAGCGGGAACTCGATCCCGGCCGCGCGGGCCCTGGCGGTCAACAGCACCAGGGAGCGGACCCGCTCCGGATACCGGCCGGCGTAGAGCAGCGCGAGGTCCCCTCCGGCGGAATGGGCCAACACGTCGATCCGCTCGAGACCGAGGTGGACACGGAGCGCCTCGACGTCGTCCACCTGCCGGTCGGCGCGGTAGCTCGACGGGTCGGCGGGAGCCTCGGACTCCCCGGTGCCGCGCAGGTCGAGCAGCACCGGCGAGCGCCCGGCGGCGGTCGGCAGGCCGCCCAGATCACCGAGGTAGGCGGAGGCCCGCATCGGGCCTCCAGCGAGGCAGATCAGCGGCCCGCCCTCCCCCACGGTGCGGTAGGCGAGGCGGGTTCCGTCAGGAGCAGGAAAAGTCGGCATCCGGCCATCCTCGCAGTGGCCGCGTACGACGCGCCACGCGTTACCGACCAGGCACGACCTTGGCCAGCGCCTCTTCCGTGCGGCCGACCACGGTCGTGCCGTCGTCGGCGCTGATGATCGGGCGCTGGATCAGCACCGGGTGCTCCGCCAGCGCGGCGATCCACCGCCCACGTGAGGCCTCGTCGCGCGGCCAGGCCTGACGGTCCTTCATGCCGAGCTCCTTGGCGACCGGCTCGTCGGTCCGCGTGATGTCCCACGGCTCCAGGCCGAGCCGCCCCAGCACGGCCTCCAGCTCCGCCAGCGAGGGCGGCTCCTCCAGGTAGCGGCGCACGGTGTACTCGACCCCCGCCTCGTCCAACGATCCGACGGCGACGCGGCACTTGCTGCAGCTCGGATTGATCCAAATCTCCATGGCGCCAGCCTAAGCGGCGCTGGGAAGATGTCCTGGCCAGAGCCGGTCGGCTCGGGCAGGAACAGACGACCCTCGAAGGAGCCGCACATGTCAGTCGTCGTCACCGCCGTGGTGCACCCCAAGCCCGGGCTGCTGGAGGAGGCGCTGGCCACCTACGGCCGCCACATCGACGCCGTGCACGCCGAGCCGGGCTGCGAGCTCTACGCCCTGCACACGGACGGGACCTCGATCGTGATCCTCGAGAAGTGGGCCAGCCAGGCAGACCTCGACGCGCACGCGGCCGGGGACGTCCTGGCCAAGCTCGGGCCGGAGCTGGACGCCCTGCGCGAGCGTCCGGCCGATGTGACGATTCTGGAGCCGCGCCCGGCGGGTGCGGACGCCAGCGGCAAGGGCGCGCTGTAACGTTCCGCTCATGAGAGTGGTGCTCTTCGGGGCTTCCGGCATGGTGGGCCAGGGCGTGCTGCGCGAGTGCCTGCTGGACGACCGCGTCACCGAGGTCGTCGCGGTGGTCCGCACGCCGCTCGGCCGGAGCGACGCCAAGCTCACCGAGCTCGTGCACGCGGACTTCACCGACTTCTCCCCGCTGGGCGAGCAACTGCGTGGCGTCGACGCGTGCTTCTTCTGCCTCGGCGTCTCCAGCGTCGGCATGAGCGCCGAGGAGTACCGGCGGATCACCTACGACTTCACTCTCGCCGCCGCCCGCACGCTCGCCGCCGCGAGCCCGGGGCTGACCTTCACCTACGTCTCCGGCGAGGGCACCGACAGCACCGAGCACGGCCGGGTCGGCTGGGCCCGGGTCAAGGGCGCGACCGAGAACGCGCTGCTGGCTGACCCGGACCTGATCGCGTATCTGTTCCGACCCGGGTGGATCCAGCCGAGAAACGGTGAGCGGGCGAAGACCGGCTTGTATCGCGCCGCCTACAGCGTCGTCGGGCCCGCCTACCCGCTGATCGCCAGGCTCGCGCCGAAGCACGTGACGACCACGGAGCACCTGGGCCGGGCGATGCTCGCCGTCGTCGGTCTGCGCGGCGCCGGCGAACGCGTGCTGGCCAGCCCGGAGATCAACGCCCTCGGCGCGCCCGCGCGCTGACGGGCACAGCGCCTGGCAGCGGAGCCCCTGCAGTGATCAGCAGTGATCAAGAGCTGGCGGTGAACTGACGGCTGAGCCGGACCATCTGACCCGGCGTCGTGTGCGGAAGATAGGCCTTGCCGATCGCCGTGCCGATCGCCGGTAGCTGCGCCGGGTCCGGATAGGCCATGTAGAGCGGCAGGTAGTCCGGCTGGAACTTCGCCTTGAACGCCAGCAACGAGCGGAAGCCGTAGACCGGCTCCAGCGCCTTGCCCGCGATGTCGAGCACGCGCTGCAGCGGGACTGCCTGCTCGCCCCGGTCGATCCTCGCGAGCGGCGCGCCGGAGAGGCTGAGGAACTCCGCGCCCTCCTCCTTGAAAGAGAGCGCGGCCGTGGCGATCAGGAACTCCATCACGCCGCGGAAGCCCTCGCCGCTGCGGCGCATGAAGTCGAGCGTCCAGCCGATCGGCCGGTCCTCCCGGTAGCAGGGCAGCCAACTGGTGATGCCGTGCAGCGTGCCTTCCTCGTCCACGGCGACCAGGATCCGCACGCGGGGGTCGTCCAGCTCGTCGAGGCCGCCGAGGGTGAAGCCCATCTCCGGCAGACCCTTGTCCGCGACCCACTCCTCCGACAGCGCCCGGACCTGCTCCTGGATCGCGACGGGCGCGGTGGGCCAGGTGTACCAGTGGGCGGTGATCCCGGCCTTGCCCGCCTTGTTCAGCGCGGTCCGCACGTCCTGCCACTTCTTTCCGGTGAACGCCAGATCCGGCAGGTCGAGCATGGTGTCCTCGGCGACCTGCACCGCGGACCAGCCCAACTCGTCGGAGGCCTGCTTCGTCTCCCCGGTCACGCTGTAGAAGCACGGCGACCAGCCCTGCGCGTCGCAGAACGCGGTGAACTCCGCGACGGCGACGTGCCGGGCGTCGGGCTCGCCGTACGGGTCACCCATGGTGAGCGCGGTCGTCCCGATCACCCGGTAGGCGACAGCGGCGCGCCCGTCCGGGCTGATCCAGTACTCGTTACCGGGCCAGGTGGTCATGTAGGAGAGCGTCGACCCGCCGTTCTTCAGCAGCAGCGCCTCCGCCTGCCCGGAGTTGTCGACCTTCCGCCGCGCCCCGGCCCGCCAGAACGCCACGAACAGGCCGGCGAGGGTGACCAGCCAGAACACCGGCCCGGCCAGCTCGTACAGCGCCTTGGCCCAGCCGCCCACCGGGACGAAGACCGCCGTTCTGGTCTCGAAGGCGATCAGATAGGCCGGCGGGACGAGACGCTTGGGGTAGTCACTGACCATCTGCTGGAAGGTGGGCACGGGCGCGAACTGATCGCGGGCGTCGTAGCCGAACTTGATATAGGCCGCGCCGACCACCAGGAAGGCCAGGACCGCGATGGTCAGGAAGGTCAGCGCCGTGCCCTTCTCGGCCCGCACCTGGAAGTGTCGCCGGGTGACCACCAGCACCACCAGCACAGCCACCGGCACGAGGAGCAGCCCGATCGAATAGATCGTCAGGGGCGTGACGAGGTCCGGCGAGTCCTTCACGAAGCCCGAGCGGGTGTAGAGGAAGTACCGCAGAGTCACCCCGAAGATCGCGACCTCGAAGAGCACCGCCGCCCACCAGGCCATCCTCCGCGCCCGCCACAGGCCCAGCGCGATCACCACCAGGACGAAGAGCGGAACCAGCAGCATCAGCTGGGCCACGCTGTGGGTGATCAGGTATTCGGAACGGAGCTCCGTACAGAGCGCGGGCGTCGTCGACGTCCGGACGCAGGCGTCCTCGACGTCGTTCGCGAGCGCCCCCTCTCCGACGAAGAGATCCTTGTAGATCGCGAGTGGCCCCGACTGCGAGTCGGTGACCCAGGTGATGAGCGGACCGAGCGCCGAGGTCGCCGCGAACAGCGCCACCAGCACCCGGGTCTCCGCGTGCGACGACGGCTTCAGCCGGATGTCCCTGAGCGAACGCCGCTGCGTGAAGAGCAACACCCCCGCCACCACGCCCACGAAGGCCGCTCCGGCCCGTGCGATGTCCAGCACCTCACCGGCGTAGAAGAGGAACAGCACGGTTGCGGTGATGAGCAGCAGGCGCGTCCGACGTCGCCACAAGGCCGTGAGCGAGGCGCTCAGCGCCAGGCCCACCCCCGTGAGTCCGACACTCGACCCGACGGAAAGCCCGCCCACGGCATCCTTCAGCCACAGGTCGCCCGCCACCGCGCCCACCTCGATGGCGGCGATGCCGAGCAGGGCTCCCACCACCTGGCAGAGCAGGAAGATGCCCCCGGCCCGAAGGGCGCCCATGCGCCGTTCGGCCGGCAGAAGCGTCGCCAGGGCCAGCACCGTGCTGACGATGTAGGGCGTCAGCCCCGACGCCCAGAAGCCGTAGCTGAACAGGGTCCACCACTTGCCGTCCGTGAGCGCGTCGGTTCCCACCCCGACATGCGAGAGCAGCTTGTCGCTCGGGCCGTGCCGGATGCTTCCGGTGGCCAGGCCGATCACCCAGAGTGCGACCAGAAGGGTGACCGTCAGCGGCGCCTTCGCCAGGATCCTGGGGATCGTGGCCGCGGCCGCGAGCCAGGAGGAGAGGCGCTCCGTCAACCTGTGCAGCCGGCTGGGAGCCTGTGTGGCAGCCGGCTCGGCGGCGGTTGAGGTCTCGGCGGCCGAGGAGGTCATGAGCTGAGTCCGTCCTGTTTGGCGATCCACGTGAGTTGCTGCTGCAGCCCGGCCTTCCAGACCCCCCAGCTGTGGCCGCCCGGCATGGTGACGAAGACGACGTTCATGCCGGCCTGCTGACAGGCGGCGAAGACCTTGCGCTGCTGAGGCCCGTAGGTCGTGTCGCTGTCGCCGACGAGGACGACCCCGGCGGTGTCGGGAAAGCGCTTGTGGGCCATCACGCTGAGCGGGTCGACGGCGAGGAAGGCCGCCTCGTCGCCGCCGAAGGCCGCGCTGACGGTCTTGCCGCGGTCGCCGAGGGTCGGCTCGTCCTGGCCGGACATGTCCAGGAAGGAGCCGTAGGCCTCCGGGGCGTTGACGGCCAGCTGGAGAGCGCAGGTGCCGCCGAAGGAGAGGCCACCGACCGTCCAGGCCTTCCGCCCGGGGCTGATCTGCAGGTTGGCGTGGATCCAGTCCGGCACGTCCTTCGCAAGGTACGTCTGGGCCTGGCCGAGCTTGGAGTTGACGCAGAGCGTGTTGCCGAACTGCGAGCCGATCGGGTCCGCCACGACGACGACCGGGGCCAGGCCGTCATGGGCGGCGGCGTAGGCGTTCAGGATCGACTCCATCTGCCCGCCGGTCGTCCAGTCCTCCGGCGCCCCCGGCTGGCCTGGCAACAACACCAGCACCGGCAGCAGCGGCCGCTGCTTGGCCGCGTAGGCGGGCGGGAGCCAGATGTACGCGTCGCGGGCGGGGAAACCGGAGAGCTTGCCGGGGATCTTCGCGGTGGAGAGGGTGCCGCGCGCGGGCAGGTTGGCGGGCTTGTGCCAGACGTCGGCGATGGTTTTGCCCGCCGGGACCTTGAGCGTCGACTCCTTGTCGCCGATCGCCAGCTCGGCGGGCTTGGCCTGCCACGGTCCTGGCAGCGTGCTGAGCGTCGGGTACTGCTGGAACTGCTGGTTCACCTTGTTCCCCGCGAAGCCCACCACCAGCAGGCAGGCGACCAGCGCGAGGATGCGTCCACGCCAGCGCAGCAGCGGCAGCCGGAAGAGGAAGAGCAGCACGGCGAGCACGCAGACCCCGATCCAGACCGCCGACTGGGTCGGCAGCCCGTCGGGGAACGGCTGCCACCAGTCGTCGACCCAGACGACGATCAGGTAGGCCAGACCGGCCGCGAGCAGCAGCGCGAGCGGCAGCCAGCGCAGCCACCAGTTGCGACGGCGCGAGAAGAGCAGCCAGGCCAGCGAGAGCAGGCCCAGTCCGGCCAGCACGGCGGGCAGCGGTCCGGACAGCAGCGACCAGTCACCGGGCCCGGCGAGCTGACTCCCCCGAACTTGGAGCCCCCGACCCTCCGTCCCCAAAAGCTGGAGCCCCCAGACACCCATGGCTGCGCCCCCTCTCGTGATCAATCCCTGCTGGCGATTCCAGGACAGATCACCGGAAACCGCATGTTGATCTTCATGCCCACGGAGACCGGACCGGTTCCGGGGCAAGGGCGCGGGGGTGAAATCCACTTCGAAATCCGCTTCACCCGATCGGAGGAACGACAACGCCGTGACCCCCGACCTTCCGTCGGGGGTCACGGCGTTGTCGCGTGGGTGTCGCGCAGGTTCTGCCGAGGCTCCTGGGCTGCCCAGGCTCCTGCCTAGGCTCCGTCCTTCGGCGTATAGAAGGCCCGCAGTCGGCCGACGCCAGGCTCCAGGCCCTTCCACGGGCCCGCGAAGTCGATCAGTGCGACCGCCGAGGTCGGGAAGCCGGAGGCGCGCAAGCGGGCCAGCGCGTCGCCCTCGGAATCGCCGGAGACGATCTCCGCCAGGCCCTGCACGCCGGGGTTGTGGCCGACCAGCAGGACCGTGCGCACCTCCTCGGGCAGCTCATGGAGCACCTCGATCAGCTGACCCGGCGCGGCCTCGTAGAGGCGGTCCTCGTAGACCGTCCGCGGGCGCTCCGGCAGCTCGTGGGCGAAGAGCTTCCAGGTCTCCCGGGTCCGCGCGGCGGTCGAGCAGAGGGTCAGGTCGGGGACGACACCGGCGACGGCCAGCCAGCGACCGGAATTCGGGGCGTCCTTGCGGCCCCGGTCGGCGAGCGGCCGCTCATGGTCGGGCACCGAAGGCCAGTCGGCCTTGGCGTGCCGGAGAACGATGATCGTGCGGGACGTGTCGACGCTCATGCCTGCCAGCTTCGCAGAATCCGGACGAAGCGGCAGGAGCTCACCCGAAGTTCGCGCCTATCGTGGCCACGACGGCGATCACGACCAGGATCGCGCCGATCAGCGCGAACATCTGCAGCAGCTTCTTGTTGCCGCCGGTGGGGTTCGGTTCAAGTACGGGCATGGACCGAAGTCTGCCACTCACATTTCGTCCTCGATCTGGCGGGGTCGCCCCGCCCGCAGGCCGATCACGAGCTGAATCGACATCAGCCCGGCCAGCAGCGCCAACGGCCCGTACCAGCCGTGCTCGCGCTGGTAGAGGACGCCGATCAGGACCGGTCCCGGCACCGAGATCAGGTAGCCGAGGCCCTGCACGAAGGCGGAGAGCTTGGCGACGCCCTCGCTGGTGCGCGTGCGCAGTCCGATCATGGTCAGCACCAGCGGGAAGGAGCAGTTCGCGACGCCCAGCAGCAGCGCCCAGACCCAGGGCGCGGCGGCCGGCGCGAAGGCCAGGCCGGCGTAGGCCGCCAGCCCGCAGGAAGCGAGCACGGCAGCCACCGGACCCTGGTGCGGCAGTCGGGCGGCCAGCGACGGGATCACGAAGGCGAGCGGCGCGCCGACCGCCATGGTCACGGCCAGCAGGACTCCGGACCGTGCCGCGGAGATGCCTGCGTCCTGGAAGATCTGCGGCAGCCAGCCCAGGGTGGCGTAGGCGGCGGTGGCCTGGAGGCCGAAGAAGACGCCGAGCAGCCAGGCGGTGCGGCTGCGGGTGATCCGGATCCTGGTGCCGCCGGCGGCCGGGGCGGCCGCGCCCTCGCGTCGCTGCGTCGCCGCCTGGAAGATCCAGAGCGCCAGCGCGAGGGCGCCTGCCAGCGCCCAGACCCCGAGCCCGACCCGCCAGCCGCCGCCGAGCGCGGCGGTCAGCGGCACCGCGACGGCGGCGGCGACGGAGGTACCGAGGGCGAGGGACATCGAGTAGAGCCCGGTGATCGGACCGATCCGGTCCGGGAAGTAGCGCTTGACCAGCACCGGCATCAGCACGTTCGAGACCGCGATACCGGCCAGCGCGAGCGCGCTGAGCAGCAGGAAGACGGCGCTGTTCGGCGCGAACGAACGGGCGGCGATGCCGAGCGTGATCGCGGCCATGCCCAGGCACACGGTGATCGCCGGACCGAGTCTGCGCGCCAGCCCCGGCGCGGCGAAGCCGACCAGCGCGAAGCAGAGCGAGGGCAGCGCGGTGAGCAGGCCCGCTACCCCGGCGTTCATGTGCAGCGTCTGCCTGACCTGCTCCAACTGCGGCCCGAGCGCGGCGACGGCGGGCCGCAGATTGAACGCGGCGACGGCGAGCGCGAGTGCGAGCAGCCAGCGCGCGCGGACGCGGGCTGCGGGCGGGGCCGGCTTCGGTGTGTGGATATCGGTGGCGGATTCCCGGGTGTCGGTGGCATGGTCGGCAGACATGAAGGGATCATACAATGATGGGATGAATTTGGGGACTGGTTCTGCCGGCCTCGATCGCACGGGATGATGTTCCGCAGGTTCCACGAAGAAGGCAGGAGCGACATGGCACTCACCTCGCCCCGGCGCGAGCCGCTGGCCGACCAGGTGATCGCGCAGCTGCGCACCCAGATCACCTCGGGCGAGTGGCCGGTCGGCTCACGCATCCCCACCGAGGCGGAGCTGGTGGAACGCCTCGGCGTCGCCCGCAACACCGTCCGCGAAGCGGTGCGGGCACTGGCTCACAACGGGCTGCTCGACATCCGCCAGGGCTCGGGCACGTACGTGCTCGCGACGAGCGAGCTGGCCGGCGTCATGCATCGGCGCTTCGCGGAGGCGGACAAGTCGGAGGTGACGGAGCTGCGGCTGGCGCTGGAGGCGGCGGCCGCCCGGCTCGCGGCTTCCCGCCGCACCAAGCAGGACCTGCGCCTGCTGGAGACGGCCCTGGGCCGCCGCGACGACGCCTGGCGCTCCGGCGACGCGGAGGCCTTCGTCCTCAACGACGCGGCGTTCCACCAGGCCGTGATGGCGGCCTCCCACAACGCGGTCCTGGCGGCGCTCTACGCCGACCTCGGCGAGGTGCTGCGCGCGGAGCTGCGGGAGGTCGTGGGCCCGGTCCTGGAGGACGACAAGTACGTGAGCCACGACGGCATCCTCGCCGCGATCCGCGCCGCGGACGGCGACGCGGCCGCGGCGGAGGCGGCCAACGCGCTGACTGCTTGCCGCAGTTAGACGAGAGAATACGGCCAGTTGCACAACCCAGGGGCGCGAGGAACTGCGCGAGTAACCACCCTGTGCGGATGGCCCTGCTCGCTGAGCGACCCACCGCACTGGGTGGCTTGTCGCGCAGTTCCTCGCGCCCCTGGATTGTGCAACTGACCCAACGTGCGAAAGCTACGCGCCGATGGCGTGGAGGCCGCCGTCGACGTGGATGATCTCGCCGGAGGTCTTCGGGAACCAGTCCGACAGCAGCGCGACCACGCCGCGGCCCGCCGGCTCCGGGTCCGTCACGTCCCAGGACAGCGGCGAGCGGTGGTTCCAGGTGTCCGCCAGCTGGTCGAAGCCCGGGATCGACTTCGCCGCCATGGACTTGATCGGGCCCGCGGAGATCAGGTTGCAGCGGATGCCCTGCTTGCCGAGGTCGCGGGCGAGGTAACGCGACGTCGCCTCCAGCGCGGCCTTCGCCGGGCCCATCCAGTCGTACTGCGGCCAGGCCAGCTGCGCGTCGAAGGTGAGGCCGACGATCGCGCCGCCCTCCGACATCATCGGCAGGCAGGCCATCGACAGCGACTTCAGCGAGAACGCCGACACGTGCATCGCCGTGCCGACCGACTCCCACGGGGTGTTCAGGAAGTTGCCGCCCAAGGCGTCCTGCGGCGCGAAGCCGATCGAGTGGACGACGCCGTCCAGCCCGCCCAGCTCGGCGCGGACCTTCTCCTCCAGGCCGGCCAGGTGCTCGGCGTTGGTGACGTCCAGCTCCAGGACCTTCGCCGGCTTCGGCAGCTTCTTCGCGATGCGCTCGGTCAGGGTGGGGCGGGGGAACGCGGTCAGGATGACCTCGGCGCCCTGCTCCTGGGCCAGCTTGGCGGTGTGGAAGGCGATGGAGGACTCCATCAGCACGCCGGTGACCAGGACGCGCTTGCCCTCGAGGATTCCACTCATGGTGATCAGTGACCCATTCCCAATCCGCCGTCCACGGGGATGACGGCTCCGGTGATGTATGCGGCCTCGTCCGAGGAGAGGAAGCGCACGGCGGAGGCGATCTCCTCCGGCGCGGCGTAGCGGGCCAGCGGCACCTGCGCGACGATCTCGGCGCGGCGCTCGTCGCCCAGTACGGCGGTCATGTCGGTGTCCACGAAGCCCGGAGCCACCACGTTGACGGTGATGTTGCGCGAGCCGAGCTCACGCGCCAGCGAGCGGGCGAAGCCGACCAGACCGGCCTTGGACGCGGCGTAGTTCGCCTGGCCCGCCGAACCCAGCAGGCCGACGACCGAGGAGATCAGCACGACGCGGCCCTTGCGGGCCCGCAGCATCGCCTTGCTGGCGCGCTTGACGACCCGGAAGGTGCCGGTCAGGTTGGTGTCCAGGACGGAGGTGAAGTCCTCCTCGGACATGCGCAGCAGCAGCGTGTCGCGGGTGATGCCCGCGTTGGCGACCAGGACCTCGACGGGACCGTGCGCCGCCTCGACCTCCTTGAACGCCTGCTCGACCTGCTCAGCGTCGGTGATGTCGCACTTGACGCCCAGCAGCCCCTCCGGCGGCTCGCCGGAACGGTAGGTGACGGCGACCTTGTCGCCCGCCTCGGCGAAAGCTCGGGCGATGGCGAGGCCGATGCCCCGATTGCCTCCGGTGACCAGAACCGACCGGCTCACAGGCATACCTCTCTCAACTGCTGCGATCTCCTCAGGACGGACAGTGTGACGCTATCCGCTGACCAAGGGGCGGAGCGAATCGACCCTCCACAGCGAGGCACGCGGGTATCTGTCGGGTCCTGACAGTTTTGCGCGTCGCGGACCGAGTTAGGGGCAGGATGCTGACCAGCAACCATCTCCCGATCCTTGATCCCCGATCCCCTCCAAGGAGAACGATGTCGCGGACATCGCCAGAACCGGACGCCTCGTTCCTCGCCCTGCCCCTGCACCTGTTGGCCGACGCGGCGCTGACCCGGGCGGAGGCCCTGGGCGCGAGCCACGCGGACTTCCGCCTTGAGCGGGTGCGCAGCGCCTCGCTGCGACTGCGGGACGCACGGCCCGCCGGCGGCTCGGACTCACTCCAGCTGGGTTACGCGGTCCGCGTCGTGGTGAACGGCGCCTGGGGCTTCGCCGCCGGCGTCGACCTGACCTCCGCAGCCGTGGCACACGTCGCCGACCAGGCCGTGGCCGTGGCGCGGCTGTCGGGCGGGCTCAGCGAAGAGGTCGTCGAGCTGGCCGAGGAGCCGTCCTACGGGGAGGTCACCTGGGTCTCCTCCTACCAGGAGAACCCCTTCGACGTGCCGGACGCGGAGAAGTCCGCGCTGCTCACCGACTGGAGCCGCCGCCTGCTGGGCGCGCCGGGCGTCTCGCACGTGACGGCGTCGCTGCTGGCGGTCCAGGAGAACAAGTTCTACGCCGACACCGCGGGGACGACCACCACCCAACAGCGCGTCAGGCTCCACCCCCAGCTGGAGGCCGTCTCCGTCGACGAGGCGACCGGGGCCTTCGACTCCATGCGCACGCTGGCCCCGCCGGTCGGCCGCGGCTTCGAGTACCTGCGCGGCACCGGCTGGGACTGGGACACCGAGCTCGCCCAGCTGCCGGAGCTGCTGGCCGAGAAGATGAAGGCCCCGAGTGTCGAGGCGGGCCACTACGACCTGGTCGTCGACCCGTCGAACCTGTGGCTGACGATCCACGAGTCGATCGGCCACGCCACCGAGCTGGACCGCGCCCTCGGCTACGAGGCCGCCTACGCGGGCACCTCCTTCGCGACCTTCGACAAGCTCGGCTCGCTCCGCTACGGCTCGGAGCTGATGCACGTCACCGGCGACCGCACCGTCGAGCACGGCCTGGCCACCATCGGCTACGACGACGAGGGCGTACGTACCCAGCAGTGGGACCTGGTCAAGGACGGCACCCTGGTCGGCTACCAGCTGGACCGGCGGATCGCCAAGCTCAAGGGCCTGGGCCGCTCGAACGGCTGCGCCTTCGCCGACTCCCCCGCGCACGTCCCTGTGCAGCGGATGGCGAACGTCTCCCTCCAGCCGGCCCCCGCCGGGCCGGACACGGCCGGGCTGATCGCCGGGGTCGAGGACGGCATCTACGTGGTCGGCGACCGCTCGTGGTCGATCGACATGCAGCGCTACAACTTCCAGTTCACACAACAACGGGCGTACAGGATCCGGAACGGCCGGCTTGCAGGACAGGTCAAGGACGTGGCCTACCAGGGCACCACCACGGACTTCTGGGGCTCCCTGGTCGCCCTGGGCGGACCCCAGACCTACGTCCTTGGAGGGGCTTTCAACTGCGGAAAGGCCCAACCGGGGCAGGTAGCGGCGGTCTCGCACGGCTGCCCGGCGGCCGTCTTCCAGGGGGTCAACGTCCTCAACACGGCACAGGAGTCCGGTCGCTCCTGAGGCGAGGCCAGGCAGGGCCGTCGGCTAATCGGATCTACAGCATCCAGGGCACCGCGGCCGTGGCCATGGCCGCGCTCACCGCCGGCTGCCGCGTCAGCGGCACGAAGCTGACCGAGCAGCGCGTGGTCATGCTGGGCGCCGGCTCCGCGGGCATCGGGGTGTGCGAGCAGATCGTGCGCGCCATGACGGCAGCGGGCCTGAGTGAGCAGGCGGCCCGCGAGCGCATCTACGTGGTCGACATCCGGGGCCTGCTGACCGACGACCGCACCGACCTCGACCCCGCGCAACGGCGCCTGGCCCACCGGGCGGACGCGGTGCTCTCCACCACGACCGGGCCCGCCGGCCTGGCCGACGTCGTCGCGGCCGTGCACCCCACCGCCCTGGTCGGCCTGTCCACCGCTACCGGTGCGTTCACGGAGCAGATCGTGCGCACCATGCACGAGCACTGCGACCGGCCGGTGATCATGCCCCTGTCCAACCCGACCAGCCGCAGCGAGGCCGCCCCGCAGGACCTGCTGGACTGGACCGACGGACGCGCCCTGATCGCCACCGGTTCGCCGTTCCCTCAGGCGCACTACGGCGAGCGGGATGTGCCGGTCGCCCAGTGCAACAACGTCTACATCTTCCCCGGTATCGGCCTGGCCGTGACCGCTGTCCGCGCCACGCGCGTGACGGACGCGATGATGACCGCCGCCGCCGAAGCCGTCGCCGAAAGCGTCGACACCCACACGCGGGTCCCCTCTCTGCTCCCCGAGCGGGCGCGCCTGGCGGAGACTGCGACCGCCGTCGCGCGCGCCGTCGCCAGGGCCGCGGTCGCCGACGGGGTCGCCCCGCACCTGAGCGACGAGGAGATCGACGACTCGGTCGAGGCCACCCGTTGGCAGGCCGCCTACGGTCGGCCCGACGCTCAAGCGTGACCGCTGGGCCGCGCCCCGGCACACCACCGGGGCCGGCCGGGGCATTGTCAAGTCCTGTGGACTGACCCGACAGCCCAATGGTCGGTCGATCAAGCAAGCGGCTTGCGGTAACGGACGTACTCGTTCTGCCGCCGGAACCCCACACTCTCGTAAAGGTCGTAGGACCGGTGCGGATTTGCCGTGCCCGTGAACAGCCGAGCGCTCGTCGCACCCTGCTCGCGAAGGCTCCGCAGCCCGTCCAGCAGCAGGACCCGGCCGATTCCGAGGCGTCGCTGGTCCGTCCGGACACTCAGCTCTTCCACCTCGCCCACGGTGTGGTCGTGACGGCGGATGGAGCAGAGGGCGACGCCGACCATGTCCTGCCCGCTCCAGGCAGCCCTCCAGCATGCCGGGTCGGCGGTGTCGACGAAGTCCTGGAAGGGCCATCTCTGAGTGAAACCGGGGTCCGCGTACGAATCGACGACCGTCCTCCAGGCTGCACGGTAGTGACTTGTCCCGATCGGCCCTGTCCGTATCCCGGCCGGCAGCTCGCTGCCCGGCTCGGGCACCTGCTGCAGATCGCCCAGCTCCAGCTCGACCAGGCTGAAGACACGTCGGTAGCCGGCTGCGCGCAAAAGTGCCGTGGCGTCCTGCTCGGAGGCCATGGCGTTCGCGCCGATCACTGCCGTCCGCGCCGTGTCATGCTGTTCGACGAGCTGGCGGATCCGCTCTTCGGCCCAGCTCAGCATGGCTGAGCCGATGCCCTGGCCGCGATGCTCGGGCAAGAGGTAGCCGCGGTGCAGGTACAGCCACGTATCGTCCCGCTCTTGCCACCACCGGATCGTCGAGTAGCCGACGACGCTCCCGTCGAGCACCACCAGGATCTGGTTCTTGGACGGCTCCTCCAACTTGGCAGAAGCTTCGGCGATCTCGGCCGCTGTCGGGAGCCCTTCCACTACCGAGTGGACGTCGACCCGGTCCCGTTCAGCACACCCCAGCCGCACCGCGGCCATGGCGCCGTGGTCTTCGTCGCCGCGATACGGCCGGAACCCGACGCCGACCGGAAGGTCCTGCCCTGCCGTGCCATCCAACATGACCGGATGTTCTCGAACTTCGAGGCAGGTCCGCCACCCTATTCACGCCACGGTCGTCTGCGGCCGTTCAACGAGCCGGCCGCGTTCAAAGCGGGCCCCAGCGCGGACGAGGGCAACGAGGCGGGGTGCATTCACGGCTCGCCGGCGGGCCTGGGCGGACTCGACGAGCCCCTCCGCAGGCGGACACCCGGCGGAAGAACCAAAAGCGGCCCCTTGGTTGACCGTCCACCGGCAATCTTGGGGAAGGCGTGATCATTCGGGTCCGCCGGGAGGAGCACCGTGAACAACAAGTGGCGACTGCCCGAACTGTGACGCGCCCGCCGGTCAGTCGATGCCTTCGATGATGCGGAAGTCGCGCTCGACGCCGTCGGGGAGGGCCACCAGCGCCTTCTGGTATGCCTCGCTCTCGTATGCCGCGACGGCCTGTTCAAAGCTGTCGAACTCGATCAGAACGACGCGTTGCGTGATTCCTGCCTCGTGGGCGACGACTCGACCGCCACGGGACAGGACGCTCCCGCCCCCAGCCCGGACAGCCGGACCGGCCAGCTTCTCGTAGGCAGTCAGCCCCTCAGGGTCGGAAATGGCGGGGTAGACACTGACCCAGTAGCCGTTAGCCATGGAAACCTCCTGTGTTCGGCCGGACACGCCCGACTTCGAATTGACACTCAGATCGATCGATCCCGGCGACGGGTACCGCGGTCGGTTGAATCGTCATATGCGCAGGTTAGGGCTTGATACGCGGTCGAGGGAAAGACCGGTACGGGATAGACTCAGAACGGATCGTTATCAATCGGCAGGGAGGGCACGTGGCGCCGGACACGGTGAGCCTGCGGTACTTCCTGGTGCTGGCGCAGGAGTTGAACTTCACCCGCGCGGCCGCACGGATCGGTATCGCACAGCCCGCACTCAGCGCCCGGATGCGCCGATTGGAGGCGGAACTCGGTACGGCCCTGCTCGTCCGCAACACGCGTAGCGTCGTATTGACCACGGCCGGTGCGGCTTTGGCAGAGTCCGCGCCGCCCGCGCTGGCGGCGCTGGACCGGGCATGGGACACCGCCCGGAGCGCGGCGGCCGGTGAACTGGGCACGCTCCGCATCGGATACAGCCTCAGCGCCGGGGCCGAGACGGCACCGACCCTGGTGGACAGGCTGATTCGCGGCAACAGCGGACTCGAGGTCGGCGCGGTCCCGATGGCGACACCGGAGATCTCCCCCGCGGTCGCCGACGGCCGCATCGATGCCGGGATCACCCGCGGTGAACAGCCGGGCCGTGGCGTGCGCCGGTTCCTGCTCCGGCGTATGCGCATCGGAGTCCAACTGGCGCAGCACCATCCGCTGGCCGAACACCCGGAGATTGAGATCGCCGACGCGGCCGCCTATCCGCTGCGGCTCCCGGACCGTGCGGCCAACCCCGTGATCCACGATCAGCTGTCCGCACTGTTCCGAGACACCCGACCACACCCCCGATTCCACACGCCCGCAGTCTCTTTCGACATGTCTCAGCGCGACCTGCGCGACGGGCTCACCCTCGCCCCGGCCGGAGAAGCCGCGGTCACGGCATCACCGGCCGGTCTCACCTGGCGACCGCTGCGGGGCGCGCCCAGCCTGACGTTCCACCTGGTCCTCCCCCGCGAGCAGTCGCCGCTACACCGCCGCGTCCGTGCCGTCGCCAAAACCCTGGCGCACGAGCTGCACTGGCTGCCGGACTGACGCGCAAGAGGTCAAGCGAGACGGCCGCCTGCGGTGGCGAGACCGAAGACCTTGCGCCCGGCGGAGGCGCCGAACACCTGCTGTCCGTCGAGCGCCCCGACTTCGACGAACAGCCCTGACTCACGCGCCACAACGCGCCGGAGATCGCCAAGGGCGGGGCGTCCGCCGAAGCGTGGGCTGGGACGACCGCCACAGTCGCTGAACCTGTTCGAGACGAGCAATCGAAGTCGCCTGGCCCCGGCTGGTGATGACCGCCGGGCACTTCACCACGGCACGACGCCGGCGTCCTCGAAGAACTGGCCGGTCGGGCCGTCGTCGGGCAGGGTCGCGAGCTTGATGGCGATCGCCGCGCCCTGTTCGGGGGTCCGCACGCCACGGAAGCCGTTGAGGTCGGTGGCGACGTAGCCGGGGCAGCCCATGTTGATCAGGATGTTCGTACCACTCAACTCCCGGACGTACTGGAGGGTGACGGCGTTCAGGAACGTCTTCGACGGGGCGTACGCCACAGCCACCGGACCCGACGTCAGCTCGGCAGCGGTTCCCCCCTGCCGGGTGAGGGAGCCGACGCTGCTGGACATGTTCACGATCCGCGGCGAGGCGGAGCGGCGCAGCAGCGGCAGCATCGCGTTAGTGACGCGGATGACGCCGATCACGTTGGTCTCCACGACCGTGCGGATGGTGGCGGGATCGACGTGGGTGGGCTCCTGCGGCATGCCGCCGGTGATGGCGGCGTTGTTGACGAGCACGTCGAGGCGCCCGGCCTGCTCCTCGATCAGCCGTGCGGCGGCGGTCGCGCTCGCGTCGTCGGTCACGTCCAGCGGTACACCGAAGGCGTCCACGCCGGCCCCGCGCAGTTGCTCCACCGCGGCCTTGCGGCGCTGCTCGTCTCGGGCGCCGACGCCGACGCGCCAGCCAAGGGCGCCCAGGCCCGCGGCGATCTCGTAGCCGATTCCCTTGTTCGCGCCGGTGACCAGCGCAATCGTCTGTTCGCTCATAGGGACCATGCTGCCGTCGGAGCCCAACGGGGGTCCAACACCGATCAGGTGGGCAACGATACCGTCCAGGTATTGATCCGGAGTAGCGTGATTGCATGGAAACCCGGGAACTGCGCTACTTCGTCGCCGTTGCTGAAGAGCTGCACTTCGCCCGCGCCGCGCAGCGGCTCGGGATCGCGCAGCCGCCTTTGTCGCGGGCGATCCAGAAGCTCGAACGCCGGCTCGGGGCAGCGCTGTTGGATCGGACGAGCCGCGCCGTCACGCTGACCGAGGCCGGCTCGGTGCTGTTGGTCGAGGGGCGGGCGGCCCTGGAGGCGGTCGACGCCGCCGAGCGCCGGACCCGCCGAGCCGCCCTGTCCGCGGCCGACCGTCCCGGCCTCGTTCTGGTCACCAAAGCCAACGCATCCAGCGAACTGCTGGCGAAACTGCTCGACGCATACGCCGTCGAACCCGGCGCAGTCCCCGTCGACGTCATCCTGTGCGGCCCGGCCGAGCAGGAACGACTCCTGCGCGAGGGCCGGGCCGACGTGGCACTGCTGCACCGGCCGTTCGACTCGACGGCCGGGTTCCACACCGAGGAGCTCAGCACGGAGGGCCAGGTCGTGGTCCTGCCCGCCGGGCATCCGCTCACCCTCCGGGACCAGGTGCACATGGCCGACATCACCGGCCTGCCGGGCCTGCCCCTGCCACGCTGGCCCGGCCCCGACGGCACCTACCCGCCCGGCCCCGGCCCCCAGGTCCGCGACCACGCACAGTTGCTGCAACTCGTCGCGCTCGGCCGTGCATGCGCGGTCTCACCGGAGTCGTGCCGATCCCAACTGCACGGCGACCTCGCCGCCGTGCCCGTGGTGGACGCGCCCGCAGTCACCACCGTGATCGCCTGGCCACCGCACAGCCGGTCCAGGGCCGTCGCCGACCTCGTCCGGACCGCGATACGCCTCCAGGTTGTTTGTTGACGGCGGGTCAGCGACGCAATAGGCCGGTCAGCTGTCTGGAGTGTCAGTCTCGCGCATGTCGCCAACGTCAGCCTCGGATCAGGTTCCTCGGCTGTCAGCAGTGGATCGCCGAGCACGCCGAGCAGTTCCAGCGGCGCTGACCAGTTTCAGCGGAACGCGGCGATATTTCGCGCGACCCAGTCGGCGAAGGGGCGCGGGGCGCGGCCGAGGACCCGCTGGACGTCCGGGCTGACGCGCAGTTCGGCCGGGTTCGGGGAACCGAGGATGGCGAGGGTGTCCTCAGCGAGCTCAGCCGCCATGCTCCGGGCCATGGCGGCCTTGGCCTCGTCGCGGGTGAGGTCGTGGAACCGCACTGGCGAGCCCAGTGCGGTGGCGATGGCCTGCGCCTGCTGGCGCGGCGTGATCACCTCCGGGCCGGTCAGCTCGTACACGCCGTCGGCGTGCCGGCCCTCCAGCAGGCAGGCCGCCGCGACCTCGGCGATGTCAGCCGGGTCGATGATCGGCACCCCGACGTCGCCGAAGGGAGCAGCGACGACCCGTCGCGCGCGGATGGACTCGGCCCACCACAGGGCATTGGAGGCGAAGCCGCCCGGCCGCAGGATGACCCATTCCAGGCCGGACTCCCGCAGCACATCCTCCAACGTGCGCATCGCGATCCGCGTCGCGCCGAAGGGCCTGGTCACCACACCCTGCGTGGAGAGCAGGACGACCCGACGGACGCCACTGGCCTCAGCTTGGCCGATGATGTCGGCCGCGTTGGCTCCGGGGGCGTGCATCTCGCCGGACAGCAGCAGGAACAGCGCTTTCGCCCCGGCCAGCGCGGGCTCAAGGCCGGCGGGCTCGGCCAGGTCGGCCGCCACGTGGCGGACGCCGTCCGGCACCGCCGCGGCGTGCCGTGACACCGCCGTCACCTGCCGGCCCGCCTCGGCCAACGCCCTCGTCAACGGCCGGCCCACATTTCCGGTAGCCCCGGTCACCACGATCATGATCAGCTCCTTGTCACAGGTCCTCTGTGGCCTTCACGCTAGGAGCCGGGCTTACTCCTGGTAAGGACATACCCTGAAGTAAGCTCATCACGTGACAGGAAGCGTGCAGCCCATACGGGCCGAGGCGGGGAAGCGGTATGAGGTGTTTCACACCGACTGCCCCGCAAGTGAAGTGGTCGACCACGTGACCAGCAGGTGGGGCGTCTGGGTGTTGATCGCCTTGCAGAGCAACAGCCTCCGCTTCTACGAGCTGCGCGACAGCATCCAGGGCATCAGCGAGAAGATGCTCGCCCAGACCCTGCGCGCGCTGGTCCAGGACGGCCTGGTCTGGCGGGAGGTCGAGCCGACGACCCCGCCCCAGGTCACCTACGGGCTGACGCAGTTCGGTCGGGACCTCGGTGAACCACTGACGGAGCTGCTCGACCGGATCACGCGGCGACTGTCACCGCGCGAGGCGGGAGGAACTGTCGATCAAGGGTGGAAGCGTTCGCGGTAGTGGGTGGGGGTGGTGTCGAGCTTGCGGCGGAACGCGCGGATCAGGGTGTCGATGCTGTTGAAGCCGCAGGCTGTCGCGATGCGGTCGAGGGTGTCGTCGGTGGACTCCAGGCGGCTGCGTGCGGCTTCCACTCGGGCGGATTCCACGTAGGCGGCGGGGGTCGTGCCGAGTTCCGTCTTGAAGATCCGCGTCAGTTGCCGCTCGCTGATGTTGGCCTGCCGGGCGAGGTTCGGAACGGTGAGTGGCGCGTCGATGCTCGCCGCGATGTGGTGTCGCAGATGTTCCATGCGGCGCGTAGTGGAGGCGGGCTCCAGGGGGACGCTGAACTGGCTCTGTCCGCTTGTGCGCTTGAGGTACATCACCAGCTGTCGGGCCACGCGCAGGGCGACGACCTCGCCGAAGTCCTCAGTGATCAGTGCGAGGGACAGGTCCAGGCAGGCGGTGATTCCCGCGCCGGTCCACACGTTGCCCTGGCGGATGAAGATCGGGTCAGCGTCCACGTGCACAGCGGGGAAGTCTGCGGCGAGCTGCTGCGCGGTGGACCAATGGGTGGTGGCGCGTTTCCCGTCGAGGAGTCCCGCTGCGGCGAGCAGGTGCGCGCCGACGCAGACGGACGCGACGCGGGCCGAGCGTGCGGCGAGGACCCGCGTCCACTCCACGACGTCGGGTTCGGTGATCGCCCGGACGCGGCCGGACGCGTCCGATTCCACCGAACCCGGAACGATCAAGGTGTCGATCCGGCCGTTCGCCAGCTGCTCGAACGTCAGGTCCGGCAGCACCCTCACGCCGGCTGCCGTGGTGACCGGCTCTACTGAAAGCGCCCCGAGCACGACCCGATAGCCGGTGGCGTCGGGCATCTCGCGGCGCAGCAGGGAGAACACCTCCGGCGGGCCGGTGACGTCCAGCAGATCAACGCCGGGGAACAGCATGATGGCGATCAAATGTCCACTTTGTTGCACGAGTTGCCCCCCTGGCGACTGTGACGACGGCAGTGGCGGCCATGTCGGTTTCTGCAAGTTGGATGTCATTGCCGTCAACAATTTGTTGATCGTAGCGTGGGGACGTCCGACCGAACCACTGATCGAAAAAGGTGCAGCAGTGACGACCACCCTGCGTGAACTCAACAGCTTCGACCAGAGCCCGGCGCAGCTGGCCGACTCCACGCTGATCCTGATCGACTACCAGAACACCTACACCCGGGGCGTGATGGAGCTCGACGGCTGGAAGGACGCCCTCGACGCTGCGGCCGACCTGCTCGCCCGGGCCCGTGCCGCCGGGGCGAAGGTCATCCACGTCATCAACGACGGTGGCGAGGGCACCCCGTACGACATCCGTGTGGAGATCGGCCAGATCCACCCCAGGGTCGCCCCCGTCGCAGGCGAACCGACCGTCGTCAAGGGCAAGCCGAACGCGTTCCTGGACACCGATCTCGGTGAGCTGGTGGACGGCGCCGCCAAGGGCAAGGTGATCATCGCCGGGTTCATGACCCACATGTGCGTGGCGTTCACCGCTCAGGGTGCGTTCCTGCGTGGCAACCACGCCACGGTCGTCGCTGACGCCTCGGCCACCCGGCCGCTCCGGACTCCGGCCGGCGAGGTGACCGCCGAGCAACTGCACCAGGGCGCGCTCGCCACCATCCACGACCTGTACGGCGTCGTGGTGGCCAAGGGTGCCGAGCTGGCCTGACGCCGAGCCCGCCCGATCCGCAATCCATCCGCAGTCCAACAGGGGCAGCACCCGCCGCCACAAGCGCCGGGCGCTGCCCCGCGCACAGGTGACGCACTACGCGCACCAGGGCACGGCCGCGGCAGGCCGCTGCCCTGTCATCCAAGGGGGAGAGAAAGCAAGTGCCTACCCGTAGAACCGTTTTGGGGGGAGCGGCTGCCATCGGTGCAGCCGCCGCAATCACCGGACTGAGCGCCCGTACCGCGTCCGCCGACGGCACCACCGGCAACGTCACGCAAGCGCAGGCCCGCGACAACATCCGCGCCGTGGACACCGGCATGCGCAACAACTACGACGCGTTGCGCGCCAACGTCATCAACCAGCTGGACCCGGTCATCGTCGTCAACAACGACATGCAGGGCGGCACCTACTACCTGATCAGCAAGGGCACGGTGCTGGAGACCATCCAGCCCGTGGACGAGGTGTTCGCGCTGGCCAAGTCCATCGCGCACACCCCGCTGGGCATCTTCTCCATCTGCGCGCCGTCGCTGGACCCGAACAACATCCTTTCCTCGCAGACCGCGTACATCGACCAGCACGACCTTCAGATGGTCGCGTTCAACGGGCCCGGCAACACCGGCTGGATCGACTCGCTGCAGACGTTCTCCAACACCCTGGACACCGCCCGGCAGACCCTGGAGTCGGCGAACCTGCCCGGCGACACGAACGGGAGCCTGCACGACGCCTGCGCGTACATCCTCGACAAGGCGCACGACTACATCGCCACGACGATTCGCAACCGCGAGTTCGACATGCAGTCGTTCGAGAACTTCACCGCCGACGTCTACCCCAGCATCCGCACCAACATGTACTGGTCGTCCCGGGTGCAGATCGACGGCGTCAGCAAGCTGATGACCCGCTGGCGCAGCCAGGTCGGCGGCGCGTGGTCGGGGCTCTACGTGGTGGTGCTGTCCATCTGGACGACCTACGTGCAGAACCAGAACAGCATCATCCTGAAGAACTTCATGGACCAGAAGCAGGTCCCCACGCACCTCATCGACCTGATGACGGCGCAGACACCCACCGACCCGGTCCATATCGCGCTCGACAACCTGGCGCGCATCGTCCAGGACAACATCGCTGCAGAGATGGTCTTCTCCACCGACCAGCCCACCGCCGACGCCCTCAAGGGCCAGCCGGACCTGCTGTCCACGGAGATCCTCAAACTCCTCGGAACCGGTTCCACCGCCGCCAATGCCTCGAGCGCCCTCACCAAGGGTCAGCTCACACAGATCGCGTGCCCGTTCCACAACCGGGCCTCTGCCCTCCGCGCCTGACTCATCCACCGGACCGCTGCGCCCCTCCCCGCTGCACCGAGGGGCGCAGCGCCCGCACCACCGACGGCTTCCCTCCGGGCCAGCGGCCAGCGCCGCACAGCCCGCGCGGGAAGCCGTCGCCGTTTCGGCACCGCATGTCCACGGGGGAAACACGACATGAACCACGCAACCGGCGTCCGCCGGACCACGAGAGTCTGGTTGCTCCTCGGCCTGATCCTGCTCACGGTCAACCTTCGCGCCGCGATCACCGGCGTCTCGCCGCTCCTCGCGCTGCTCCAGACCACGCTTCACCTCAGTGACATCGAGACCAGCACGCTGGCCACCCTGCCGGTGCTGTGCCTGGGCGTGTTCGCCGCTGTCGCGCCGGGCCTGAGCCGCCGCTACGGCAACGAGGCCACCATCACCGCGTCCCTGCTGGTCACCACCGCAGGCATCGCCCTGCGCGTCGCGCCAGGCCAGGTGGCGCTGTTCAGCGGAACCGCCCTGGCCGGCGCGGGCATCGCGATCGGCGGCGCGCTGATGCCCGCAGTGATCAAAGAGCACTTCCCCACGCAGGTGGGCACCCTGACGGGCCTGGCGATGACCCTCATGGCCGCCGGCGGGGCCACGGCGGCCGCAGCCGCCGTGCCCCTGGACGACGCGGCCGGATGGCGCGTCGCCCTCGCCGTGTGGGCGCTGCCGAGCCTGGCCGCCGTTCTGGCCTGGGTGCGGCTCACCCACCATGCCGGCCGCACCCCCACGCCGGCCGCCCCGCAGCCGCACTCCGGCACGCTCCTGCGGTCCCGACTGGCGTGGGCGGTGTCAGCGTTCCTCGGCGTGGTGTCACTGATGTTCTACGTCCTGGTCGCGTGGCTCCCGCAGATCATGACCCAACGGGGCTACACCCCCGTCCAGGGCGGAGCGATGGTGTCCGTCATGCTCGCCACCGGAATCCCCTTCGGCTTCCTCACGCCCTACCTGGCCGCGCGTTTGAAGGACCAGCGGCCGATCATCCTCGCGATCGTCATCATCAAGCTGACCGGCCTGGGGGGAATCCTGATCCTGCCCGGCTATGCCTGGGTGTGGATCGCTGTCCTCGGCGTCGCCACCGGCGCTGCCTTCCCCCTCGCCGTCACGTTCCTCAGCCTGCGCTCACCCGACGCCGCCGTCACCGCACGCCTGTCCGGCATGGCCCAGACCGGCGGCTACCTCCTCGCCGGGGCGGGCCCGTTCCTCTTCGGTGTCCTGCGCGCCGCGACCGGCAGCTGGGCCATACCCCTGACGGTCCTGGGGACGCTGATGATTCCCGAAGCCCTCTGCGGCCTGCGGGCCGCGCGGCCCGGCCATGTCCAACCCGTCGCAGCAGGCACCGGCATGACCAGGCTTGGAGAGGCACTGCCAGCCGAAGCCCAACGCCTTCGCGTCACCACTCATGGAGAGCTGGGTGAGGGCCTTGAGAACTCGTGCCCGGCGGCGTTCGGAGTCCGAGCACGGCGTGGGTGAGGCTCGCGCGGTTGGGCACCCCGAGTTTGGCGTCGGGGTGGTCGCCCGAGCAGCGCGAGGGCCTGCGCCCGGGGCAGCGGTCCGATGTGCCGTACCTCGAGCTGCCCCATGGATGCGGCGCGGGAGAGCACGGCGGCCAGCGCGGGCGAGAGTTGGCGCTGACGGTAGGCCAGCAGGCAGAGCACCGCGCTGGTGGCGGCCGTGTGGAGCAAGCGCTCTACACCCGGAATCCGGTCGGTTGCGAGATGGTGCAGGTCGTCCATCGCCACCAGGGTGGCCCTCCCCTGAGCCACCTGCTCGTGCAGCTCACAGCAGCCGTCCGTCAGCGAGCGCACGTCGCGCGGCGTGGGGGCGAGCGCGCGCCGACCGTGAGCCGCGAACACCCGGACACCGGCTCGCCGTCCACACCTCGCTCTGGGACGACCAGACAGCGGGAAGCAACACCCACGGCAAATACCGGGCCATCAGGGCATTCATGCAGGCTGTGGGACCCACCTGGGTCTCGGTCATCTTCGGGGTGATGGCCGTGGGCCTGCTCCTGGTCGGAGTGCGCGAGATCCGAGCAGCGTACAAGGACTGATTCTTGGAAGGTCATCCACAACCGTCCCCTAGTCGAGCAGTTGGGCCTCCGCGGCCATGGTGCGTCGGTGGTCGAGGTAGCGCGTCTCTCCGGTCAGACGGATCGCGGCCACGGTGCCCGCCTCGGCGGCGGACTGGGCGACGGTCAGGAGCAGGCGTCCGGGTTCGACGCGGCGACGCAGGTCGCGGCCGGTGAAGCCGGCGAGGTCGGCGGAGACGGTGAACTGCAGGGTCCTGGTCTCCCCTGCCTGGAGGTCCACGCGGGCGAAGCCGATGAGCTGCCGGACGGGGCGCGTCACCGAGGCCACCGGATCGGTGAGGTAGAGCTGGGGTACGGCCGTTCCGGCGCGGTCTCCGACGTTGCTCACGGTCGCCCGGAGCACGACGGTGCCGTCCGTGGGGATCTCGTCGGCGCCGGCGCGTACCTCGTCGACGCGGAACACGCTGTAGGAGAGGCCGTGGCCGAAGGGGAAGGCGGGTGTGGGGTCGATGTTGCTGACGCCATCGCTCTTCAGTGCCAGGGGTGGTGCGAGATAGGTGCCCGGCTGCCCGGAGTTCTCGCCGGGGATCTGTACCGGGAGGCGGCCTGAGGGGTTGACCCGGCCGGCCAGGATGCCCGCGATGGCCGTGCCACCCTCCTGGCCGGGGAAGAACGCCTGCACGGTGGCCTCGGCCGCGTCGACGTGGCGGCCGATCGCATACGGACGCCCCGAGACGACGAGCAGGACGCTGCGGTGCGCGGCGGCCAGCACCGCCTCGGTCAGCTCCTCCTGGACTCCGGGCAGGTGGAGGGTGGCGACGTCGCAGCCCTCGCCGGAGGTGCCGTTGCCGAACATGCCCGATCGATCGCCGACGACGAGCACGGTCACGTCTGCGGCGTCGGCCGCCTCCACGGCGGCCTGGATGCCGGAGCGGTCCGTCCCGCTGATGCTGCAGCCGGGTGTGTAGCGCACCTCGGCGTCGGGGAACTCCGCTCGGATCGCGGCCAGGACGGTCGGCGCGTCGATGCCGAGGGGAAGGTCCGGGTGGTGGGCGAGGACGTGGTTGGGGAAGGAGTAGCAGCCGAAGAGGCAGCCCGGGTCGTCGGCGGCCGGACCGATGACCGCGATCGAGCGGGGCGCCCGCAGGGGCAGCAGGCCGGCGTGGTTGTCCAGGAGCACCACGGACTGCTCGGCCATGCGGCGGGCGACGGCCCGGTTGCGGTCGGAGTTCAGGTCGACGGCGCGGTACCGGTCGGCGGACCACCCCTCGTCCAGCAGGCCCATTTCGGCCTTCTGGGTCAGGACGCGGAGCACGGCGCGGTCGAGCACCTGGGGAGAGATGCGTCCGTCCTCCGCCATCAGCCCGAGGGCGGCTCCGTAGCCGGAGGTGTGCGGGAGTTCGACGTCGATGCCGGCCTGCAGCGCCTGCCGGGCTGCGTCGGGCAGGTCCGAGGCGACGTGGTGCATGGAGTCGAGGAAGGCGATGGACCAGTAGTCGGAGACGACGGTTCCGGTGAAGCCCCACGCGTCGCGGAGCAGACCGGTGAGAAGCGTCGCGTCGGCGGCGCAGGGTGTGCCGTCGACGTCGTTGTAGGCGTTCATGACGGAGCGGACGGGACCGTGGACCACGGCCCTCTCGAACGGGGGGAGGATGACGTCGGCGAGCTCGCGGGGGCCGATGGCCGCGGGGGCGTGGTTGCGTGCGCCGCGGGAGGCGGAGTAGCCGGCGAAGTGCTTGAGGGTGGCGATGACGCCCGCGGACTGGAGTCCTTGGACGTAGGCGAGGCCCAGTTCCGAGATGAGATGGGGATCCTCGCCCATCGTCTCCTCGACGCGGCCCCAGCGGTAGTCGCGGACGACGTCGAGGACCGGGGCGAGTCCCTGGTGGATTCCGACCGCGGCCATGTCCGCGCCGATGGCCGCGGCCATCTCCCGCACCAGGGCGGGGTTCCAGGTCGCCGCCCAGGCGAGGGAGGTGGGGTAGACGGTCGCCTGCCAGGTGGTGAATCCGGTGAGGCACTCCTCGTGGGCGAGGGCCGGGATGCCGAACCTGTTGGCGGCGACGACGTGGGACTGCAGCGCGGCCAGGCGTGCGACGCCCTCCTCGGCGGTGATCGGCACGGTGCCGAAGATCCTGGTCAGCTGGCCCAGGCCGTCTGTGATCGCTTCGGCGAAAGGTTCGGCTCCTCGGAAGGTCTCCTGCATCGGGGCGACGTCCCCGCTGCCCTCGTGGCCGGGCCAGGTGCTGCCCAGTTGGCTGATCTTCTCAGCCGGCGTCATGGCCGCGAGCAGGGCCTGGGCGCGGACCGGCGCGGGAAGGCCGGGGTCGTTCCACAGTCCGGTCTTCGGGCGTTCGTCGCTGATGGTCACGGTCTGGTCCGTTTCTCTGCGTTCATGGCGCTGCGTTCACGGCGCTGCGTTCACGGCGCTGCGTTCACGGCGCTGTGTTCGTGAGGATGGGCAGCGCGGGGCAGCGCCCGCTGCCCGGTCGTGCGGGCTCGGGTGCTGGGGTGCTCGGGTGCTGGGGTGCTGGATTGATCGAGTGCGGTGCGAGGGATGTGGAGCGGGGCGGCTACTTGCCGCCGGCGCCCACAAGGCCGGCGACGAGTGCGCGGCGAGCGAAGAGGTAGACGACGAGGATCGGCACGGCCGACAGCAGCACGGCGGCCAACAGTGCGGGCACGTTGGCGCTGTACTGGGAGACGAAGTTGTACAGACCCAGCGTCACCGTCTTGCTCCCCTCCGACTGCGTCATGATCAGCGGGAACAGGAATCCGTTCCAGGCCTGGAGCGCGGCGAAGACCGAGGCGGTGGCGATCCCGGAGCGCGAGAGCGGGATCACCAGGTCCCACAGCACCCGCGCCGGCGGAGCGCCGTCGAGCGCCATCGCCTCGTAGAGGGAGCTGTCGATCTCCCGCATGCCGCCGCTGATCACCAGCACCGTCACCGGCAGCGCGAAGGCCGCCGTGGGGAGTGCGATGCCCCAGAGACTGTCGTACAGGCCCAGCCGGTTGACGATCAGGAACAGCGGGATCACCACCGCCTGGGAGGGGATGGCCAGACCGAGCAGGAAGATCCGGAACACCCCGCGGGACCACCAGCCCCGGCCGCGCACCACGGCGTAGCTGATCGGGACGCCGAACAGCAGCACCAGCGCCACCGTCAGCGCCGCCACCACGAGCGTGTTCCACAGGTAGCCGGGGAAACCGCTGTTCAGCACGGTGTCGAAGTTGGCCCAGGTCAGCTTGGACGGCAGGGCCAGCGGGCCGTTGTTGGTGTACGTGTCCTGCGGTTGCAGCGCGGCGGAGAGCAGCGAGTACACCGGGACGCCGACGATCACCAGCCAGAAGCAGGCGGCCGCTCCTGCCAGGTAGTTGGGACGAGTCTTCACAGCCCCTCCAGGGTTCCGGTCATCCGGTCGTAGCCGCTGAGTCGGGTCAGCAGCACGGACGCGCCGGTGGCGAGCAGCAGCAGGAAGCTGGCGATCGCGCTGGCGTAGCCGTAGTCGTAGGTGCGGAACGCCGTCTGGTACATCATGAACGGCAGGATCGCGGTGTCCGTGCCAGGCCCGCCGTTGGTGAGCAGCAGCACGATGTCGAAGGCGGTGAGGCCGCCCACGACCATGAAGGTGGTCGAGGTGATCATGGTGTTGCGCAGCTGCGGCAGTGTGATGTGGAAGAACTGCCGCACCCGGCCCGCCCCGTCGATGGCCGCCGCCTGGTAGAGGGTCTCCGGAATGGCCCGGGCCGCGCCCTGGTAGAGCAGGCTGTGGAAGGGCACGAACTGCCAGCTGGTGACCAGCACCAGGCAGGCGACCGCGCCGGACTGGCTGCCGAGGGGGCTGGCGTTGCCGAACAGCCAGGTCAGGTGGGCCGGCAGGCCGAAGTTGGGGTCGAGCAGCTGCTGCCACATGACCGCGGTGGCCGCGGTGGACAGCAGCAGCGGCAGGAAGAACACCGCCGACAGCACGGCTCGGTTGCGCTGGCGGCCGGCCGACCAGACGCCCAGCAGGATGCTGATCGGCGCCTGGACGAGGATGTTGCCGATCAGCAGCGCGCCGGTGACGGCGGTGGACTGGAGGACCTGGCCATCGGTCAGGAACCGGCTCCAGTTGCTCAGCCCGGTGAACTGCGGCGTGCTCAGGCCGTCCCAGCTGGTCAGCGAGAGGTACAGGACGCCGACCATGGGGGCCAGGGCGAAGACGGCGAAGAACAGCAGGCCGGGCACCGCCCAGGCCGCCCCCGGCCGCTCCAGGGTGGGAGCGGCCGAAAGGGCACGCTGCCTGCGGGCCGTCCGCCCGGCGATCAGGGATGCCACACGCTTGCCTTTCTCGGGCTCGTTCTCGGTTCCGGCGGTCAGTGCTTGATGGCCAGCACGCCGCTGACGAACTGCTGGGGGCTGGACTGGCCGTTGAACAACTTCTGGATCTCGGTGAGCAGCGGGGTGCCCAGCGTCAGACCGAGCGCCTGGTCCCAGGACTGGGTGAACGCGGGCGCTGTCGCCACCAGGTTGTACTGGAACTCGGCGTAGGCCGGGTCCGGCGCCTTGGTCAGCGCCGCCTTGGCGTTGTCGGTGACCGGCACCTCGCCCTTGGCGACCAGGCCCTGGACGTAGGCGTCGCTCCAAGTGGTCTTCAGGAAGTCGACAGCGGTGGTCTTGGCCGCGGCGGTGGTGACCGAAAGATAGTTGGTGGGGTTGCCGACGACGTCGGCGGGGTTGCCCTGGCCGCCGTCGACGGAGGGGAAGGCGACGTAGCCGAGGTCGTTCTTGGCGAAGTTCGGGTCGGCGGCCTGCTGGGTGGCGTATTCCCAGGAGCCCATCAGCTGCATCGCGGCCTTGCCCTTGGCGAGCAGCGTGGAGGAGCCGCCGGCGCCGTAGTTCACGGAGGCGAAGTTCTTGCCGAAGGCGCCGCCGGCGACGAGTTGCTGGACCATCTCCGCGGTCTTGAGGATCGCCGGGTCGTTCCACTGGGACCAGTCCCCGGCCGCGATCTTCTTGAAGAGCTCCGGCCCGGCGAGCCGGTCCACCAGGTACTCGATCCACATCAGCTCGGTCCAGGAGGACGTCGCGCTGCCGGCCAGCGCGAAGGGCGTGATCCCCTTGTTGGTGAAGACCTGGACCAGATTGGTCAGGTCGGCCCAGGTCTTGGGCGGCTGCACGCCGGCGTCGGCGAAGACCTTCTTGTCGTAGAACAGGAAGACCGGCTGGGTGCCACGGGCGGGGATGCCGACCAGCTTCCCGTTGACGGTTCCGGCCTGCAGGGCGGCGGGCAGGAAGTGTGAGCTGAAGATCGACGGGTCCAGCGAGACCAGCTTGCCCGCCTTGACGTAGTCGTTCAGGCTGCCGCCGCCCCAGTTGAAGAAGATGCCGGGCATCTGCGAGGAGCCCATGGCGGTGCGGACCTTGTCCTTGAAGCCGTCGGTGGAGATCACCGACATGGTGACCTTGCCGGTGCCGGCCGTGTTGAAGGCGTCGACCTGGGCCTGCTGCACGGTGTTGGTGGGGTCCTGCAGGGTCCAGAACTGGACGTTCCCCGTCGGGGAGCTCGCAGAGCTGCCACCGCCCGAGGAGCCGCAACCGGCCGCCAGGAGGGCGGAGCAGACCACGAAGGCGGTGAGGGCCTTTCTGGACGCGCTGTTCATCATCGAACGCCTTTCGACTCGACAGGGGCACCGGCAGGACTGCGCGGTGATGCGCGGCGGGGTTCATGTGGCTGGCGCCTCATCGGCACCAGGCGTCCCGGCCTGCGGCGTGCCGTCACGCTAAACGTGCGTGAAACAAGGCGGCAATAGTCGGAGTCCTGTGGACTCCGAAAGACTTTCGCAGCCGTCATGGCCGCTCATCTGCCCGCACCCGAACGAACGCCCGCCCACGGGTGATCGCGCGAAAACCTTTCGCAGCCCCTGTCGGTCCTTGTCAGTCGGCGGCGGCTCCACGAGGCGGGGCCGTCGAGGTGCGCAGGACCAGCCTGGTGGCCAGCTCGATGCGGTCGGAGGCCGGTCGCTCGCCCCGGGAGAGTTGCAGCAGGATGCGCGTCGCCTCACGGCCGAGTTCCTCGAAGGGCTGCCGGACCGCGCTGAGGGGCGGACAGGCCATCGCGGCCACGATGGTGTCGTCGAAGGACATGACCGACAGGTCCTCCGGGACCCCCAGTCCCACCTGCCGCGCGGCCTCCAGCACGCCCAGGGCCTGCGCGTCGCTCGCGGCGAAGACGGCGGTCGGTGGCGCGTCACCGAGCAGCATCCGGCGGCTCACCACGAGCCCCTCCGCGAAGTCGAAATCCGTGGAGCGCACGAGGGCGGGGTCGTAGTCGATGCCCGCTTCCTCCAGCGCGGCCCGGTACCCGTGGAGCCGTGCGGCACCGGTGAGGGAGTGCGACCGACCGGCGATCATGCCGATCCTGCGGTGCCCCAGCTGGATCAGGTGGCAGACAGCGTCCTTGGCACCGGCCCAGTTGGTCACCCCGATGCTCGGGATCGGCAGCGACGGCGCGCTGAGCGGATCGACCAGGACGACCGGCAGCTGATGCTCGACGATGCTCCGCTGGTCCTCCTCGGTGAGCATCGAGATCACGATGATCAGGCCCTCGACCCGATCGGAGCGGCATTTCTCCAGCCAGTGCGAGATGGGACGGGCGCTCGTCGTCGCCGTCAGCACATCGATCCCGAGGGCTCCGGCCGCGTCGACGACGCCCCGGACGACCTCGAGCGCGTAGGGCCCGGACAGGTCCCGGAACACGGCGACGATCTGCTGGGCCCCCACCGGCGTGGGCTCCCCCGGCCGGACGTAGCCGTGCTGCGTGAGGAGCCCCTCCACCCGGGCGCGAGTGGTCGCGCCGACATCGCGTCGCCGGTGCACCACCTTGGACACCGTGCTCAGCGAGACGCCGGCTTCGGCCGCGATCGTCGTGAGCAGGCCGTACTGGGTGTCCAGGTGCGCCCTGTTCTGATCCGTCACCTGGCACCCGTCCACTCGCAGCGGACCGCGCAGTGACGCGAACCGGGGCATACCGGTTCGCGTCACTACGCGGAAACATTGCGGCAACGTAGTCCGGCCCGAGGCCACCAGGCAACCGCCGGGCCTCAGCACCCGGCTAGGACGAAACCGGCACCAGGGACCACAGCTGGGAGGTCGCGCCGGTGTACGGCTGCTGGACGACCTGCGCGCCGTCGCCGGTCGATCCTCCGGAAACGCTGAGGGCGAGACCGGAATTGCGATTCACCAGCTCGAAGTTCGAGCCGACGGCGACCAATCGCCACTGCTGGTCGTTGCTGCCGTTCTGGACCCACTGCACGGCGTTCGCGCCGCTTGCCGTACTGGCCTGCCATACGCCGAGGGCTCGACCGCTGTTCTTGTCGAGAAGTGTCGTGTATCCGTTGCCGAGGTCGGTGACGTGCCACTGCTGGTCGGCCGACCCGTTGCCGGTCCACTGCACGACGTTCTGCCCGTCGAGGAGGTCCGCGCCGTATACGCCGAGATCCGTGCCGCTGTTGACGTTGACGAGCTTGTCGTACGCGCCGACGGAGTTCCCGAAGTCGATGTCCGCGTAGGAAATCGTGGTCGTTCCGCCGACGATCTCGACACGACCGGTGTTCGGGACATACGTGAGGCTGCGGCTGTAGTCCGACGCCATCGTCGTGTGCTGCTGGGTCCACGCACCGCTGCTGCTCCCGCCGGCGTTCGTCCAGACGTCCCCGCTGCCTGCGGCGTTGAAGAGGATCCGCCCGTTCGGCAGGCGCAGCAGCACCGGGCTGCCCCCACGGGCCAAGGCACCGGACCCCGACGTCACCGGAAGCGAGGTGATGCCGGTGCCCGCAGCGCCGCCCACCGCATAGAAGTGCAGCGGATCACTGGCGATCTTGTAACGGACGTTGTCGCCGCCGCCCCAGTATTCGAAGGTCATCATCCACTTGCCGTCACTGGTCTGGACGACATTGGTCATGCCTGGGCGACCACCGCCGATTTCGGCGTATCCCGATGAATTGGTGATCGTCGTTCCGGAGACGTCGACGACCGGGCTGCTCCATGACGAGCTGAGGCCGTCCCATGTCCGGTGTGCCAGGATCTGCGTGCCCGCGTCCGGCGCCGTGTTGTTGTTCGGATCGAGAGTCGGAACGCCCGTCGTCGAGTCGTAACCGGTGTAGTCGTTCTCGTCGGAGTAGTAGGCGACGAGTTGGTTGTTGTAGACCATCAGGTACGGCTCCCACACCGGGTCGTTCTGATGGTAGGTGTTCTCGGTGGCCGGGTAGTGCAGCCCGTTCGACCAGCCGCCCGTCGTAATGACGTTCACGACATTCCAGGTGGCACCCGAGTCGGTACTCGAGTAGAGCGCAATCGCCGTGTTACTGCGGTCTCCGTCGTGCGTGGGCACGTAATTGGGATTGCTTGCTTTCTGGTCGAGGTAATTGTAGTCGTCGCCCGACACGACGGTGGCCATCAGCAGGGTGCCGGCGGCGAGATTTCCCACCGCCTGCGGCAGCACGTACAGATACGGGTTGGTCCAGTTGCTGACATACCGCGAGTACGCGGGGTTCGACGAGGCGTACGCCGGCGCCTTGACATCCGTCAGAAGCTGCCAGGTCGTGCCGTTGTCGTCGCTCTTGTACACCGGGATCGTCTGGCCGTCGGCCGAGCCCGAGCCGGCCACCCTCGACTTCTCGAACGCCGCGACAAGCCGTCCGCTCGGCAGCGCGGCCGCCTTCGGATAGAGAACGCAGTTGTTGATCAACTTCGTGCAGGACGCGTTGCTCGGGAGCTGGTAGAGAGTGGCGGGCGTCGGAGCGGACGCGTGAGCGGGCATTGCCAGTGTCCACAGCACGGCGGCCGCGGCCAGAGCTGCGCCCACAACTCTACGGACACCTATTCGCTTACCTTGCACTGCGCCTCCAGGAATACCTGACGGAAAGGCCACGGACGGCCCACAGTATTTGGCGATTCCTGGTCGCTGTCACGCTCGCGCGACGAAAGACTTTCGGTGACACCGCTCGAGATCAGGCAGCGCGGAGCTGGGCCTGGGTGATGACACCGTTCTGGACGGTGTAGCTGCCGAGGAAGTGCAGGACGGTGCCGTCGCTGTGCTGTGCGTCGATGGCGACGTCCACGGTGTCGCCGGTGTTGCCGGTGATGGTGAGGGTGTCCTTGACCGTGTTCGCGAAGCCGGAGGAGAACGTGGCGTAGGACTGGCCCAGATTGTCTCCCCCGAGGTTCCAAGCTGCTTGGTAGTCGTGCCGGTTGATGGCGCTGTAGTAGGCCGTGACAACGCCGTCGGGGGTGGCCGCACTCGGAGTGGGCGTGGCACTGGTCAGCGAGGGGCTCGGCGTCGGGCTCGATGTCGGGGACGAACTCGGTGATGGCTGCGTGGGCTGCGTGGTTGGCATCGCCGTGGTGGAGGGCGTGACGACCGCAGCTTGTGCACCGGCAGGGTGGTTGCCTGTCCCGTGGGTCAGCAGGAGCGTGATGCCTGCGGACAGCGCGAGGGTGACCGCCGCCGCCAGCACGAGCAGGGTGAGCCGGTGCCGGCCCCTCGGCAGCGGCGGGGCGGGGAGCGCGGGCAGCGCCTGAATGGTCAGCGTTTCCGCGGGCGCGTCGGCGGGTGGCGGCGTGCCCGGTTGAAGCGAGGCGCCGCAGTTGGTGCAGAACCGCTCCGCGGCAGCCGACAGGACGTGCCCGCAGGTCCGGCAGAACGCCATCAGATCCCCCTCTGTGCCGGGCGGCACCAGCCTGGTGCCGCCCAGCTGCGTGTCAGACTCAGATTCCGAACAGCGCGCGGACGGCCTGGGCGAGAGCCGTCACCGACGTCGTCAGGACGGTGGCGCCGCCGACGGCCGCTCCCAGGGAGAGCATCAGGCCCTTGATCCGGAACTTGTCCGGGGCCTCCTTCCCGGTCTCCTCGTGCAGGGCCTGGGCGTTGGCCTCGGCCTCGGCCGCATCCGCCATGTCCCCGCTGTCGGCCGCCTGGATCCTCGTGAGGAGCTCCGCGAGCGCGTCTCGCAGTTGGTCGATGGTCTGCGGGACGGGCGTCGAGGCTTCGCCGGTGCTCGCCGTGCCGCTCGCGGAGGCGTGGTCGCCCGCGGCGATGCCCACGCCTGTGAGTGACGCGTTGTCGCCGATCCTGATGCTGTTGTCGCGCTTGCCCGGCCTGCTGCTCATGATGTGCCCCTCTCGCTCAGGATCGGTCAGGACCCGGCTCGTGACGTGGGCCGACCCGCCGACGCTGTGGCCCTGGCCCCCTTGCCGACGCTGAACGCCGCTCCGGAGATGGTGTTGTTGTCGCCGATGGAGACGCTGTTGTTCACGATCGTTTCGACGCGGCGCTTCAGTTCACCGGCGTCGATGTTCTTCTGCTCCAGGAATTCGACAAGCGAGTCGAAGATCCGCTTTTCGACGACTTTGGTGTACATCTCCTTGTCCAGGATCTGGAAGTACCGGTGGTAGCCGAGCAGGAAGCCGCCGCTGTCGAGCACCAGCCGCAGCACGGTGCGCACGACCGGGCCCAGGATCGGGTCGAGGAGGCCGAGCGAGGGGAAGTGGTCGGGGACACGGGAGCGCACATCGCTGGCCGCCTCCCGGACGCTGATCAAAGCACCGTGATTGAAGGTGAACTGACGGGCGATGACGCGGCGCTGGCGGATCTCCTTGCGGGCGCGCCGGAAGTCGGCGAACACCTGGCGCGCCGCGCGCGGCAGGCAGCGCACCATCATGCCGAACCACTGGAAGCCGCAGCGAAAGACCAGCCGTAGGAACTGTCGGACGCTGGGGCGCAGGAGCAGATCGTCGATCTCGTAGTAGCGCGTGTTCAGGGGCGGCAGCAGGGTGTGGCTCGCCTCGACGAACAGGTGTGTGGAGGTCAGGGACAGGCGCAGGAAGAGGGTGTAGACCAGCTGGCCGTCCCAGCCGACGATCTCGATGGCGAGGTAGGGTCGGGCCCTGTCCTCGGGGTGCTCCATCAGGTAACGGATGACGGCGTCGCTGACGCGTTCCACCGGCCGCCCGGCTCCCTGCGGGCCGGTGAGGAAGCGGGCGTCATGGTGGATGTCGGCGCCGTTGATGAAGAGCCGGTCGTGGACGCCCAGCCCGGGGAAGTCCAGTCGGCCGACGCACTCAGCCACCCAGTCGTGGAGCTCGGTGACGGTGAAGGGGTCGACGGGCTCGTCCGGGTCGTCCGGGATGTTCGCGTCGAGCGCGAAGGACCAGCTGTCCAGGGACCAGCCGTGGCCCAGGAACGGGTCGAAGCCGCTGTACGCGGTGACGTTGCCCGCGGCGTACGCGGCGACGAGATCGATCTGCTGCTTGGTCAGTGTCCTTCTTGGCTGAGGCGCCTGTGACGCGTCGAACGATCCCCGGCGCAGGGTGTGGGCGAGGGCCCCCCAGCGAGCGACGTACGCCTCGGTGAAGACCACGACCCACGACAGCACGAAGACCAGCAGGAACGGCAGGAAGGTGCCCGCCACCAGGCAGACGAACATCAGCAGGAGTGCGACGACGAGGGCGACGTCGCGGGTCAGGTGCCGCGCCCTGGCGGCCACGACGTGCTTCATCACGGCGACCAGGTCCACGCCCGGCGAGCGTGCGACTCCCCGGAGTGGCTCCTCCAGGACCTTCTCGACCAGGTCCTCGGCAAGCTTGCTGTCCAGGTGCACGGCCGCACACAGGTACCGTGTCGCCTCGTCCCGGCCCACGACCGGCACGGGTGTCGGTCGACCCGGATCAGGGCCGCGCTGTGAGGGCACCGCGTCGGTCCGGGCGAGAGAGGCGGTGGCCTGCTCGGGGACGAGGGTGGGTAACTGAAGTGGAGCAGAAGCGACTTGTACGGGCCTGCCGACGCTTACCCCGTCAGCGTCGGCGTCAAGGACCGCTGTCGGTCCCGTCGCGTTGCCGCAGTTGCCGCAGAATGCCGAGCCGACGGGATTCTCGTGCCCGCAGACGGAACACGGCACCATTCGACCTCCTCGGGTGATGGACGTGCGTGACTGTTCGGTGTCGGCTGCCGGTGCGGGCGGCGCAGCCGCCTGATAGCCCCGGGGTCCGAGAAAGCCGGGACGCGATGCTCCCGCGGAAGTCGATAAAGGCGATAACGGCCCCCGAATGGTCGGCCTCGCGGTCAACCGTAGCCCCAACTCGGGCCCGGTGACGGCGTCATGGAAAATCGCATCGTCTCCGGCGGTGACCCGGGCCACCGGGGCGACCCGGTGGACATCCTCACCACACACTCACCACACAACACAGGGGTCCGGCCGCTCCTGAAAGGAGGCGGCCGGACCCCCGAGGCCCGCACCCGAGGTCGGCGGCGTCAGCCCTGCCGAACCTTCGATCGCGGGTCCTTACGATTGATGACGAAGACCCTGCCGCGCCGCCGAACCACCTGGGCGCCGGGCTTCGCCTTGAGCGAGCGCAGCGAATTGCGAATCTTCAACGAGATCACCTTTCCTCTCAGACCCTCCCCCGTCGTGTACACAACACGCGACCGTCGTCCGACATTCCACGGCGCTGCCCGCCCGGGGCTCGTCAGGACTCGTAGCCCTCCACCTCGGCCGCCGGGCGGACCCGTGCGGCGCCCGGGTCCTCGCCGAACTCCGACAGGGCCCGGCGCTGCCGCAGCAGGTCCCAGCACTGGTCCAGCTGCACCTCCAGCGCGGCCAGCTCCTTTCGGGCGGCGTCGCTGTCCGCGCTGCCGTCGGCGATCCGGGCGCGGAGCTGCTTCTCGGCGTCGATCAGCCGGTCGATCGAGCCGAGGATGTCATTGTTCTGCTGGTCGGCCATCGGGTCTCCCTGGAGTGGTGTGGTGGACACGGCTCATCCTCGGTCCGCACCGAGCCTGGCGCATGCCGGCGCACGATGTGCGCCACCACGACGTCCTACTCCTCCGGCTCCCAGGCGCGCAGCAGGTCGATCAGCCCGGCGTCTCCGTCGATCTTCAGGGAGTCCGCCGGGAGCCGGCCGTACAGGAAGAGGACCAGCTCACTGGCCGTGCCACGGACAGAGAAGCCGGCTGCGTCCGGGCCCCCGCCGGTAGTGGCAGCGGCGGCAGAGGCGGGCAGACGGGTGGACCGTGCACCGTCGCCGTCGACCGTGAGGCGCCAGGAGTGGCCCTCGGTGGCGTGGAAGTCGAAGGCAGTGGGCTTGTGCGGCCAGGCGCTCGGCGTTGCGCAGCAGGTGGACAGGAAGTCCTCGAGTCCGTCGAGTGCCACCTCCTCCGGCAGCGGCTGCGGGGCGCCCACGGTGATCTGGGCGTCGTAGGTGTGCACCGCGATCTCCTGGAGCTGGTGCCGGGCGACCGCACCGCAGGTCTGCGGCGACTGCGACGAACCCCACCACGTCCAGCAACCGCGATCCGGACCGGCCTCCCGCAGCGCGTCCAGCAGCTGCTGCGTCGATGCGGCAAACCAGGCCAGCAGGGCCTCGCGCTCCCGAGGCGCCGCCGCGGCGCGCTCGGCAGCGGCCTCGGCCGTGGGAGCGTCGGCAGGCCCTGCGGCGACGGTGACGGCCCAGAAGCGGCGGCTCTGGCTCATGTGCTGCACCAGGTCGAACAGCGTCCACTCGGGGCAGGTCGGCACCCGCACCTCGAGGCCGGGCGCGGAGGCGACCGCGGCGCGGAACGCGGTCGCCCGTTCGTCGATCAGTCGCAGCAGAACGGGGAGCTCAAGATTCTTCTTCACCGCGGCTGTCTATCACCGGGCTCCGGCAGCTGGCCAGCGGTTTTCACATCCGCCGGATATTGGATGACACATCAACCGATGTACCATTCCCAGCATGGATGAGCCCCGCTGGCTGAACGAGCATGAGGCGCTCGTGTGGACGAAGTACCGCACGCTCCGTCGCGAACTGCAGGCCGTTCAGGACCGGCAGCTCGCCGAGGACTCCAAGCTTTCCGGCGCCGACTACGCGCTGCTCGCTCCGCTGTCGGAATCCGCGGCCGCGCCGCAGCATTGAAGGCCCTGGAAGTCATCTTCGATCGCTTGCTGACGGCCTTGTCCGAAGACTGAGAAGACTGAGGGGACGAATAGGCGGCCTTCGCGACCCCTCCGCCGCGAGCGAGTAGGCGCGTGGTTACGTCGCAGCCGGATCGGGCCCTACCTTTGATCTCATGGCAGTCGACACCGGGATCAACGCGCCCGACACCCAGCAGGAGGCGGGTCGCTGATGACCGACCAGAACACCGTGCGACCCCACGAGCTCGTCGAGCGCGCGCTGGAGCTCTCCCGGGCTGACGGCTGCGTCGTCATCGCCGACGAGGAGTCGACCGCCAACCTGCGCTGGGCGGGCAACAGCCTCACCACCAACGGCGTCACCCGTGGCCGCACGCTCACCGTGATCGCCACCGTCGACGGCCAGGAGGGTACGGCCGTCAGTGTCGTCTCGCGCGAGGCGGTGACCCTCGACGAGCTGGAGTCGCTGGTCCGCGCCGCCGAGGCCGCCGCGCGGGCGGCCGGTCCGGCCGAGGACGCGCAGCCGCTGCTCGCCGGTGGTGCGGCGTCCGCCGACTTCACCGAGGCGCCGGCCGAGACCTCCGTCGAGGTCTTCTCCGCGTTCGCCCCGGCGCTCGGCGAGGCGCTCGGGCTCTCCCGCAAGAGCGGGCGGCTGCTCTACGGCTTCGCCAACCACATGGTGACCTCCAGCTACCTGGGCACCTCCACCGGCCTCCGGCTCCGGCACGACCAGCCCACCGGCACGCTGGAGCTGAACGCCAAGACGGCGGACCTCTCCGCCTCCGCCTGGACGGGTGCGGCCACCCGCGACTTCCGCGACGTGGATCCCGTGGCCCTGGAGGCGCAGCTCGCGCAGCGGCTCGCCTGGGCCGAGCGGAAGATCGACCTGCCGGCCGGCCGCTACGAGACGCTGCTGCCGCCCTCGGCGCTGGCCGACCTGATGATCTACCTGACCTGGTCGGCGGGCGGCCGCGACGCACACGAAGGGCGCACCGTCTTCTCCAAGCCGGGCGGCCGGACCCGCGTCGGCGACCGGCTCTCCTCGCTGCCGCTGACGCTGCGCAGCGATCCGGTCTACCCGGGTCTTGAGGCCGCGCCCTTCGTCGTCGCGCACGCCTCCGGCGGCGACAGCTCGGTCTTCGACAACGGGCTGCCGCTCTCCCCCACGGACTGGATCCGCGACGGCGAGCTCACCAACCTGCTGACCACGCGTCACTCGGCGGGGCTGACCGGCCTTCCGGTCCGCCCGGGGATCGACAACCTGGTCTTCGAGGGCGCCGACCCGGCCTCGGGCACCACGCTCGAGGACATGGTCGCCCGCACCGAACGCGGGCTGCTGCTCACCTGCCTCTGGTACATCCGCGAGGTCGACCCGGCGACGCTGCTGCTGACCGGGCTCACCCGCGACGGCGTCTACCTGGTGGAGAACGGCGAGGTGACCGGAGCGGTGAACAACTTCCGCTTCAACGAGTCCCCGGTCGACCTGCTCGGCAGGATCACCGAGGTGGGGCGCACCGAGCGCTGCCTGCCGCGCGAGTGGAGCGACTGGTTCACCCGGGCCGCGATGCCGCCGGTGCGGGTCGCCGATTTCCACATGAGCTCGGTGAGCCAAGCCTCCTGACCGACCCGGATCCGTCTCTTGATCGTCCCCGACCGATCGTCCGCGACCGACACGCATCTCGCGGGCACCCCCCTCTCCTCAGCGGGGTGCCTGCGGCGTACCGTGGTCGTAGGGGCCGGGTAAGGGGTGGTGGAGAGCAGTGAGTAAAGCCAAGGCGATCCGGATCACGGGAGCGCGGTCGAGCCTGACCGAGGACGTACGGGGCCGCCAGCGCCGCTACATCATCTCGATGGCCGTCCGCACGGTCTGCGTGATCCTTGCCGTCGTGCTCTGGCAGGAATCGCGGATAGCGGCGATCATCGCCCTCGTCGGCGGGACGATCATTCCCTACTTCGCGGTGCTCTTCGCCAACGCGGGCCGCGAGGGCGCCCCCAAGATGCCGGAGACCTTCGTCGGCTACCAGCCGCCGCCGGCCCTCGGGCCCGGCAGCACAGCGCCGGTCGACAAGCCTTAGAGAAACCTTAACCAAGGATCAAGACGATTGACCGGATCCCTGGACGAGTGCACAGGCTCGCATGCCATACTGCAGACGCGCTCCGCATCCCCCGTCGGAGCGACGGACTGATGCCGGGCGGCTCCCCCCGTGGCTGCCCGGCATCGCCATGTGCGCTGCGCGTGCGCTGCGTGGGCGCCGCTCTTTTTGTGGCGGCATAGGGTTGCCGGTATGAGCTGGATGAGCACCGAAGAAGCGCCGGAGACCCCGATCTGTTCAGGGAAGGGCTGCCGCGCGGCCGCCGTCTGGGTCCTGGCCTGGAACAACCCGAAGCTGCACACCCCCGAACGCCGCAAGACCTGGCTCGCCTGCGACGAACACCGCGACCACCTGACGCTCTTTCTGGACGCGCGCGGTTTCCTCAAGGACGTCGTCAGGCTTGAGGACTGGCAGGAACCGGCGAGCTGAGCCGGACCCGGGAACCTACCCGCCGATCGCCGACATCGGCCGGTCCGGCTGGTGGAACGTCGGCGCGTCGATCCCGGCCGGGGCGTCGACGCCGGCGCCGGCCTTCTTGCCCCACATCGCCTTGCGCCACAGCTCGGCGATCTCCGCGTCCGAGCCGCCGCCGCGCAGGGCGCCGCGCAGATCCGTCTCGCCCGTCGCGAAGAGGCAGTTGCGCACCTGACCGTCGGCGGTGAGCCGGGTGCGGTCGCAGGCGCGGCAGAACGGGCGGGTCACGCTGGCGATCACGCCGACCTTGGCCGGACCGCCGTCGACCAGCCAGCGCTCGGCCGGGGCCGCGCCGCGCCTGGCGTCCGGCTCAGGGGTCAGCGTGAAGCGGGCGGAGAGCCGCTCGAGGATCTCCTCGGCGGTGATCATCGAGGACCGGTCCCAGCCGTGCTGGGCGTCGAGCGGCATCTGCTCGATGAAGCGCAGCTCGTAGCCGCGCTCCAGCGACCACTCCAGCAGATCCGCCGCCTCGTGGTCGTTGACGCCGCGCATCAGCACCGCGTTGAGCTTGACCGGCCGCAGCCCCGCCGCGTCCGCGGCGGCAAGGCCCGCCTGGACGTCGTCGAGGCGGTTGCGGCGGGTGAGGGTGTGGAAGGTCTCCGGGTCGAGCGTGTCGACGGAGACGTTGACCCGGTCCAGACCGGCCTCGCTCAGGGCGGCTGCCGTACGGGCCAGGCCGATGCCGTTCGTCGTCAGCGACAGCTCGGGACGTGGCGTGAGCTGCGCGCAGGCGGCGACGATGCCGACGACGCCGGGCCGCAGCAGCGGCTCACCGCCGGTGAAGCGCACCTCGCGCACCCCGAGGTCGTTGACGGCGATGCGCACCAGCCGCACGATCTCCTCGTCGCTGAGCAGCGTGTCCTTGCCCAGCCACTGCAAGCCCTCCTCGGGCATGCAGTAGGTGCAGCGCAGATTGCACCGGTCGGTCAGCGAGACGCGCAGATCCACGGCTCGCCGCCCGAAGGTGTCGAGCAAACCGTTCTCCGCCGTCGCCACGTGCCCCGCCTTTCCCCAAGCTGTCACTCCAGCCTAGTGCCCCCCGCCGACAATCCCCCGACGCGCTCGCGACAGCATGAACTCCAACGCCCTGAACCTTGACGCCGTGAACCTCGACGCCATGGACAAGGAGGCGTGTCCAGGTGGGCGATCTCACCACAGGGGCCACTTCCTCGGATTGTTTGGATCTTGCAAGCATGGCTGGCATGCCACCCACACCAAGCCCGGCTCCCCTGGACGGCGTGCTCGTGGCCGACTTCAGCCGCGTGCTGGCCGGCCCGCTCGCGGCAGCGACGCTCGCCGACCTCGGCGCGACCGTGGTCAAGGTCGAGCGGCCAGGGGCCGGGGACGACACCCGCGCCTGGGGTCCCCCTTTCGTCGACGGGACCGCCGCCTACTTCGACGCCGCCAACCGTTCCAAGCAGGGCGTCACCCTCGATCTCGGCACACCGGACGACGCCGCGCTGGCGCGGGAGCTCGCCGCCCGCGCCGACATCCTGATCGAGAACTTCAAGCCCGGCTCCCTCGCCCGCTACGGCCTGGACCAGGCTGCCGCCCTCGCCGCGAACCCCGGACTGGTCTACTGCTCGATCACCGGTTTCGGCACCGGCAGCCCGCTGCCCGGCTACGACTTCGTCGTGCAGGCCATGGGCGGCCTGATGAGCATCACTGGCGAGCCGGACGGCGAACCGCACAAGGTCGGCGTCGCGCTGGTCGACGTCCTCACCGCGAAGGACGCCGTCGCTGCGATCCTCGCGGCGCTGCGGCACCGGGACCGCGCCGGCCAGGGCCAGCACGTCGAGGTGAACCTCTTCTCGAGCCTGCTCGGCTCGCTCGCCAACCAGGCCTCCGGCTACCTCGCCACCGGCCGCGCGCCCGGACGGATGGGCAACCAGCACCCCAGCATCGCCCCCTACGAGACGCTGCACTGCGGCCCGGAGGGAACCGAACTGCTCGCCGTGGCCTGCGGCAACGACGGCCAGTTCCGCGCGCTGACCAAGGCGCTCGGCGTCCCCGCCCTCGCGGACGACCCGCGCTTCGCCACGAACGCCGCCCGCGTCGGCAACCGGCCCGCGCTGGTCGCCGCGCTGGAGACCGCGCTCGACAGCCGCGGCGCCGGCGAGTGGCAGCCGCTGCTGACCGAGGCCGGGGTCCCCTGCGGCCCGGTCAACGACCTGGCCGGCGCGTTCGCGCTCGCCGCCGAACTCGGGCTCGACCCCGTCGCGGACGTCGGCGAGGCCCGCGTCCCCCAGGTCCGCAGTCCGCTCACGCTCACCGCCACGCCGGTCCGCCCACCCGTCGCGCCGCCCCGGCTGGGCGAGCACAATGACGCCGTGCGCGCCTGGCTGTCCCAGCCCAGGTCCACCCACCTCCCCAGCACTGATGAGGATTCAGCATGAGCCCCGCACTCGACCCCCGCGACCCTCTCGGCTTCGACGACCTGCTGAGCCCGGAGGACCTCGCCGTCCGCGACACCGTCCGCGACTGGTGCACGGACCGCGTCCTGCCGCACATCGCCGACTGGTACGAGGCGGGCGAGCTGCCGACCGTCCGCGAGCTGGCCCGCGAGCTCGGCCAGATCGGCGCGCTCGGCATGCACCTGGAGGGTTACGGCTGCGCGGGCGCGTCCGCCGTGCAGTACGGCCTGGCCTGCCTGGAGCTGGAGGCGGCCGACTCGGGCCTGCGCTCGCTGGTCTCGGTCCAGGGCTCGCTGGCGATGTACGCGATCCACCGCTGGGGCTCGGAGGAGCAGAAGCAGCAGTGGCTGCCCGGCATGGCGGAGGGCGAGATCATCGGCTGCTTCGGCCTGACCGAGCCGGACCACGGCTCCGACCCGGCCTCGATGCGGACCGCGGCGAAGCGCGACGGCGCGGACTGGGTCCTGAACGGCCGGAAGATGTGGATCACCAACGGCTCGGTGGCGGGCGTCGCCGTGGTCTGGGCGCAGACGGACGAGGGCATCCGGGGCTTCGCCGTCCCGACGGACACGCCGGGCTTCTCGGCGCCGGAGATCAAGCACAAGGGTTCGCTGCGGGCCTCGGTGACGAGCGAGCTCGTCCTGGAGGACGTGCGCCTGCCCGCCGACGCGGTCTTCCCCGAGGTCCGCGGCCTGAAGGGCCCGCTCTCCTGCCTGAACCAGGCCCGCTACGGCATCGTCTGGGGCGCGCTGGGCGCTGCGCGCTCGTGCCTCGAGACGGCGCGGGAGTACAGCATCACCCGCGAGCAGTTCGGCCGCCCGATCGGTGGATTCCAGCTGACCCAGGCGAAGCTGGCGGACATGTCGCTGGAACTCAACAAGGGCCTGCTGCTGGCCTGGCACCTGGGCAACCGCATGGACGCTGGGACGCTGCGTCCGGAGCAGGTCAGCTACGGCAAGCTGAACAACGTCCGCGAGGCGATCGAGATCGCGCGGACGTCGCGGACGATCCTGGGCGCGAACGGGATCTCCTTCGAGTACCCGATCATGCGGCACGCGAACAACCTGGAGTCTGTGCTGACCTATGAAGGCACGGTGGAGATGCACCAGTTGGTCATCGGCAAGGTCCTCACCGGACAGGACGCGTTCCGGTAGACGTCAGGGGCGCGAGGCTCTGCCATGTGCGGCTCAGCCGCGTGGGCGCGACAGCTCACGACGGAGGGCCCGTTGCACTGCCGGGGGGCGCGAGGCTCTGCTGTTTTGCGCCTCCGGCGCGTGGGCGCGACAGGTCACGACGGAGGGCCCGTTGCAGCCACCCAGGGGCGCGAGGAACTGCGCGACAAGCCACCGTGTGTGGTGAGTCCCTGAACGTGCAGGGCCATCCGCTCAGGGTGGTTGCTCGCGCACGCAGTTCATCGAGCTGAGCCTCGCGCCCCTTGAGAGTTGCAACTTCCCCTAGAACTTGATCTTGACCTTCAGGGCCGTGCGCTCGTCCATGGCCTTGTAGCCGTCAGGTACTCCGTCCAGACCGACCTCCGCGTCGAAGACAGGTGAGGGGTCGATCGCGCCGGACAGCACGTCCGCCAGCAGTTCGGGAATGTACGCCCGTGCCGGGGCCACCCCGCCGCGGAGAGCGACGTTGCGGTTGAACATCTGGCCGATGTCCACCCCCGCGCTGCCGCCGTGCGGGACGCCGACGTAGCCGACCGCGCCGCCGTCGCGGGCGACGCTCAGCGCCGTGCGCATCGACTGCTCCGTGCCCACCGCCTCCAGGACCGCGTGCGCGCCCAGGCCGCCGGTCAGTTCGCGTACCGCCGCCACCGCCTCGTCGCCCCGCTCCGCCACCACGTCCGTCGCGCCGAAGGTCCGGGCGATGGCGGTCCGCGCCTCATGGCGGCCGAGGGCGATGATCCGGTCCGCGCCGAGCCGCTTCGCGGCGAGGACGCCGCAGAGGCCGACCGCGCCGTCGCCGACCACGGCGACCGTCGCGCCGGGGCGGACGCCCGCCGCGACGGCGGCGTGGTGACCGGTGGACATGACGTCGGAGAGGGCGAGCAGCGCGGTCAGCAGATGCGGGTCCGACGCCGCGTCAGCCGGCAACTTCACCAGCGTGCCGTCGGCGAACGGGACGCGGACCGCCTCGCCCTGGCCGCCGTCCGAGCCCGGCTCGCCCCAGAAGCCGCCGTGCGGGCAGGAAGTCTGCAGGCCCTCGACGCAGTACTCGCAGACGCCGTCGGACCAGACGAAGGGCGCGACCACCAGGTCGCCCGGCTTCACGTCGCGGACGTCAGCGCCGACCGCCTCGACGACGCCCAGGAACTCGTGCCCGATCCGCTGCCCCGGCTGTCGCGCCGCCACGCCCCGGTAGGCCCACAGGTCGCTGCCGCAGATGCACGCCAGCACCGTCCGCACCACCGCGTCCGTGGACTTGCGCACGACCGGATCGGGGACCTCCTCGACGCGGATGTCGTTCGGACCGTGGATCACTGTGGCGCGCATGGATGTCTCTCTCTGTCAGACGCCCATCGGTGTCGGGCGCCTATCGCGGTAAGGCACTGTCAGCCTCTCACCGTATTGTGGTCCACCGTGCTTCCTGGGACTGACACCGCTGATCCGAACCGCAGCGCCGAACCGAACCGCAGTGCCGAACCGAACAACAGCCGCACCTGGCCGCTCGAGTACCCGGACGCGGGCTGGGCCGTCGTGGACGTGGAGACCACCGGGCTCGGGCGGACCGACCGGGTGATCTCCGTCGGCGTCTACCAGCTGGACCCGCGCGGCGCGGTACAGGACCACTGGTACACCACCGTCAATCCCGAGCGCGATCCCGGTCCGGTCTGGATCCACGGGCTCACCAGCGACCTGCTGGAGGGTTCGCCCACCTTTCCCGAGATCGCCGCGGAGCTGACCCGCCGTCTGGACGGCCGGGTGCTGGTCGCGCACAACGCGCTCTTCGACTGGTCGATGATCTCCCGCGAGTACGCCCGGATGGAGGGGCGCGCCCCGATCGAGCAGCGGCTGTGCACCATCGTGCTCTCCCGCGATCTGGGCCTGCCGCTCTCGAACCACAAGCTCGGCACGCTCGCGTCGCACTTCGGCGTCGAGACGCGCCAGGCGCACCACGCCCTCGACGACGCCCGCGTGCTCGCGGAGATCTTCCGCCCCAGCCTGCACCTGGCCGCCGAGGCGGGCCTGCGGCTGCCGCTGGTCACCTGCGTCCCGATAAGCGACCTCGGCAGCCCCGGTCACGACGGCAACGCGATCCCCTCCCAGACCACCCGGCGCGCCGGGGCGTGGGGCGGCTACCGCCCCGCCAAGCGGCGGCCCGCCTGCCCGTACCCGAACCCGGGCCGCTGGGAGCCGGACGGACCGCTGGTCCAGGGCATGCGAGTGGCGATCACCGGCGACACGGCCACCGAGCGCGAGGTGCTGGAGGACCGGCTCACCGAGGCCGGCCTGCATGTGGCGAGCTCAGTGAGCAGCCGGACCAGCCTGCTCGTCACGAACGATCCGGCCGGCTGGTCGTCCAAGGCGCGCAGGGCCCGCGAGGTCGGCACGCCGGTCGTCGACGAGGCCGCGTTCCTGCAGTTGCTGCAGCGGGTGGCACCCCCGCGCGGGGAGGACTGAGGCGCGGGGTACCGTCATGGGGTGTTCCGCATTCTGCTCACCCGGCGCTGGCTGGTGCTCACCCTGGTCTTCCTCGCCCTGATCCCGGCGATGGTCTGGCTGGGCTCCTGGCAGTACCACCGGTACCAGCAGACCAACAGCAGCGACGCCGTCATCACCGCCAACACCACAGCCCCGGCCGTGGCGATGGAGACGCTCTCGCAGCCGGGCGCGACGATTCCGGCCGCCGAGATGTACCGGACGGTGACCGCCGGCGGCCACTTCGACACCGCACACGAGTTCGTGGTCCGGCACCGGACCGACGCCTCCGGCCAGACCATCGGGTTCTACCTGGTCACCCCGCTGATCACGGACGACGGCAAGGCGGTGCTGGTCAACCGCGGCTGGATCGCCCCGGGCAACACCAGCGGCGCAGAGTTCCCCACCGTCCCGTCGACCCCCACCGGTGAGATCACCGTCACCGGTCGGCTGCGGCCCGACGAGACGACCGCGCTGACCGGCATCCGCAACCCGGGGGGCATGCCGGACCGGCAGTTCATGCTGATCAACAGTCAGGAACAGGCCAAACGGCTCGCCCAGCCGGTACTGGCCGGCTACCTGGAGCTGACCAAGTCCGCCCCGGCACTGCCCTCCTCCGCCCAGGCCGAGCTGGTGCCGGATCCGACCAGCAACACCTCCGGCGGCATGGCCGTGGTCGGCAAGGGCGTGCACCTCCCCTACGCCGTGCAGTGGTGGCTCTTCGCCCTGCTGATTCCGGTGGCCTGGTGGTTCCTGTTCCGACGCGAAGTGAAGCAGACCCGAAAGGCCTGATTTCGCTCGACTGTCCGGGCAGGATGGGCCCATGCCCGGACGCATCGAGGACTACGCCCTCATCGGAGACCTGCAGACCGCCGCGCTGGTCGGCAAGGACGGTTCGATCGACTGGCTCTGCCTGCCCCGCTTCGACTCGGCCAGCTGCTTCGCCGCGCTGCTCGGCGGCGACGAGCACGGCCACTGGCGGCTGGCCCCGGCCTCGGACGGCCTGGCCCCGAGCCGCTCCTACATCGGCGACAGCCTGGTGCTGCAGACCGAGTGGACCACGCCCACCGGCACCGTCCGCGTGATCGACTTCATGCCCCAGCGGGACCGCACCCCCGATGTGATGCGGATCGTCGTGGGCGTCAGCGGCCACGTGAAGATGACCGGCGTGCTGCGGCTGCGCTTCGACTACGCACGGATCATCCCGTGGATGCGCCGCACGGACCACCACCGCGTCGCCGTCGCCGGCCCGGACGCGGTCTGGCTGCGCTGCGGCGAGGGCGTGAACACCTACGGCCAGGACTTCGCGACCGTGTCGGAGTTCACCGTCCACGCCGGTCAACGGGTGCCGTTCGTGCTGAGCTGGGTCCCCTCGCACCACAAACAGCCGCCACGACAGGACGCGGAGGCCGCGCTCAAGACCACCCTGGCCGACTGGGAGTCCTGGGCCGCCTACTGCTCGACGGGCATCGCCGAACGGGACCGGGACGCTGTGCGCCGCTCGCTGATCACACTCAAGGCGCTCACCTACGAGCCGACCGGCGGCATCGTCGCCGCTGCGACGGCGGGCCTGCCCGAGCAGGTCGGCGGCGCGCGCAACTGGGACTACCGCTTCTGCTGGCTGCGCGACTCGACCATGACGCTCTCGGCGCTGCTCAACGCCGGCTACCGCGCCGAGGCGGAAGCCTGGCACGGCTGGCTGCTCCGCGCGATCGCGGGCGACCCGGCCGACCTGCAGACCATGTACGCGGTCGGCGGCGAGCGCCGGCTGCCGGAGACGATCGCCGACTGGCTGCCCGGCTACGAGGGCTCCCGCCCGGTCCGCTTCGGCAACGCCGCCGTCGACCAGCTCCAGCTCGACGTCTACGGCGAGGTCGTCGACACGCTCTACCTCGCCCACCAGCACGGCATCCGGATAGAGCGCCACGTCTGGGGTCTGCTGCGGAAGTTCCTCGAATTCCTGGAGGAGCACTGGTCCGACCCGGACGAGGGCCTTTGGGAGGTGCGCGGCCCGCGCCGCCACTTCGTCCATTCGAAGATCATGTGCTGGGTCGCCTTCGACCGCGCGGTCAAGCTCGCCGAGGAGACCGGCCTGCCCGCCCCCGTCGAGCGCTGGCGCGAGCTGCGCGACCTGGTCCACTCCGACATCTGCGCCCGCGGCGTCGACCCGGCGAGAGGCGTGATCACCCAGTACTACGGCGGTAGCGAGCTGGACGCGTCGGCGCTCTTCGCCGTGAAGACCGGTTTCCTGCGCCCGGAGGACCCGCGGGTCGTCGCCACCGTCGAGGCGGTCCAGCGCGAGCTGGACCACGGCGGCTTCGTCCGCCGCTACTCGACGCCTGAGGCGTCGGACCTCGCCGACTCGGTCGACGGCCTGGCCGGCTCGGAGGGCGCGTTCCTCGCCTGCTCGTACTGGCTGGCCGACGCGCTGATCGCCATCGGACGCGTGACGGAGGCGCGGGAGCTGTTCGACCGGGTCTCCGGGCTGGCCAACGACGTGGGCCTGATCTCGGAGGAGTGGGACCCGGTGAGCTGTCGTCAACTCGGCAACACGCCCCAGGCGTTCACTCACGTCGCCCTGGTCAACACCGCGTTCCTGCTCGCACTTGCGGAAGGCTGAGGCTGCACTGATGGATCTGGGACTGGGCGGTCGCGTCTACATCGTCACCGCCGCGACCCGCGGCCTGGGCTTCGCCTCCGCGAGGGAGCTGGTCGCCGACGGCGCCCGCGTCGTGATCACCGGCCGCGCGAAGGACTCGGTGGCGGAGGCCGTCGACGCGCTCGGCGGCCCCGAGCTCGCGGAGGGCGTCGTCGCCGACAACGCCGCGCCCGACACGGCGGAGCGCCTGGTCGGCGCGGCGCTGGAACGCTTCGGCCGCCTCGACGGGGTCCTGATCAGCGTCGGCGGCCCGGCGGCGGGCACCGCGCTGGGCACGCCGGAGTCGGCGTGGCGGGAGGCGTTCGAGTCGGTGTTCCTGGGCGCGCTGCGGATCGCCCGGGCGGCGGCGGACGTGCTGGGCGACGGCGGCGCGATCGGCTTCGTGCTGTCGGGCTCGGCGCGCGAACCGATCCCCGGCCTGGCGGTGTCGAACGGCCTCCGACCGGGCCTGGCGATGGCGGCGAAAACCCTGGCCAACGAGCTGGGCCCGGAGGGCATCCGCGTCTTCGGCCTGCTGCCGGCCCGAATCGAGACGGAACGCGTCCAGCACTTGGATTCACTTGCTGCGGACCCCGCTGCGGCACGGGCGACGGCGGAGGCGTCGATCCCGCTGCGCCGCTACGGCAGCGCGGAGGAGTTCGGCAGGGTCGCTGCGTTCATGCTGTCGCCTGCGGCGTCGTACCTGACGGGCGTGATGCTCCCCGTGGACGGCGGCGCGCTCCACGGGCTGTAAGCCCGTTAGGGGCGCGAGGAACTGCGCGACAAGCCACCCGTGGTGGTGAGTCCCCGAACGTGCAGGGCCATCCGCACAGGGTGGTTTCTCGCGCAGTTCCTCGCGCCCCTGGATAGTGCAACCGGGCCGATTGCCCAACTACTCCCCCACGCCGGCCAGGTCCCGCAGGCGGCGCAGCTGCGCCGCGCGCTCCGCCGCGCGCTGCTGCTCCAGCGTGCGGGCGCCCGCACCCTGCAGCAGGGCCTTCGTCTCGATCAGCGCGTCCCGCGGCGCGGCCAGCAGCGCGGCGGCGAGGTCGGACGCGGCCGCGTCCAGCTCCGTGGCCGGGACGACGAGGTTGGCGAGTCCGAGCCGGGCGGACTCCTCCGCGCCGACCCAGCGGCCGGTGCCGCAGATCTCCAGCGCGCGGGCCGGGCCGACCAGGTCGACCAGGGGCTTGGTGCCGGTCAGGTCGGGGACCAGGCCGAGCGCGGTCTCCTTCATCGCGAACTGGACGTCCTCGGCGACGACGCGCAGGTCGCAGGCGAGCGCCAGCTGGAATCCGGCGCCCACGGCGTGGCCCTGGACGGCGGCGATGCTGACCAGGTCCGGGCGGCGCCACCAGAGGAAGCCCTCCTGGTACTCGGCGATGACCTCGTCGGCGTCCTCGCTCTTGGCCAGGTCGACGAAGGAGCGCTCGCCGGGGATGCCCTCCAGGGTGAAGGCCTGCCGGTTGAGCCCGGCGGAGAAGGAGACGCCGTCGGCGCGCAGCAGCACGACCCGGACGGATCCCGGCAGCTCGCGTCCGATCGCCGCGAGGGCGCGCCACATCGCGGGCGACTGAGCGTTGCGCCGCTCGGGACGGCAGAGCGTCACCGTGGCGAGCTCGCCCGCCACCTCCAGGCTGACCCCGGCCTCGGCCCAGTCGGCAGCGGTGTCAGCAGCATGGTCAGTCACAGGTTCCTCCGGCGGTCGCAGAACTTAGCTACCGAAGAGTAACCACAGTGGCCCACGTGTGCCCAGACGTGACGAACGACGGTCGGGGGGAGGTTACCCGGACCGCCGTTTCGCCAAGAGCAGGTGTCGCGTCAGGAACTGGACGCAGCGGCGGCCTTGGCCTTTCCGCGCGTGGCTCCGCCACGGCCGCGCAGGGAAACTCCGGACTCGCTGAGCATGCGGTGAACGAAGCCGTAGGAACGGCCCGTCTCCTCTGCCAGCGCGCGGATACTCGCACCGGAGTCGTACTTCTTCTTGAGCTCGGTTGCGAGCTTCTCCCGTGCGGCACCAGTCACCCGGCTGCCCTTTTTCAGAGTCTCGGCCACCCGTGCCTCCTCGTAGCAGTGCTCTGTCGGAATCCCATGATCACCCATGGGGGGCTTCATGGCCACCCATTCGACAAGGTCGATACCGGGAATCCCGGGGTGAAGTGGTGTTGCCGCGCACTCGGGGAGCGTGCACTACCTGACCGCACGCCCCCGGCTCCAGGCCGCCGTCCTCGCGAAAATGCTGATCAGCAGCGGTAATTGAGCAATGCCCAGGAATCCCGAATCCAGAGAATCCACGCGCTCGGGAGGGCAGGATGAAGCGAGCTGCGATATGAACTCTTCTGGTCCAGATGCATGATCCCCCGCCTAGTCCAACAGTTCCGACGAGGCGTTTTGCTACTGATATTTCACGCGAGGGTCACGAGATCTGCGTATCCCTCGTTCCACAGGTCCTCGACGCCGTCCGGGAGCAGAATGATCCGCTCCGGCTGGAGCGCCGTGACCGCGCCCTCGTCGTGGGTGACCAGGACCACCGCGCCCGCGAAGGAGCGCAGCGCGCCGAGGATCTCCTCGCGGCTGGCCGGGTCGAGGTTGTTGGTCGGCTCGTCCAGCAGCAGCACGTTCGCGCTGGAGACGACCAGGGTGGCCAGCGCCAGCCGGGTCTTCTCGCCGCCGGAGAGGACGCCTGCGGGCTTCTCCACGTCGTCGCCGGAGAAGAGGAAGGAGCCGAGGATCTTACGGATCGCGACCAGATCCATGTCCGGCGCCGCCGAGCGCATGTTCTCCAGGATCGTCCGGTCCGGATCCAGGGTCTCGTGCTCCTGGGCGTAGTAGCCGATCTTCAGGCCGTGGCCGGGGACGACCTCGCCGGTGTCCGGGGCCTCGACGCCCGCGAGCATCCGCAGCAGCGTGGTCTTCCCCGCGCCGTTGAGGCCCAGCACGACGACGCGCGAGCCCTTGTCGATGGCCAGGTCGACGTCGGTGAAGATCTCCAGCGAGCCGTAGGACTTGGACAGCCCCTCCGCCGTCAGCGGGGTCTTGCCGCAGGGGGCCGGCTCGGGGAAGCGCAGCTTGGCGACGCGGTCGTCCTGGCGGACCGCCTCCAGGCCGGAGAGCAGCTTCTCGGCGCGGCGGGCCATGTTCTGCGCGGCGACGGTCTTGGTCGCCTTGGCGCGCATCTTGTCTGCCTGGGCGTTGAGCTGCGAGGCCTTCTTCTCGGCGTTGGCCCGCTCGCGCTTGCGCCGCTTCTCGTCGGCCTCACGCTGCTGGAGATAGAGCTTCCAGCCCATGTTGTAGACGTCGATGGTGGTGCGGTTGGCGTCCAGGTAGAAGACCTTGTTGACGACCTCGTCGACCAGGTTGATGTCGTGCGAGATGACGATGAAGCCGCCCTTGTACGTCTTCAGGTAGTCCCGCAGCCACAGGATCGAGTCGGCGTCGAGGTGGTTGGTCGGCTCGTCCAGCAGCAGCGTGTCCGAGTCGGAGAAGAGGATGCGCGCGAGCTCGACGCGGCGGCGCTGACCGCCGGAGAGGGTGTGCAACGGCTGGCCGAGGACCCGGTCCGGCAGGCCGAGGCTGGCGGCGATCGTCGCGGCCTCCGCCTCGGCGGCGTAGCCGCCCTTGGTCAGGAAGGTGGTCTCCAGGTTGGAGTACTTCTTCATGGCCTGCTCGCGGGTCGCCCCCTTGCCGCTGGCCATCTTCTCCTCGTTGAGGCGCATCTTGCGCAGCACCTCGTCCAGACCGCGGGCGGAGAGCACCCGGTCCCTGGCCAGCACGTCGAGGTCGCCGGTACGCGGGTCCTGCGGGAGGTAGCCGATCTCGCCGCTGCGGGTGATCGTGCCGCCGGCGGGCTGGGCCTCGCCCGCGAGCACCTTGGTCAGCGTCGTCTTGCCGGCGCCGTTGCGGCCGACCAGACCGATCCGGTCACCCGCAGCGAGGCGGAAGGTCGCCGACTCGATCAGGATGCGCGCGCCCGCGCGCAGTTCGATGTCATTGGCGGCGATCATGGCGAAGCTACTCCCGGGACGGTACGTGCCGTATGTGCTGGATGCCGACACGACCGACCGAAGGGAGGCCATGCTGCAGGATTCAAGCAAGTCTAACGGGCGGCGCAAACGCATTCCGGCCGTAGTGACCGGAGGCCGGGTCCAGCAGGTACGGCTCACGCCACGGCACGGCCAGTACCGCCACCTGTTCCGCCGCCTCCCCGACCCCTCCTCCGCCCGCCGCTGGGCGCAGCCGCAGGGCGGCCCCCGGGCGCTGCCAGCGGCGACCGTCCGGGCTGAACCCCTCCAGCTCGCTGCCCCCTGCCGCGCCCGCCGTGCCCGCCTCGCCGCAGCTGCGCTGGACGACGACCCACTCCCCGACGTGGACCGGGCCCGCGAGGCCGGAGGCCGTGTAGGAGCAGCCCGGCGACGGCAGGGTGGAGGTCCGGATGGTGCCGTCGACGGTGTTGTACGTCATCACCAGGTCCGAGGTCATCACCAGGAACGTTTCTCCAGCGCCCAGCGGCACGAGCAGCAGCGGAGTCCGACCGGACACCCCCGGCACGAAGCGGTGCCAGCGCACGGCGGCCGGCTCCGGCAGCACTCCGGTCAGCATGCCGTCGTCCCAGACCGCGACGGTGGTCCTGGCCACCGTCACCAGCCGCAGCGGCACGCTCCCCTCCCTGCGGTAGCTCCACGCGGCCAGCCCGCTGCGCCGGTCGTAGGCCTGCACCTCACCGCCGGGCACCGTCCGCAGCGCGTCTGCGGCCACGGCCCGCGCCCGGGGGTTGGACGAGGCCGCGACCGTGTCCCCGAACGGCGCCGGCCGGTGCGCCCGCGCCGCCGCGCCGAGCAGCGCGAGACCCACGAGGAGCAGGGCCAGCAGGGCCTTGGTGGCGGAACGCATGCACGTCACCGTAAGGGCTGCGACCTCGTGAAAGTGACAGCGCGTGTGCGTGTCGTGACCTCGTGCCCGGGGGCTGCTACCGCCCGCGCGGTGCGTACATGATCAGGCCGACGCCGACGAGACAGACCAGCGCGCCGATCACGTCGAAGCGGTCCGGCCGGTAGCCGTCGAAGACCATGCCCCAGACCAGCGAGCCCGCCACGAAGACGCCGCCGTAGGCGGCCAGGATCCGGCCGAAGTGCGCGTCCGGCTGGAGGGTGGCGACGAAGCCGTAGGCGCCGAGAGCGATGATCCCGGCGCCGATCCACACCCAGCCCCGGTGTTCGCGCACGCCCTGCCACACCAGCCAGGCCCCGCCGATCTCCAGAACAGCGGCGAGCAGGAACAGTGGGACAGAGCGGGCGATCGTCATGCGCAGAAGCCTAGGCAGTCTTTCCTGCTCCATTGCCCCCAGCCCCGGCGTCCCCGGCCCCTGTGCCCCCGGCCGGGCGGGACGCGGCTCTCCCCCGGGCCAGCTGGGCCAGCACCCGCAGCCGCGAGCGCAGCGACTTGAGCCACGGCAGCCGGGCGCGGGCGAAGTTCTTGGCCCGCTCGGTGGCCCGCGCGGACACCGCCACGGTCGCCACCGCCGCCGCCGAGCCGAAGAGCAGCCGTTCGTTCCGGGCCGGGTCCGGACGCCAGCGCTGCTTGTAGGGCTCGTTGCCGCGCAGCAGACTCAGCTCCGTACAGCCCGTGCGGACCGCCTGGGCGAGGGACTCGCCGAAGAGCATGCCCGCGATGTCGAGCCGCTCACGCGCCTCGGGGTGGACGCCGTAGACGTAGAGCGCCACCATCGCGGGACTCTGCAGCATCAGGTCGCAGGCGATGAGCCGGCCGTCGAGCCGGTACTCGCGCAGGGTGGCCCGCCCGCTGCCGCACATGCCGGTCGCCGCCGCGCGCAGATGCTTGGCGAACCGTTCCCGCATGTGCTCGGGGGTCGCACCGCGCTCACGCCACTGCAGGGCGTGCAGCGCGAGCATGCGGTCGACGGCCTCGGGTGCCTCCCACGCCGGTACCACGCGCACCTCGACGCCCGCCGCGGCGAGCTTGCGCAGCTTCACCTTGGTGCGCTGCGCGGTGCGGCCCGGCAGCCGCGTCAGCAGCTCCTCCATGGGGACGCCGGGCAGATGCTGGACGAACGACGCAGGCAGCTGCCGCAGTGCGCGCGGCCAGTGCGGGGCCAGCCGGTGCACGGCCGCGTCGGCGCGGACCTCGCCGAGGTCGAGGCGGGCGAAGGGCGCACGCAGCTCCGCCGCGAGCGCCGCGGCCAGGGCGGCGGCTGCCTCGTCGAGATGGTCGGCGTCGAGCAGCACGTCGTGGAAGTCGGTGAGTTCCGCCCCCAGCGGGCGCAGCGCCGCGCCGTCGCGGTACAGCGGCGCGAGCGCGATCAGCCTCCCGTTCCGACGGACCGTCACCAGCCGCAACCGGCCGGGTCGTCCGTAACTGTGCCACCAGGAAGAGAGCCAGGCGTGGCACTGGAAAGGCGTCGCTCCGGGGCTGCGATCCTGGAGCTCGTCCCACTCGCCCGCGAGCACCTCGAGGGCGCGCTCGTCGCGCAGCACCACAGCCTCGAAGACCGGCGGTGTGTCGGCCGTTCCGGCCGCGTCGGGTCGGACGACGGTCGTCATGCGCCGGTCCCCGCCGTTTCGCGCTGCTGCTCGGGCAGGGGCGCGCCGCCCTCGGCGGGCTCGCGTGCGTCGAGCTGCTCGCGCTCCGGCGCGCCCGAACGGCCGCCGCTGCCACCGCCGATGCCGCCGCCCGACCGGGCCAGCAGGGCGAGGCTGCCCAGCAGCAGTCCTGCCGCGCCGCCGACCGCGACGTCGAGGCTGCGAGAGGGCGTGGAGGCCGTCACCGGCGGGGCGGCCGGAGCGAAGGCCATCAGCCGGACGCGCGTCTGCTTCGCCGTGGCGTCGCCGAAGGCGACCATCGAGCGGGCGACCGCGTTGGCCTCCTTCGCGGCCAGCCTGGCGCTGGTGGCGGTGCCGCTGACCTGGATCATCGGCGCGTCGGGCGAGGTCTGCGCCTGGATCTGCGCGGTCAGCTCCCTGGCCGGGACGCCGGTCTCCGCCGCGGCACGCGCCAGGATCTCCGGCTGGGCCACAACGCGCCCGTACGCCTGGGCGAAGCTGACGGCGGTCGCGCTCTCGGTGCCCTGGTCGGCGACGACCATCACGTAGGCGTCCGCCTGGTACTGCGGCGTGGCGACGAGGGCGTAGCCGCCCCCCGCCACGGCGCCCGCGGGGACGGCCACCAGCAGCGGCCACCACTTGCGCAGGGCCGACCGCAGCGCGGCGGACCGACGCTCCGCCGACGCGGGTGCTGCGGGTGCGGGCGCGCTCTGCTTCTCGCTATCGGGCACGGGTCATCTCCTCCGGGTGTGCTTCGCGGTGACGGTGGGACAGTTCGGTGGCAGTGAGTTCGGTGGCAACCGGTCCGGCAGCAGTCAGTTCGGCGTAGATCGCGGCAACGCGCGGGGCCAGCCGGGCGATGTCGTAGCGGGCCGACAGCGATCCCGGCTGGGGTCCTGCCGGAAGCGTCTCGGACCTGGCCATCAGTGCGGCCAGCGCGGTGGCGTAGGCCGCCGGCGTCGGCTCGGTCCGGGAGGTGCCACGTCGGGCCAGCGCCGACAGCTCCTGCGGGGGTAGTTCGGCCAGCGCGGGTCCGGAGGACCAGAGCACAGGAAGCCCGGACGCCAACCCCTCCACCAGGGCCAGCCCGAAGGTCTCCCCAGCTGACGGCGCGGCCAGCGCGTCCAGCGCGCCGAGCAGCGCGGGCACGTCGTCACGCTCTCCCGTGAAGACCACCCGCTCCGCCACACCCCGCTCGCGCGCCCGCGCTTCGAGCGCGGCGCGCTCCGGTCCGTCGCCGACGATCAGCAGGTACGGCGGGCCCCCCGTCACCCCGGCCCGTTGCAGCGCCGGAGCTTGCAGCGCCGGCAGCGCCAGCGCGTCGACGAGGACGTCGAAGCGCTTGCCCGGCACCAGCCTGCCGACCGCACCGATGACGAAAGCGTCCTCAGGAAGTTCGGACAGCCCCAGCTCACGCCACGACACGGCGGCCGTCCGGTAGGCGTCGGGCTCGATCCCGTTGGGCACCACCCGGATCCGCTCGGCCTGCACGCCCCAGGCGCGCAGCTGATGGGCGACCGCCTCGGAGACGGCGATCGTCACCAGGCCGAGCCGCTCGGTGGCCAGGTAGAGCCGGCGCAGGCCGAGGCCGGTGCGGCGCCCTTCCAACACTCCGGGCTGGAGTGAGTGCTCGGTCGCGACCACGGCGCGCACCCCGGCAAGCCGCGCCGCGATCCGCCCGTAGACGCAGGCCCGGTAGAGATGGCAGTGGACCAGATCGAACCGCCCGGCGCGGATCAGCCGCACCAGCCGTGGCAGGGCGGCCAGGTCCCGGTTGCCGCGCATGCCCAGCTCGTGCACGGTGACCCCGTCCGCCCGCAGCCCCTCCGCCACCGCGCCCGCCTCGCACAGCGCGACGACCTCGCAGTGGACCTCCGGCGGCAGATGCCGCAGCAGCAACCGCAGTTGCTGCTCGGCTCCGCCCGCACGCAGACCGGTCACGACGTGCAGCACGCGGAGCCGGGCCGGGCGCGGACACGGCCGGGGCTCGGGCAGCTCGGGCAGCTCGGGCAGCTCGGGCAATTCAGGCAGCTCAGGCAGGACGGCGTGGTTCAACAGGTCCACCCCCGCAGGGTGTGCCGGATCTGCTTCGCCCGCAGTCGCAGTCCACCGTCGCGCTCGCCGACGTAACATCGCGGCAGGGCCCAGCGGCTGGCGGTGTGCTGGTGGCAGATGCCGACGCCGTAGGCGTATCCGGCCGCACCGACGGCCCGCTCCGCTGCCTCGTCGGACGCGCCGTAGGGGAAGCAGAAGCCGGTGACCGGCCCGTCGACCACGGCTTCCAGGAGCTCCTTGCTGCGCCGGGTCTCCAACGCCAGATCCTCCCCCGACAGGCCGGCCATCCGGCGGTGGCTGAGCGAGTGCGAGCCGATCTCCACTCCTGCCGAGGCCAGTTGCCGCACCTGGGCGATCGTCACCAGCGGCCTGCGCGGCCCGTCCACGTCCCAGGCGTTGTGGCCGCCCATCCGGCCGGCGACGATGTAGGCGGTCGCGTTGAAGCCGTAACGCAGCAGCACCGGCAGCACCTCGCGCGGGAAGTCGGCGTAGCCGTCGTCGAAGGTCAGTCCAACCAGGCCGGACGCGCTGCCGCGCTCCTGTGCGAGCAGCAGCTCGCTCATGGAGACCCCGCGCATCCTGCGACGGCGCAGCCATTCCATCTGCCGGACGAAGCGCTCGGGGGTGACGGTCACCAGATAGGGATCTTCCGGCACGGTGTCGACCGAGTGGTACATCAACGTCCACGGCGGCCTTCCGGTGAACACCCGGTCCGGAGCTTGTGCGCCTTCCTGGGCCGCCGCCTCATCCGGGACCGCTGCTTCGTCCGGACTCGCTGTTTCGTCCCGGCCCGCTGCTCCATCCAGGGCTGCCGGAGCGGCCTGCTGCTTCAATCTGACCAACTCGCTCGGCGCGCTGCGCTCCCCCTGGAGCGGTTCAGCACCCATCAGCTTCTCCCGTCGCATGTTCGATCGCTGCGCTGCGCTGACGGATGACGGTCGGCCGGGAAGCCAGCCGGCCGCGAAGTCCGCTCAGCACGTCACTCACCCCGGGCGCGCGCAGCGCTCCCGCCAGGGCGAGGAAGGAAAGAAGTCCGGTGGCCCCGCCCGCGAGGAGCGGCAGCAGAGGCCCGAGGCCGTCGATCCCGGGGATGTTGGCGGCCAGCCACGTGGGGACGACCGCGCACGTCGCGGCGAGCAGCAGCCGGGCCTGGCCACCCAGCACCGTGTGCACCCGCACCGGGATGCCGCGTGTCCGCAGCGCGAGCAGCAGCAGTACCGCCGTCACGCTGATCCCGACCGCGTTTCCGGCCGCCAGCCCGCACGCCCCGACGAACGGCGTGCTGCCCGCCGCGACGGCGACGGTCACCAGCAGGCCCAGCCCCATCGCGGCGATGGGGTACCAGTCGGTCCGGTCGAGCGGCCTGGCCGTCCCGTCCTCGCCGAAGCCGACCGCGGGGCGGGCGGCAAGGAACGGCCGGATCAGCGCGCCGACCAGGCCCTGCGCCAGCAGCCCGAGGCAGTAGACGCGCATCAGCGAGGCCGTCGCCGCGGTGTCGGCGGCGTTGAAGGCGCCGCGCTCGAAGAGGACCGCGACGAGCTGCGGTGCGCAGGCGAACAGGACGACCGAACCGGCCAGCACCACCGCGCCGACGACGCCGAGGTCCTTCTCCACGCGCTCGCGCGCGCCCTGGGTGTCGCCCTCCGCGAGCGCCCTGGCGATCATCGGGAAGGTCACCGTGCAGACCAGGATCCCGATGATCATCACGTTCTGGGCCACCTTCTCCGCGTAGTTGAGGTGCGAGATGGTGCCCGGCGGGAGGGTGGAACCGATGAAGCGCTCGACGAAGATCTGCGCCTGCCTGGTCAGTGTGAACAGCACCACCGGCAGCAGCGCGACAGGGCTCAGCACCGGCGCACCCGTGCTCACGCCGCGTGCTCCGTCGGCGCTGCGCCTACCGTGACGTACCGTCAATCGACTGACCGTCAGACGGCTGACCTGGCGCGTGAACGGCGGCAGCAGCACCGCCGTCATCAGCAGACTGCCCAGCGCCACCCCGCCCGCCGCCGCGCGCACGCCCAGGCTGCCGTGGAGCAGCAGCATGACGCCGAGGATTCCGACGTTGTAGGCGATGTAGACGGCCCCGGGCACCGTGAAGCGGTGGTGCGCGCGCAGGCCGGCGCTCAGGTAGCCGGTGAGGCCGAAGGGCAGCACGGTGACGGCGGTCAGCCGGGTGCAGACGACGGCCAACTGCGGGTCCGCGAGACCCGGCGCCAGCAGGTGCACCAGCAGCGGTGCACCCAGCGCGGTCACCGCCGAGAGCAGCGCCAGCGCGAGCGCGAGCGGCGGCAACGTCGCCGCCACCAGCGCCCGCACCTGGTCCTGCTGCTCCGCTGCTGCGTCGCCGTCCGCAGCTCCCTCCCCGTCCGCCCGTCCGCGTGCGGCGAGCGCGGCGCTGAAGGCGGGGACGGTGAGGAAGGCCATCCCGTCCTCGATCAGCAGCGGGGCCGCCGTCTCCGGCACCGTCCAGGAGACCAGGAAGGCGTCCGTCGCCGAGCCCGCTCCGTAGAAGCGTGCGAGCAGCAGATCGCGCAGCAATCCGAGGATCGAACCCACCGCGCTGAACAGCGCGGTGACGCCGAACGCTTTGGCGACGAAGCCGCGCTTCTGCGAAGCCTCAGGCGCGGGAGCGGGCTGTGGCTCGGGCGACGACTCGGGCGACGGCTCGGGTGATGGCCCGGGCGCGGCCCCCTCTCCCGGTTGGGATGCGTTCTCGGTGGCAACGGTCACAGCGCGGAGGCCTCCCGCCGGGTCAGAGCCGCACGCGGGGACGGGATCGCCAGCACGCCGGTGCGAGCGAGCGCACTCGCGCAGAGGCCGAGCACGACGGAGATCAGCACCGTCGTCGTCCCGCCGATGTCGGCGTAGAGGAAATCCACCATCTGCCAGACCAGCAGCCCGACCACGGCCGGGGTGCGCCACGCGCCGAGGGCGGTGCCGAGCAGCAGCGTCGCGAAGGCGGTGAGCCCGAGCAGGCCCTGCTCGCTGAGCACCAGCATGTACATGTTGTGCGGAGAGAGCAGCGGCTCGCGCGAGAAGCCCGCGCCCGCGCCGCCCGTGTCGCTGCCGGACGAGAGCCGCAGCGGGGCGTGGGCGTCGCGGTAGACGGGGAACTCCTTGGGCCCGACCCCCGTCAGCGGGTGCTCGCGCCAGATCCGCCCCGCGGTGGTCCACAGGTCGTAGCGGTCGGTCACGGAGTGGTCCGCCGCGCCGGTGACCGAGCCGATGCTGGTCAGCCGCGCCGTCACGGACCCCTCGCTGCCCGCCCCGCCCGCCGCACCGCCCGCGCCGACCACCCCGGCCGCCGTCAGTCCGCCCAGCACGACCACACCGACGGCCGCCAGCGCCACCCCGGTGCGCAGCAGCAGCCGGGCGTCGGTGAGCAGCATCACGACCGTGCCCGCGACGGCGGTCGCGATCCAGCTGCCACGGCTGAACGAGAGGGCCAGCGGCGCGGCCAGGGCCGAAGTCGCCAGCGCCCACCAGCGCATGGCCACGGTCCGCTGCTCGCGGCGCGCCTCGAGCGTCAGGCCCAGCGAGGCGAGCAACCCGAAGCTGACGACGACGGACATCGCCATCACGTCCTGCGCGCCGAAGGTGCCGACCGCCCGCTGCGAGCCGCCCGCGAAGGAGGCGCCGGTCCCGGTGACGTACTGCTCGACGCCGACCGCGCCCTCCAGCAGCGCCGCCGACGCGAACGCGCCCAGCACCATCCGCAGGTCGCGCCGGTCACGCACGGCGTAGAGCACGGCCGACGGCACGACGACGAAGATCTGTACGAACCTGACGAACCCGGAGATGCTCTGGTGCGGATCCATCGAGGCCGCGGTGGCCACGCCGACCGCGACCAGCACGCCCGCGAAGAGGAGCGCCATATGCAGCGAGAGGGCTGTGTTCACGAACACCGTCCCCGCCGTCCCCGGCCGGGGAGACCGGGTCCGCCGCAAGAGCGCGAGCGGCAGGGTGACCGCGACCAGCACGAGCGAGCCCACGTCCGCGGGGGTGACGTGCACGGACGCGGTGACGTCCTTGTTGCCCAGCGGCACGCAGACCAGCAGCACGGTCAGCGCGGCCAGATGGGCCGGCCGCAGCGCTGCCCACAGCCGGCTCAACGGAGCCTGCGCCACCGGATTCTGCCCCGGCACCTCCGTGCCGAGTCGGCCCAGCCCGAGCAAGCCTCGTCCCGCCCAGCCGTGCCCTGCCCAGCCCTTTCCGGCCCAGCCCTGTCCCAGTCGTGGGGACACCCCGTCAACTCCCGTCCGTCCGCAGCACCGCGAGCACCGTGCGGAGCAGGATCTTGACGTCCTGCCACAGGCTCCAGCTGTCGATGTAGTAGTTGTCGAACCGCGTCCGGTCCTCGATGGACGTGTCGCCACGCAACCCGTTGACCTGGGCGAAGCCGGTCAGCCCGACCGGCACGCGGTGACGCTCGCGGTAGCGCGGGTACGCCTGCGCGAAGCGCATGACGAAGTACGGCCGCTCCGGGCGCGGGCCGACCAGGCTCATCTCGCCGCGCAGTACGTTCCACAGCTGCGGCAGCTCGTCCAGCGAGGTACGGCGCAGGAAGCGCCCGACCGGCCCGAGCCGGTTGTCGTGCGCGATGTTCCAGCGGGTGGCCGACTCGTGCTCGTCGGCCGGACGCAGGGTGCGGAACTTGAGCACCGTGAAGTTCTGCCCGTCCAGGCCGACCCGCTCCTGACGGAAGATCACCCCGGGCCCGCCCTCGAGCCGCACCGCGATCGCGCAGCACAACAGCACCGGCGAGAGCAGCAGCAGCCCGACTCCGGCGAAGCAGGCGTCACCCGCGCGCTTCACCGCCCAGCTCGGACGGTGCATCGGGCTGCTGCCGAGCCGCAGGCAGGGAAAGCCCCAGAGGTGGTCGCCGACGGCCGTGCGCCGCCCGTTGTGCTCGAAGGCGCCGTAGTCGGGGAAGCCCGGCACGAACCAGACGTCGCAGCCGAAGTCGGTGCTGGTGCGCAGCATCTGCGCGGAGCGCTCGTCGTCCACGCCGCCGCTGGTCAGGATGACGTCCCTGATCCCGCGCCGGGGCAGCTCACGGACCAGCACGTCCGGTCCGCCGAGCACAGGAACGGGGAAGTCGGCGGGCAGGAAGATGGGGTCGGGGTCGATGAAGCCGACCGGCCGCAGCCCGTACTCGGGGTGCTCCAGCAGCGCGGCGGCGATCCGTTGCCCGACGTGGCCCGCCCCGGCGATCAGGGTCGGACGCGGTGCCCGCCGGCGGTGCGCGCGCACGGCGGAGTAGACCAGCGCACGGCCGATCCCGTCGAGGGTGAGGTGACAGACGAGCAGCGCGATCAGGATCTTGATGTCGGCGGGGATCGAGGTGGGCAGCGCGAAGGGCAGCAGGAAGGTCTGGAGGCAGCGCTCCAGGGTGAGCGCGAAGGAGATCGCGATGGTCGCCCGCCCGGCCAGGCCCGGCAGTTCGTCCAGCACCGAGGGCGCCAGCCGCAGCCGGTACTGCCCGCCGGAGGAGTACATCAGCACCAGGACCGGCAGCAGCCCGCAGGCCGCCCGCACGGCGACGGCGAGACCGCCGGGCAGCACGATCGCGAGCGCGCCGAGCGCGGCCACCGCGTCGACGCCGAGCAGGGTGGCGGGGATGCCCGTGCCGCCGTGGACGGCCGGGGAGTTCGCAGCGGAGGACAGGCCGGAGCCGTGCCGCCGGGCGGGTGCGAGGCCGACGGCCCGCACGCCCGTGGGCAGTTCCTCGTTGTCGATGGTGGTCATCCGCGCACGTACTCCCCTGATGGAGGTAGCACCTGCCGCCGCGGTCGGCACCGATGCCGTCTCACGGGGAAAGGAATGAAGCAGGCAAATAGGACATTACAGAATTTCTGCTGGGATTTTGACAGTGTCGGGCGGTGTCACACCGATGACCATTAGTCAGACTTTCCAACACGATGATCATTTGTTGCGCTCGGCGCGGCGGGCGCCGGGATCCGCCGCGACTGGAGCACCGCGTCATACGTCTGGGCCATCAACATCCTTGTGGCACGCAGGTCGTGACGTTCCGTCGTGCGCGCACGGGAGCGGCGCCCGAGCTCGGAGCAGAGCTCCTGGTCGGCGAGCAGCCGAATGAGGGATGTCGCGAGCGTCCGGGTGTCCCCGACCGGGACCGGGAATTGCTGATCACCCAGACATTCACGGGCCCCTGCCACATCTGTCAGCACCACCGGCCGCGAGCAGGCCATCGCCTCCAGCGGCGCCAGCGCCATTCCCTCCCAGCGGGAGGGCAGCACCATCAGGTCGGCCGCCGCGTACCAGGCGCGCGGGTCGTCCACCCGCCCGGCGAAGACCACGCTCTCCGGCGCCTGCAGCGTCGCCGCCTGCTCCTCCAGCGCACCCCGCTCGGGCCCGTCGCCGACCAGCGCGAGACGCGCGTGCGGCAGCTCGGCCAGCACCTCGCCCCAGGCCCGGAGCAGCAGGTCCTGCCCCTTCTGCCGACAGAGCCGCCCGACGCAGACCGCGAGCGGTGCGTGCTGCGACAACCCGAGGGCCTTCCTTGCCCGCGGCCGGGGCGGTAGCCGGGCCGGGTCGTAACGGTCGAGGTCGATGCCGTTCGGGACCAGCGCCCAGCGCCCGCCGAGGCCTGCGGCCTGCCCGCGCGCCCGTTCCTCCGCGCTGACGCAGACCAGCCGGTCGCTCCAGCGGGTGGCCCACCGCTCCCACCGCTCGATCATCCGGGCGGACGGGCCGCCGACGGCCTCGAAGGACCAGGCATGCGGCTGGAAAACCGTCGCGATCCGCCCGCGGATCGCGAGCCGACCGACGAGGCCCGCCTTCGAGCTGTGCAGGTGCACCAGGTCCGGCCGGGTCTCGGCGACGATCCGCCGCAGCTCAGCGATCTCGTGCGGCAGCCCCGCGCCAGGCGCGCGCTCCGCGCCCCACGGCGCGATCCGCGCGCCCGCGACGCCGGCGTCACGCGACAGCCGTCCACCCTCAGGACACGGACACGCGACCACCACGGCGTGCCCGTCCGCGACCTGACCCCGCGCCAGGTCGGCCACGACCTGGGCGACGCCGCCGTCGACGGGCTGCGAGACGTGAAGGATGGTCAGGGGTTCACAACTGGGCACGTCGCGCAACCTATGCCGGTGGGCGGGGGGCGCGACGCACGCGCTCACCCGGGCGGTGGATTCTTCTACCTGCTTGGGTGAGCGGGCGTCACCAAGTACTTCGCTGGAGCGTTGGACCGACAGGGATCGGCAAATGGGGATCCCTGGGGCGCGAGGAACTGCGCGGGAAACCACTGACGAGCGGATGGCCCTGCGCGTTCGGTGTTCTACCTCGCCGGGTGGCTTGTCGCGCAGTTCCTCGCGCCCCTGGGGGTTGCAACTGACCCGTTTGCCAGACGCTAGTCGTCCAGGCGGTGGGAGAGGTGCAGGTCGCGTTCCGTATGCCCATCCTCCAGGCGGAGCGCCGTTGCCACGGGTGGGTAGCCCGCCGCGATGACCGTGTACTCGCCCGGCTCCAGGTCGGTGAAGCGGAACGCCCCGTCCTCCCCCGTCGTCGCCGCCGCGACCACCGCGCCGGAGGCGTCCAGCAGGGTGACCCTGGCCTCCGCGACCGCGCGGCCGAGGGAGGTCCTGACCGTGCCCCGCAGTGTTCCGCTGCCCGCGAGGGTGATGTCCTGGCGGGTCTCGCCGCTCGGCGCGACGTCCACCGCGAGCGCCGTCGGCCGGTAGGCCCGCGCGCTGACGGTCAGCGTGTAGACGCCGGAGACCAGATCGCGGAACGCATAGGCGCCGTCCGCGTCGGCGTGCGCCGCGGCGACGACCTCACCGTGCACGTCGGTCAGCGTCACCGAGGCACCCGCGACGGGCGCGCCCTCCGCGCTGCGGATCGCTCCGGCCAGCCGACCCGTGCCGCCGAGCACGACGTCCAGCTCCACCGGACGACCGCCCACTGTCACCGTGACCGCTTGCGGCTGATGGCCGGGCGCCGCCGCGATCAGCACGTAGTTCCCGCTGCGCGGCGCGGCCAGCGCCCAGCGGCCGTCCCCGCCGCTGCCGGTACGGGCGATCTGCCTGCCCTCGAGGTCCACCAGCGTCAGCACCGCGCGCGGGACACCCGCGCGATCCGCCTGCAGCACGGCCCCGGTCACCGGCGTCCCGTTCAGGCCCGGCTGCTGCTGCGCCTGCGACGGATGCGGCGGCTGGTGTAGCGGCTGCTGAGGGATTGGCGACTCCGTGAAGTCCTCCGGTCCGTGATGGCTGACCAACGGTTTCTCCTTCAGCACGAAGCCCAGCAGGAAGCCCAGCGCCAGCACCGGCGCCAGATAGAGGAAGACGCGCGGCATCGCCGTCGCGAACGCGTCCACGTACCCGGCACGCTGCGCCGGGGGCAGCGCGCGGACGAGGGCCGGGGTGATCGAGTCGTCGCGCGGCAGGCCGTGCAGCGCGAGCTGGTGCGCGAGGCGGGAGGCGAAAAGCGTGCCGAAGACCGCCGCGCCGACCGAACCGCCGATCTGCCGCAGGTAGTTGTTGGCCGAGGTCGCCGCGCCGATGTCGCCCGGGGCGACGGAGTTCTGCACGGCCAGTACCAGCACCGGCAGCACCAGGCCGACGCCGAGGCCCAGCACACCCATGGCGAGACTCTGCTCCAGGTAGGAGCTGTGCGCGTCCAGCCGCCCCAGCAGCGCCATGCCGACCGTCGCCAGGGCACCCCCCACGATCGGGTAGAGCTTGTAGCGGCCGGTCCGGCTGATCAGCTGACCGGTGCCGATGGAGGCCAGCACGATGCCCGCCATCATCGGCAGCATCTTCAGGCCCGAGCCGGTCGCGCTGGCACCGTCGACCATCTGGAGGAAGCTGGGCAGATAGCTGGCCGCGCCGAACAGCGCGACGCCGACGACCACGCCGATCAGTCCGGCGACCGTGAACACGCCGTCCCGGAAGAGCCGCAGCGGGACGACGGGCGCGATGCCACGCCGCGCGACCCAGAGCTCTACGGGCGCGAAGAGCGCCAGGGAGAGGACCGCGCCGCCGATCAGACCGAGGATCACGGGCGAGCGCCAGGCGTACTGGCTGCCGCCCCAGCTGGTCGCCAGCACCAGGCAGGTGCCGACGGCCGCGAGCAGCAGCGCGCCGAGCCAGTCCAGTCGCGCCCGCTCGCCGTTGCCGGCGCGGACGGGCTTCGGCAGCACGAGAGTGACCACCAGCAGCGCGAGGACGCCGACCGGCAGGTTGACCCAGAAGCACCAGCGCCAGCCGGGTCCGTCGGTGAACCAGCCGCCGAGCAGCGGCCCGGCCACCGAGGAGAGTCCGAAGACCGCCCCGATCAGGCCCATGTAGCGGCCGCGCTCACGCGGAGAGACCACGTCGGCGATGATGGCCTGCACGCCGATCATCAGTCCGCCGCCGCCGATGCCCTGGATCGCCCGGTAGGCGATCAGTTCGGCCATGCTGTGGGCGAAACCCGCCAGCGCGGAGCCGACCAGGAAGACCACGATGGCGAACTGGAAGACGGGCTTGCGCCCGACCAGGTCGCCGAGCCTGCCGTAGAGGGGCAGACCGACGGTGGACGCCAGCAGATAGGCGGTGACCACCCAGGACATCCGGCTGAGCCCGTGCAACTCGCCGACGATGCGGGGCAGTGCGGTGGCCACGATGGTCTGGTCGAGCGCGGCGAGCAGCAGGGCCAGCATCAACCCGGCGAAGACCAGCCGGATCCGCACGGTGGCCCCGCCCGTTCCGGTGGCACCAGTGGCACCAGTGGCACCGGTGGGAGCAGGCGCAGGACTGGGCGGCTCGGCCGTCACCGGCGGCGGGTCGATCACGGCGGCGTCCATCACGGCTGTGTCCATCACAGGCATGGCCGGGATCCTTGCAGGCTGCACTCATCGGCGCGGACCGGCCCGATCATCGGACCGGCCGCGTCGATCCTGCTTTACCTGCGGAGATGTGACGCCATGTCGACAAAGCCGGGAGGCAATCCCTCGGCAGAATCACCCGGAGGGGCGATCCCCGGACGCGTGCACGTCAGACTGCGGCTCTCTCAGACGGCGACTCGCAGACGGCGGCTCTCAGGCGGCTGTCGCGGCCAGGCGGTTCAACACCTCGTCGTGGATCCGGTTCAGGCCCTTGGGCGCGAAGGTGCGCTCGAAGAAGCCGCCGATGCCGCCCGCGCCCTGCCAGGTGGTCTCGATGACGACCTTGGACTTGCCCTCCCCGGCCGGCGTCACCGTCCAGGTCACCACCATCGAGGAGTTGGCGTCCGTCTCGACGAGTCGGCCCGGGGTCGGCTCGGTCACCGTGAACAGGCAGTCGCGCACCCGCTTCTCGGTGGCCTGCAGCTTCCAGTGCACGACCGTGCCCGCGCCGCGACCGCCCTGACACACCTCGTACTCGCTGTACTGTGCGGGCAGCAGGGTGGGGCGGACCTTCTCGTAGTCGGCGACGGTGTCGAAGACCTGCTCGGGCGAGGCGTCCAGGACTCGCTCGGTGACGGCGTAGACCTGACCCATGACGTGCTCCTTGGCTGATGTGACGGCGGATGGTCCCCCGGGTCCAGCCAACCACACTCGGCCTCTGGCGGGCTCCGCGTGTCCGGTGCCATGGTGTCGGCATGAGCGAGCGACGCGTGCTGACCGTCCGCCCCAAGCCCGACGAGTACGCCTGGACCTTCGGCGGCGCTGCGCCGGTGGCCCGCGTGGCGCCGGGCACGGTGCTGGATCTGACCACCGAGGACTGTTTCGCCGGCCGGGTGACCTCCGAGCGGACGCTGGTCTCCGAGGTCTGCGAATTCCCCTTCCTCAACCCGCAGACCGGCCCTTTCTGGATCGAGGGCGCCGTACCCGGGGACACGGTGGCGATCCACTTCGTCTCGGTCGAGCCGACCCGCGACTGGGCGGCGTCCACGACCGTCCCCCTCTTCGGCGCGCTGACCTCCACCCACGCCACCGCGACACTCCAGGAGCCGCTGCCCGAGCGGGTCTGGATCTGGGAACTGGACCGCGCCGCCCGGCTGTGCCGCTTCACCGCCCGGGACAGCGTGCTGGTGCTGGACCTGCCGATGGCCCCGATGCACGGCACCGTCGGCGTGGCCCCGGCCAACCTGGAGGTCCGCTCCGCGCTGGTCCCCGACGCGCACGGCGGCAACCTCGACACCCCGGAGATGCGCTCCGGCGTCACCTGCTACCTCGGCGTGAACGTCGACGGCGCGCTGTTGAGCCTCGGCGACGGCCACGCCCGCCAGGGCGAGGGCGAGACCTGCGGGGTGGCGGTCGAGTGCGCCATGCACACGGTGGCGATCGTCGAACTGCTCAAGGGCATCGCCACGCCCTGGCCCCGGATCGAGTCCGACACCCATCTGATCTCGACGGGCTCGGCCCGCCCGCTGGAGGACGCCTTCCGGATCGCCCAACTCGACCTGGTGCAGTGGCTGGTGCGCGACTACGGTTTCTCGTCCATGGACGCCTACCAGTACCTCTCGCAGGCCGTCGAGTCCCCGCTGGCCAACGTGTGCGACACCAACTACACGTCGGTGGCGAAGGTGCGGAAGGAATGGCTGCCCGGCGGTCGCACCACCTACCGGGGCCTGCACGCGCAGCTGCGCGAGGCGGCGGCATCATTGCTGTCGTGACCGAACCAGTGATCCCCTTGAGCCAGGACGAAGTCCTGGACATCGTCGACGGTGCGGACCGCGTCGTCGGCCAGGCCACGCGCGGCGAGGTGATGGCCCGGCGGCTGCGCCACCGCTGCGTCTTCATCCTGGCGACGGACGCCGACGGCCGGATCTTCGTGCACCGCCGCACGCCGGCGAAGATCGTCTTCCCGTCGATGTACGACGTCTTCGTCGGCGGCGTCGTGGGCACCGGCGAGTCCTACGACCAGGCGGCGAAGCGCGAGGCGGAGGAGGAGCTGGGGGTGACCGGCATCGAGCCGGAGCACCTGTTCACCTTCCTCTACGAGAGCGCCGACCACAGCTGGTTCTCGGCCGTCTATCGCGCCCGCACCCCGGTCGAGGTCGCCCCGCAGGTGGAGGAGGTCGCCTGGCACGCCTTCCTGACGGAAGAGGAGCTGGCGGCCGCCCTGCCCGGCTGGGACGTGGTCCCTGACGGCCTCGAGGCGTGGCGCCGACTGGCAGGCTGGCGTGAGGCCATGCGTCAGCGCCTGAGCCGCCCGGCCGCGTCGGCGGCCGTGACCGATCATGGCTGGCGCTACCTGCTGGGGTCCCTTCGCACATCGGTCCCGGTCACCTCACTGTCCGAGGCGGTCGAGGTCGCAACGCTCACCACTGCGCGGTGCGGCCAGGACGCTGACCGGCATCTGCGCCTCGACCTGCGCCCCGACCGGGTCATCCTCACCCTGCAGTCGGCCGACCACGCCGACGTGACCGCACGGGACGCCGATCTGGCGGCGCGACTCACGGCCGCGCTGCGCGACGCGGGCCTCCGTCCCGGTCCCGAAATCGGCGCGGAGGCGGCGCGCTCGGTGCAGGTCGTGGAACTCGCCGTCGACGCCATCGACATCGCCGCCGTCCGTCCTTTCTGGAAGGCGGTCCTCGGCTACGTCGACGAACCGGGCCACTCCGGTCCCACGGACCCACTAGTGGACCCGCTCGGCCAGAGCCCGGCGATCTGGTTCCAGCAGATGGACCAGCCCCGCCCGCAGCGTAACCGCCTCCACCTCGACATCTGCGTCCCCCACGACGAGGCCCTCACCCGCATCGAGGCGTCTCTGGCCGCCGGCGGCCGTCTCGTCTCGGCGACCCGCGCCCCAGCCTTCTGGATCCTCGCCGACGCGGAGGGCAACGAGGCATGCGTGACGACCTGGCAGGGCCGCGACGGCTGAGGGGTTTGCCGGGCCGCTTCCATGAGGGAGAGTCAGGGACGTCTCGCGGTCGTCTCGGGGTCGATATCGGTGCCGACCCACTTCCGCTGCGGCCACGATCGGGCCATGACCAATCACACTCGGGGGACCCCGGCATGCCGATGGGCCGCCGTGGGGTGCGGCTCACAGCCGACTTGACGCCGTCTCCCCGACCGCGTCGACGAAGGTTTTCGCCGCTCCCGTCAGCGCTCCCGCCCAGACCGCCTCGGTGCGGTGCAGCAGTCCGGGATCGGTGACCGGGACGGCGATAACGTCCGGGGGAAGGAGCGTGCCGGTGGGGACGACGGCCAGCCCGAGGCCGGCGGCGACGCAGGCGGTGACGGAGCGAAGGTCGGAGCCGGTGAGGGTGAGGGTCGGGGTGAAGGCATCCGAGCCCGTCGCCGCACGGAGGTCGGCGAGTGGCACCGCCGCCTCCGGCGCGTCGAGCCAGAGGCTGTCGCTGAGTGCGGCGATGCGCAGGCTGTGACGGGCCGCGAGCGGATGCTCCTGCGGAAGCAGCACGGTGAGCTTGCGCTCGGCCACCCGGAGGGCCGAGACCGGTGCGGCCGCCGGGAGCGACAGTGGGTCGCTCGGCGCGGTGAGTCCGTCCACCACCGCGACCTCCGCCGCGCCCGACACGACGGCGGCGACCGCCGCATCGCGGCCCAGGACGGTGACGACCAGCTCGGCGCACGGGAGTTGACCGCGCGTCGAGGCCAGTGCGCGGGCCGTCCGGCCAGGGTCCGCGAGCGCCGTCACGGCCAGTCGCAGCAGTCCGCGCGGCGAGCTGCCGAGGCGGGTGAGGTCGGCGCGGGCAGCGTCGAGGCGGAGCAGGATGCCGGGGGCGTGCTCCAGCAGCCGCGCGCCCGCCTCGGTCGGGGCGACCGGGCGGCGGAGCAACAGCGCAGTGCCGAGGTCCTGCTCCAGAGCGGCGATCTGCTGCGAGATCGCGGACTGGGTGTAGCCGAGCTCCAGTGCGGCGTCGGAGAAGGAGGCGAGCCGGGCGACGGTCACGAAGGTGAGCAGGTGCTTGGGATCCACCGCATCAGTATCTCCGATGGAGGGGCAGCTCTTCATTACCTGACCTGATCGACGAACCGCGCATGCGTTCGCCCGTCTTCGTCGTAACTCCCCTCTGAGATCTGAGCGTTGACTCTCACAATATTTGAGAGGACACTCTCAGAGTGTGAGTCACGTCAACCCCTACGGCGACTTCGAGATCCTCGACCCGTCCGCCATGCGCGCCCTCGCGCACCCTGTCCGGCTCGCGATCCTGGAGACGCTCCAGCGCGACGGACCAGCCACCGCCACCCAGCTCGCCCCTTATGTGGGCGCCACCCCCACCGTCACCAGTTGGCATCTGCGCCACCTCGCCGGCTTCGGACTCGTCCGCGACGCCGAGCCGGCAGCGGACCGGCGGCAGCGGCGATGGGAGGCGGCCTCGAACGGCTTCCGCTTCCAGGCCGGCGAGGACGCCGAAAGCCAGTCCGCCGCGCGGATGCTCTCGCGTCAGATGTTCGCCCGCTACGGCGAATTGCCGCAGCGGTGGCTGCTCGAGGTCGAGCCGCAGCTGGAAGCGCCCTGGACCACCCTGGCGGGCCTCTCCAACACGGTGCTGTACCTGCACGCCGAGGAGCTGGCCGACCTGGTGGGGCGCTTCGAGGAACTGCTGGCCCCCTACGTCAACCGAACCCGAACGAACTCGCCTCCAGGCACCCGGCGAGTTCGCTGGATGACCTACCTGCTTCCCGACGCCCAGAAGGAGCCCGAGTGATATCCCGACTGCGCCGCAACCGCCGACCGTCCGCCCCCAGCCCCTCCCTGGGACGCGACTTCCACCTGCTCTGGGCCGGACAGTCGGCGTCCGAACTCGGGGACCGCGTCTCGGAACTGGCGCTCCCCTTTCTCGCGGCTGTGGGACTGCACGCCTCGGTGCAGCAGGTCGCACTGCTCGCCGCACTCACCTGGACCCCCAACCTGCTCGGCCTGGTCATCGGCACCTGGGTCGAGCAGTTCCGCTCCAAGCGGCGGCTGATGGCCCTCGCCGACCTGGTCCGCGCCGCCTCGCTCTGCTCGGTGCCCTTCGCCTACCTCTGCCACTCGCTGACGCTCACCCAGCTCTACGCCGTGGCACTCGTCAACGGAACCGCGGCCGTCTTCTTCGGCACGGCCTATTCATCGTTCTTCACCCAGCTGATCCCACGCGAGGCGTACCTCGCCGCGAACAGTCGACTCAACGCCAGCCGCTCCGCTTCCTTCGTCGCCGGGCCGTCGATGGGCGGCCTGCTGGTGCAGTTCCTCGGCGCGCCGTTCGCCGTGCTGGCCGACGCCGCATCGTTCCTGGCCTCGGCGGTGACTCTCCAGGCCATCCGCCTCACCCCGCCGCCATCGTCCGACGCCGACGCCCCGCAGGGGCCCTTCCTCCGCAGGATGAAGGGCGGCTTCGCGCTGCTCTCGCGCGACCCCCTGCTCCGGGCGTGCCTGGGCTGCAGCACGACGGTGAACCTCTTCACCTTCCTCAGCAGCGGCCTGCTGGTCGTCTACGCCAACCGAACGCTCGGACTCTCCGCAGGCGCACTCGGGCTCGCGCTCGGCGTGGGCGCCGTCGGCGCGCTGGTCGGCGCCCTGCTCGCGCCCAAGGCGGCGAAGCTCCTGGGCACGGGACGGACCATCGCCCTGGGCGCGGTCGTGTTCCCGGCCCCGATCGCGATCATGGCGGCTGCCGGGGGCCCGCTGTGGCTGCGGGCCGTGGTTCTCGGCGCAGCAGAGTTCCTCTCCGGTGCGGGCGTCATGCTCTTCGACGTGAACCTCAACTCGCTGCAGGCATGGGCGACCCCGGCCGACATCCGCAGCCGGATCTCCGGGGCGTTCAAGGCCGTGAACTTCGGCGTCCGCCCGCTGGGAGCGATCCTCGGCGGCGCGCTTGCTGCGGGGATCGGATTGCGGGCGACCCTGGTCGTGACGGCGGTGGGCGGGGCCGCATCGGTGTTCTGGGTGCTCTGGTCCCCGATCTTCGCAGTGCGGGACCTGAGCCAGGTCGCCTGGTCGGCGCCGGCCGCGCCGGACACCTCCCCCTCCCCTTCCCTGACGAGCTGACGAACCACCTGTCATCGGCATTGCTCATCAGCATTGCTTATGCGGGCAGCATTTATCATCGTTGGACGTGAACATGGAGCCCCGCGCAGCATGGATCCATGACGACGAACGCCGCAACGGACACCGCTCCTCACACACCCCGGATCGCCCTGGTCGGGGACCGCTCTCCCCAGGTCCGCTCGCACCAGCGCATCCCACAGCTCGCCGCCGCACTGCTGGAGCGCGACTCGCTCGCGCTCGACCTCTACTGGATCGGCAGCGACGAGGTCGACTCGCCCGAGGACCTGCGCGGTTTCGACGGGATCTGGGTGCTCCCCGGCAGCCCCTACCGCTCCGAGGCCGGGGCGCTGCATGCGATCCGCGCGGCGCGCGAGAACGGGACGCCGTTCCTCGGTACGTGCGCCGGCTTCCAGCACGCGCTCCTGGAGTACGCCCGCGACGTCTGCGGCCTGACCGACGCCGCGCACGCCGAGAACGACCCCGACGCCGAGCACGCGCTGATCACACCGCTCGCCTGCTCGCTCGTGGGCCACGAGCTGCCGATCAGCGTCGCCCCCGGCACGCTCGCGGAGCGGCTGCTCGGCGCCGAGCGCACCGTCGAGCGCTACCACTGCGCGTACGGCCTGCACCCCGACTTCCCCGCCGTGCTCGAAGCCCACGGAATGGTGTTCAGCGGCCACGACCTCGAGGGCGCGCCCCGCGTGGTGGAGCTGCCGGCCGAGCGGCACCCGTTCTTCCTGGCGACCCTCTTCCAGCCCGAACTCGCCGGCGACGGCACCCGCCCCCACCCCTTCGTCCGCGCCTTCGCCCACGCAGCGGCGGACCACCGAGCCACCGCGCACGGCGGTGCGGGATCACGGCCCGTCAGCGCGGTTAGCATGCCGGGATGAATGCTCCCGAGCGAGGCGCCTGGCTCCGACGCGGAATCAGTCGCAACGGCGGCCCCCTGCGTGAGGACCAGGAGGTCGTCTGGCTGCAGGTCGGCGTCCACTACGCCGACAGCCGCGGATTCGCGGGCACCACCTCCTACGACGGCGCCCAGCTGCGCTTCCACCACGACGTGGGGGAAGCCGGGGAGGACGTGGGGACCCTGCGGCGCGACGGCGAAAACCTGATCGAGTCCGGCGTCAATCCGGACGGGAGCACCTTTCTGGAGGTGTGGACCCCGCTTCCCGACGACGGGGGCGAGGGCGGTTCCTGGAGCCTCGCCGGGTGCCAGGTCGTCCGGGTGGGACGGCACGTGGTGCATGTCGACGGCGAATCCGGCGCTTACCTGCCGATCTGAAGGCGGGCTGCCACCCCTTCCTACCTGGCGGTAACCCGGGTACAGTGTCGCCACCACCTCCGTCGGCGTTGGGAGCCGCCACGACGGAGGGTTCGGGTTTTCTCTTTCTCCGGGTTCTCGTTCCGGAGCTCTCTTCACACGGTCCTCAGTCGCGCCGTGTCCCTCACCTTTCCTGCCGCCGCGTCGGAGCGGACCGACAAAGCGGCGTACTCCCCTTGAGGAATCTCGCCATGACTGAATCGACGTCCGCAGCCACGTCCGCGCTCCCCCACCCCTTCCCCACCGTCGCCGTCGTCGGCCTCGGCACCATGGGCGCCGGGATCGCCGAGATCGTCGCCCGCAGCGGGCGCCAGGTGATCGGCATCGAGGCCACACCCGCCGACGCGCACGCCGCCCGCGTCCGGATCGAGGAGGCCACCGCCCACTCGGTCCGCCGCGAGCGGCTGACGGAGGAGGAGCGGCAGGAGCTGCTCTCCCGCATCCGGGTCACCGACGAGCTCACCGCCGCCGCCGAGGCGCAGCTGGTGATCGAGGAGGTGCCCGAGCAGCTCGAGCTCAAGCGCGAGATCTTCGCCGCGCTCGACAAGATCTGTCCGGAGGAGACCGTGCTGGCCACCGGCACCACCGCCCTCTCCGTCACCCGCATCGCCGCCGCGACCAGCCGTCCCGAGCGCGTGCTCGGCCTGCACTTCTTCAACCCCGCCCCGGTGATGCAGCTGGTCGAGGTCGTCCGGACGGTGCTGACGAGCCCGCAGTCCGCCGAGGACGCCGCCGAGTTCGCCCGCTCGCTCGGGAAGTCGCCGGTCGCCGCCGGGGACCGGGCCGGGTTCATCGTCAACGGGCTGCTCTTCGCCTACCTCAACCAGGCCGCCGCGATGTTCGAGTCGCGCTACGCCAGCCGTGAGGACATCGACGCGGCCATGCGCTTCGGCTGCGGCCTGCCGATGGGTCCGCTCGCCCTCCTCGACCTGATCGGGATCGACACCGCCAAGACGGTCCTGGAGGCGATGTACGCGCAGTCGCACGACCGCCTGCACGCGCCCGCGCCGATCCTCGGCCAGTTCGCCGCCGCCGGCCTGCTGGGCCGCAAGAGCGGCCGCGGCTTCTACACGTACGCCGCGCCCGGCTCCTCCCGGGTCGTCGCGGAGGCGAACACGACGGCCAAGGTCCGGGTCGCGGGCCGCGAGATCCGCAGCGTCGGCGTCTGCGGCTCCGGCACGATGGCCGCCGGTATCGCCGAGGTCTTCGCCCGGGCAGGCTATGAGGTGACGCTCGTGGCCCGCAGCCAGGAGAAGGCCTACCGCGCCAGGGGCGCGATCCACAAGTCCCTCGAGCGCATGGTCAGCAAGGGCCGCCTCTCCGCCGAGGACCGCGACGCGACGCTCGCCCGGGTCACCGCGTCCGGCTCGCTCGAGGACCTGCACAGCGTCGATCTGGCCATGGAGGCTGTCGCCGAGGACCTGGCCGTCAAGCGCGAGCTCTTCGCGACGCTCGACAAGATCTGCAAGCCGGGCGCGGTGCTGGCGACCACCACCTCCTCCCTCCCCGTGATCCAGTGCGCGACCGCCACCGACCGCCCGCAGGACGTCATCGGGATGCACTTCTTCAACCCGGCCCCGGCCATGAAGCTGGTCGAGGTCGTCAGCACGGTGCTCACCGCCGAGGACGTCACCGCGACCGTGCTCGACCTGTGCGGCAAGGTGCGCAAGCACCCGGTCGAGTGCGGCGACCGGGCCGGCTTCATCGTCAACGCGCTGCTCTTCCCCTACCTGAACGACGCGGTCCGCATGATCGAGGAGCACTACGCCTCGGTCGACGACGTCGACACCGCGATGAAACTCGGCTGCGGCTACCCGATGGGACCGTTCGAGCTGCTGGACGTGGTCGGCCTGGACGTCTCGCTGACCATCGAGAAGGTCCTGCACGCGGAGTTCCGCGAGCCGGGCCTCGCGCCCGCGCCGCTTCTGGAGCACCTGGTGACGGCGGGCTGCCTCGGCCGCAAGACCGGCCGCGGCTTCCGCGACCACGCGCGGCGATGAGGCCGGGTAGCCTTCCGGTCATGACCACGGAAGAGCAATTGCTGGAGCAGGTGGCCGGCACGGGCGCATCCGGTAGCAACGGCACCACCGCGAGCCCGGCCACCGGTGCCGCCACCGGGACTCCCGCCCGCCGGGCCACGGCCCAGCGCCAGCTGATGCGTCAGGAGCTGGCCACGGCGGCGATGGAACTCTTCGCGAGCCAGGGCTACGAGGAGACCACGGTCGATCAGATCGCGGTCGCCGCGGGCGTGGCCCGGCGCACCTTCTTCCGGTACTTCCGGTCCAAGGAGGAGGCGATCTTCCCGGACCACGACGACACCCTGGTTCGGGTGGCCGACCTGCTGGCCAGCGCGGAGCCGACCGAGCACCCGCTGGACGTGGTCTGCCGGGGCATCAAGGAGGTGCTGCGGATGTACGCGGCCACCCCTTCCGTCTCGGTGGCCCGGTACCGGCTGATCCGGCAGGTGCCGACGCTGCGCGAGCGGGAGATCGCCGTGGTCGCCCGCTACGAGCGGCTGTTCACCCGCTACCTGCTCGGACGCTTCGACACCGACCAGGGCGACGACGCGATGCTGGCCGAGGTCTCGGCCGCCGCCGTGGTCGCCGCCCACAACCACGTACTGCGCCGCTGGCTGCGGGCCGGCGGCCGGGGCGAGGTGGAGACCCAGTTGGACCACGCCTTCGAGGCGATCCGGCGGACCTTCTGGGGTGACCTCACCACCAAGCGTTCGGCACTTCCAGTGGCACCCAGTGCCACCGGATCCGGAGAGATCGTCATCACCGTCACCCGGACGGACGCTCCCCTCGATGAGGTCATGGCCAGTATCCGGACCGCCCTGAGCCAGCCGAGCGAGGCATAACCGCAGGTCAAGTAGATCCCAGAAGGGCCCGCCCGCACACAGGTGCCGGCGGGCCCTTCTGTCGTGTTGCAACGTGATGACGCTCACGTGACACTCGATGCAATTGGTGGCACGCAGTGTCTTTACGAGTGGCACAGGGTGCCAGTACGTTGTTACTCACTGGTCGCGGCGCCGCGGCTCCCCACCCCGGCGCGCCGTGCCACCGCCCGCGCGCCACCCCTGCGCAGGCCCCAAGCTCGAAGCAGAAGACCCAGCTCAGCCAGCCAAGCCCAGCGACTGAACCGCACCAGCCGGTGTCCGCTCCCGGTGACCCTCACCACCTCGCCATGTAGTCCCACAGACGCACCCTGCATCTCTCAGCAGGTACGCCGCCGGAGGCAGCCATGAAGGAAATCCTCGACGCGATCCTCAACCCGGGGACCAGCGCCGCCGAATACGCAGCGCTGAAACTCCCCGAGTCGTACCGCGCGGTCACGCTCCACAAGGACGAGCAGGAGATGTTCGCCGGCCAGGACAGCCGCGACAAGGACCCGCGCAAGTCCCTCCACCTGGACGAGATCGCGATTCCCGAGCTGGGCCCCGGCGAGGCGCTGGTCGCGGTGATGGCGAGCGCGGTGAACTACAACACCGTGTGGAGCTCCATCTTCGAGCCCGTCTCCACCTTCTCCTTCCTGGAGCGCTATGGCCGCCTCTCCCCCGAAGCCGCCCGCCACGACCAGCCGTACCACGTGGTCGGCTCCGACCTGGCCGGTGTGGTGCTGCGCACCGGGCCGGGTGTGCACGCCTGGAAGCCCGGCGACCAGGTGGTCGCCCACTGTCTCAGCGTCGAGCTGGAGAGCGCCGACGGCCACAACGACACGATGCTCGACCCCGAGCAGCGGATCTGGGGCTTCGAGACCAACTTCGGCGGCCTCGCCGAGGTCGCGCTGGTCAAGTCCAACCAGCTGATGCCCAAGCCGAAGCACCTCACCTGGGAGGAGGCGGCGTCTCCCGGCCTGGTCAACTCGACCGCCTACCGCCAACTGGTCTCCCGCAACGGCGCCGGCATGAAGCAGGGCGACAACGTGCTGATCTGGGGCGCGAGCGGCGGCCTCGGCTCCTACGCCACCCAGTACGCGCTCGCCGGTGGCGCGACGCCGATCTGCGTCGTCTCGAACGACGCCAAGGCGAAGATCTGCCAGGACATGGGCGCCGAGGCGATCATCGACCGCAGCGCCGAGGGCTACAAGTTCTGGAAGGACGAGAACAACCAGGACCCGCGCGAGTGGAAGCGCTTCGGCGGCCGGATCCGCGAGCTGACGGGCGGCGAGGACGTCGACATCGTCTTCGAGCACCCGGGCCGCGAGACCTTCGGCGCCTCGGTCTACGTCACCCGCAAGGGCGGCACGATCGTCACCTGCGCCTCGACCTCCGGCTACATGCACCAGTACGACAACCGCTACCTGTGGATGTCGCTCAAGCGCATCGTCGGCTCGCACTTCGCGAACTACCGCGAGGCGTGGGAGGCCAACCGTCTGATCGCCAAGGGCAAGATCCACCCGACGCTCTCCAAGACCTACACCCTCGCCGACACCGGCCAGGCGGCGCTGGACGTGCACCACAACAAGCACCAGGGCAAGGTCGGCGTCCTCTGCCTCGCCCCCGAGGCGGGCCTCGGCGTCACCGACCCGGAGCTGCGCGCGAAGCACCTGCCTGCCATCAACAGGTTCCGAGGAGAGTAGAAGTGACGACTCATCGGGACCGGCCGTGGCTGATGCGGACCTACGCGGGGCACTCGTCCGCGGCCGCGTCGAACGAGCTGTACCGGAAGAACCTGGCGAAGGGTCAGACGGGCCTCTCCGTCGCCTTCGACCTGCCGACGCAGACCGGCTACAACCCCGACCACGTCCTCGCCCGTGGCGAGGTCGGCCGGGTCGGCGTGCCGGTCAGCCATGTGGGTGACATGCGGGCGCTCTTCGAAGGCATCCCGCTGGAGCGCACCAACACCTCGATGACCATCAACGCCACCGCCATGTGGCTGCTGGCCATGTACCAGGTGGTCGCCGAGGAGCAGGGCGCGGACATCGCCAAGCTCACCGGGACGACGCAGAACGACATCGTCAAGGAGTACCTGTCGCGCGGGACGCACGTCTTCCCGCCCGGTCCGTCGATCCGGCTGACCACCGACATGATCGCCTACACGGTCGCCAACATCCCCAAGTGGAACCCGATCAACATCTGCAGCTACCACCTGCAGGAGGCCGGGGCCACGCCGGTGCAGGAGCTGGCCTTCGCGATGTGCACGGCGATCGCCGTGCTCGACGCGGTCCGCGACAGCGGCCAGGTGAAGCCGGAGCAGATGGGTGAGGTCGTCGCCCGGATCTCCTTCTTCGTCAACGCGGGCGTCCGCTTCGTCGAGGAGATGTGCAAGCTGCGCGCCTTCTCCCAGCTGTGGGAGAAGCTCACCCTGGAGCGCTACGGCGTCGCCGACCCCAAGCAGCGACGATTCCGCTACGGCGTCCAGGTCAACTCCCTCGGCCTGACCGAGGCGCAGCCGGAGAACAACGTCCAGCGCATCGTGCTGGAGATGCTGGCCGTCACGCTCTCCAAGGACGCCCGCGCCCGCGCCGTGCAGCTGCCCGCCTGGAACGAGGCGCTGGGCCTGCCCCGGCCCTGGGACCAGCAGTGGTCGCTCCGGATCCAGCAGGTGCTGGCCTTCGAGTCGGACCTGCTGGAGTACGGGGACCTCTTCACCGGCAGCGTCGTCGTCGAGGGCAAGGTCGCGGAGCTGGTCGAGGGCGCCGAGGCGGAGATCGCCAAGGTGCTCGGGATGGGCGGGGCGATCCCGGCCGTCGAGTCCGGCTACATGAAGGCGGCCCTGGTCGCCTCGCACGCCGAGCGCCGGGCCCGGATCGAGTCGGGCGAGGACAAGGTCGTCGGCGTCAACTGCTATGAGACCACCGAGCCCAGCCCGCTGACGGCCGACCTGGATACCGCGATCATGGTCGTGGACGGCGACGCCGAGCGTGCCGTCGCCGAGGCCTTCGCCGGTTGGCTGGCCGACCGCGACGAGACCGCCGCGCAGGCGGCGCTCGCCGAGCTCAAGGCCCAGGCCGCCACCGACGCCAATCTGATGCCCGCCACCCTCGCCTGCGTCCGCGCGGGCGTGACGACCGGCGAGTGGTCGCAGGCCCTGCGCGACGTCTTCGGCGAGTACCGGGCTCCCACGGGCGTCGGCGGCGCGCCGATCACCGGCACGATCGACCCGGAGTCGGGCGCCGAGCTGCTGGCGGTCCGCGCGGCCGTGACCCGTACGGCGGAGGAGCTGGGCAGCGGCAAGCTGCGGCTGCTGGTCGGCAAGCCGGGCCTGGACGGGCACTCCAACGGTGCCGAGCAGATCGCCGTCCGGGCCCGCGACGCCGGGTTCGAGGTGGTCTACCAGGGCATCCGGCTGACGCCGGAGCAGATCACCGCCGCGGCCGTGGCCGAGGACGTGCACTGCGTGGGCCTGTCGATCCTCTCCGGCGCGCACGCCGAGCTGGTCCCCGACGTGCTGCGACGGCTGCGTCGGGCGGGCGTCGAGGACGTGCCGGTGGTCGTCGGCGGGATCATCCCGGCCGCCGACGAGCAGGCGCTGCTTGCCCAGGGCGTGGCGGCGGTGTTCACTCCGAAGGATTTCGGGATCACCACGATCATCGGCCGTATTGTCGACGAGATCCGTCTGGCCCACAGCCTCGACCCGATCTTCGCCACCACTTTGGACATCAAGGAAGAGACCCTCGCCTCATGACCACCGTGCACAGCGTCAACCGACTGCGTCCGCGCCGCTCCTGCCTCGCCGTCCCCGGCTCCAACCCGCGCTTCCTGGAGAAGGCCCAGGGCCTCCCCGCCGACCAGGTCTTCCTGGACCTGGAGGACGCCTGCGCGCCGCTGGCCAAGGAAGGCGCCCGCCACACCATCGTCGACGCGCTGAACAACGGCGACTGGACCGGCAAGACCCGCGTCGTCCGCGTCAACGACTGGACGACCCACTGGACCTACCGGGACGTCGTCACCGTGGTCGAGGGCGCGGGCCAGAACCTGGACTGCATCATGCTGCCCAAGGTCCAGGACGCCCAGCAGATCGTCGCGCTGGACCTGCTGCTGACGCAGATCGAGAAGACCATGGGCTTCGAGGTCGGCAAGATCGGCATCGAGGCGCAGATCGAGAACGCCCGGGGCCTGATCAACGTGGACGCGATCGCCGAGGCGAGCCCGCGCCTGGAGACCATCATCTTCGGCCCGGCCGACTTCATGGCCTCCATCAACATGAAGTCCCTGGTCGTCGGCGAGCAGCCGCCCGGCTACCCGGCGGACGCGTACCACTACATCCTGATGCGCATCCTGATGGCCGCCCGCGCCAACGACCTGCAGGCCATCGACGGCCCCTACCTGCAGATCCGCAACGTCGACGGCTACCGCGAGGTGGCCGGCCGGGCCGCCGCGCTGGGCTTCGACGGCAAGTGGGTGCTGCACCCCGGCCAGGTCGACGCCGCCAACGAGGTCTTCTCGCCCTCCCAGGAGGACTACGACCACGCCGAGCTGATCCTGGACGCCTACGACTGGTGCACCAGCGAGGCGGGCGGCAGGAAGGGCTCGGCGATGCTCGGCGACGAGATGATCGACGAGGCCAGCCGCAAGATGGCCCTGGTCATCTCCGGCAAGGGCCGCGCCGCCGGCATGCAGCGCACCACCAAGTTCGCCGCCCCTGAGAACACGAGCCCGGAAGCCTGAGGCCAGAGATGCAGTTCGGACGCACCTACGAGGAGTTCGAGGTCGGCGCGGTCTACAAGCACTGGCCTGGAAAGACCGTCACCGAGTACGACGACCACCTCTTCTGCCTGCTGACCATGAACCACCACCCGCTCCACATGGACGCGAACTACGCGACCACGACGGTGCAGGGCAAGAACGTCGTGGTGGGCAACTACATCTACTCGCTGCTGCTCGGCATGTCCGTCCCGGACGTCTCCGGGAAGGCCATCGCCAACCTGGAGATCGAGTCGCTGAAGCACGTGGCGCCGACCTTCCACGGCGACACGATCTACGGCGAGACGACGGTCCTCGACAAGAACATGACCTCCAAGCCCGACCGGGGCATCGTCTACGTCGAGACCAAGGGCTACAAGCAGGACGGCACGCTCGTCTGCATCTTCCGCCGCAAGGTCATGGTCCCGACCGAGACGTACATCAAGGAGCGCGGGGGCGAGCAGCCCGGCCGCCCCGAGCTGCAGCAGTAACCAGCGGTAACCCACCCCCAAGTTCGGGCGCTCCGCGGTGTATGCCACGCCCGCGGAGCGCCCGGTCCGGCCGAAAAGGACACCTCTCCCATGGGACGCCTCGCCCAGACCGAAGGTCTCACCGAGATCCAGCAGGACATCCTCAGCACCGTGCGCAGCTTTGTCGACAAGGAGATCATTCCGGTCGCCACCGAGCTGGAGCACCGCGACGAGTACCCCGCCGACATCGTCGAGGGCATGAAGGAGATGGGCCTGTTCGGGCTCATGATCCCGGAGGAGTACGGCGGGCTCGGCGAGTCGCTGCTCACCTACGCGCTCGTGGTCGAGGAGATCGCCCGCGGCTGGATGTCCGTCTCCGGCATCGTGAACACGCACTTCATCGTGGCGTACATGATCAATGCCCACGGCACCCAGGAGCAGAAGGACTACTTCCTGCCCCGGATGGCCACCGGCGAGGTCCGCGGCGCCTTCTCCATGTCCGAGCCGGGTCTGGGCTCCGACGTCGCCGCCATCTCCACCAAGGCGGTCAAGGACGAGAGCGGCGAGTTCTACGTCCTCAACGGCCAGAAGATGTGGCTGACCAACGGCGGCACGTCCACCGTCATCGCCTGCCTGGTCAAGACCGACGAGGGGGCCTCCTCCCCCTACAAGAACCTGACCACCTTCCTGATCGAGAAGACGCCGGGTTTCGGTCCGAACGAGAGCGTCCCCGGCCTGACCGTGCCCGGCAAGATCGACAAGATGGGCTACAAGGGCGTCGACACCACCGAGCTGGTGCTCCAGGACGTCAAGATGCCGAGCAACCGCATCCTGGGCGGGGTCCCCGGCCGCGGTTTCTACCAGATGATGGACGGCGTCGAGGTCGGCCGCGTCAACGTCGCGGCGCGCGGCTGCGGCGTCGCGCAGCGCGCCTTCGAGCTGGGCATCCGCTACGCGCAGCAGCGGCAGACCTTCGGCAAGAAGATCGCCGAGCACCAGGCCATCCAGTTCAAGCTGGCCGAGATGGCCACCAAGGTCGAGGCGGCCCACCAGATGATGGTGATGGCGGCCCGCAAGAAGGACTCCGGGCAGCGCAACGACCTGGAGGCCGGCATGGCCAAGTACCTCGCCTCGGAGTACTGCAAGGAGGTCGTCGAGGACTCGTTCCGGATCCACGGCGGATACGGCTTCTCCAAGGAGTACGAGATCGAGCGGCTCTACCGGGAGGCGCCGATGCTGCTGATCGGCGAGGGAACCGCGGAAATCCAGAAGATGATCGTCGGTCGACGTCTGCTGGAGGAGTACAAGCTCGCCGAGTAGCAGGCCTGGGGAGGCGGCGCATCGGCGCAGATGGGGGCGTGAACCAAATGGCTCACGCCCCCATTTTCCACACTCCCACCGCATGTTTCCCGGCTTGAGGGCTTTGTCACCGTTCGCCTACAGCCCTTGGCCTCGGCACCCCGACCGGCTTACCGTTGCGAGACAGAGAGAAACGCGGGAAAGCCCCACGCGGGTTCCCGGAGCTTGCTACGGCCCCACCCGCTGCCGATAGCATCCCCCCGGACAGATAACTGTCGTCAGCGGTCTGTGCCCTCGGGCTCGGGTCGTCGCCGGCACTGTCCCCGAACCCCTCGACTCCGCGACCTTGTCGGTCGCGACAAAGGTCTTCGATGCCCCTTCGTCCGTCCCAACCGACCGACGCCCGCCCGCGCGTGACGCTGGCCCGCGGCGCGTCTCCCTGGCTCGTCCCCACCGTGCTCACCGCTGCCGCGTGCACCGCCCTCACCCGGCGCAACGGCAGATGGGCACTGGCGGCGGTACCGGCCTCCGCGCTCAGCGCGGGGATGCTCTGGTTCTTCCGCGACCCCGAGCGCGAGATCAGCGAGGGCCGGGTGATCTCCCCCGCCGACGGCGTCGTCCAGAGCATCGACGCCTGGCCGGACGGGCGCACCCGGGTCGCGATCTTCATGAGCCCGCTGAACGTCCACGTCAACCGGGCCCCGGTGCCCGGTGTCGTGCGCTCGGTCGAGCACGTACCGGGTGGGTACGTGCCGGCGTTCAACAAGGACAGCGACCGCAACGAGCGGGTCGTCTGGCACTTCGACTCCGAGCTCGGCGACATCGAGATGGTGCAGATCGCGGGCGCGGTCGCTCGGCGCATCGTCCCCTACGTCACCAGCGGCACCAAGGTCGAGCAGGGCGAGCGGGTCGGCCTGATCCGCTTCGGCTCCCGCGTCGACACCTACCTCCCGGCGGGCGTGGAGCCCTGCGTCGAGGTGGGGCAACGCACGACGGCAGGGGTGACACGCCTTGACCGTGACTGATCCCGAGACCTACGCGGACCACGACGAGCACGGCGGACACGACGGGGAGAGCGAGCACGAGCGCGCCGCCCGGCGGCTGCGCTGGGCCCGCGACCGCGAGCTTCGGCGTCCGCTGTCGCCGCAGCACCTCTCCACGGCCGACCTCTTCACGCTCGGCAACGCCGTCTGCGGCTTCCTGGCGATCTACTGCACCACGACCGGCGTGCTCATCCCGCACCTGACCGGCGTCGCGACCAGCGGCGACCGGCGCAGTGCGGCGGCCGCCGTGACGCTGCTGCTGATCGGCTCGATGTGCGACCTGTTCGACGGACTGGTCGCCCGCAAGCTGCGCAGCTCGGCGCTGGGCGCGGAGCTGGACAACCTCGCCGACCTGATCAGCTTCGGCATCGCCCCGGCGTACTTCGTCGTGGTCTGGGGCATGACCGCAGGCGGCGCGCACCAGCGCGTCGGCGCGGGCATCGCCATCGTGGTGCTGCTGGCCGTGGTGCTGCGCCTGGCGCGCTTCTCCTGCACAACCGCCCGTCCGGGCGTGTTCCAGGGGATGCCCTCCCCCATGGGCGCGCTGACGGTCATCTCGATCGTGCTGCTGGACCCGCCGTTCATCCTGGGCGCGGTCGGGATCGTGGCGGTGGCGGCGCTCATGGTGAGCCAGGTCGAGTACCCGAAGCCGCAGGGCAAGCTGGCCACGGCGACGCTCTGCTGGATCGTCGTCTCCATGGGCTGCCTGACGGCCTGGGCGACGGGCCTGCCCGGCGGCGTCACGCTGCTGCAGATCGGCGCCAGCCTGCAGGTCGCGCTGGCCCTGATGGCCCCGCTCATGGTCATCCGCCGCAAGGTCGGGGACGTCCGCGCCAAGCGCGCCGAGGCGCGCAGCGCGAACTGAGCACGCTCGGATCGAACGAAGGCCCCGACCGCACTGCGGTCGGGGCCTTCGCGTCGCCCGGTCAGACGCGCTGCGCGGCCGGCTGCCGGGTGCTGCCCGGCGCCACGGCAGGCGCCGCGGGACGGCGGCGCAGCAGCGCCACCGCCAGGCCGACGAACCAGACCATGCCCACGAAGCGGCCGAGCGGGATGAACGCGGTGGCGGGCTCGGTCAGCAGCGAGAGCATGGAGAGCACCGAGAGTGCGGCGACGGTCAGGCCGAGCCAGTTCAACCAGCTCGGCAGCGCGCCCGCCCTGCGGGCAGCGGCCGCGACCGAGCCGGTCAGCAGCCCGGTGGTGGCGACCTGGGCGGCGGCGCCGATGATGAACACCAGGTCCATGACCGCGCGGTAGACCTGCAGGTTGTCGCCGATGCCCGGCCGGTTCAGGATCCACTGGGCGGAGGCGGAGAGCAGCAGGAAGGCCGCCGCGACGGTCCCTGCGGCGCGGACCAGACCGCTGTAGCGCCCCTCCGGCGCAACGCGACGGGCGAAGCGGCGGCGTACGGGACGAAGACCAGCAGCGCCAGCGCGCTCATCGCCTGGCAGAACGCTGCGACCGGGACGAGGTCGCGGGTGGTGGTGGCCAGGTAGTGGGCCACCTCCGCGTCGGTGGAGTACGGCGTGACCAGCGAGGCCCCGCTGTTCTGCCCGAGAATGTTGGGCAGAACGAACGACGCGAGGAAGAACAGCACGTAGAGCAGGCCCGCGAGGGCACCTGCCCGGTGGCGTGAGGGCGCGAGGGTGTCAGCGGACACGGGGAGCTCTCCTTGGCTGGGTGACGGGTCGCCAAGAAGGATCGCCCGATCCGCAGGGCCGTTGCGTCCCCCAGGCGACGGCACCGCGGATACCACGCCTGGAGTACGCCGTCGGCGACGCCAAGGACGTGTCAGCGGCAGTCGTCGTCCTGGCTCTGCGCGCGGAGCTCGACGATCAGGCCCGGCCCGCTGAACGGCACGTCCAGCCAGGTGGAGTTGGGCAGCTTGGTGGGGATGATCCAGCCGTCCCAGTTCTTCCAGGTGAAGTGCGCGTCCTTCGACGCGCTGGAGGCGACCGAGTGCCAGCCGTCCGCCAGCATGGAGTCCCTCAGCTGCGCCGGGATGCCGCCGAAGCTCTCGCCCTCGAAGAAGATGCGGTAACCGACCATGCAGCCCTCCGGGCTGGGTCGGAAGGCCGCGTCACGCTGCCCCTGACGGGTCAGACCGGCGTCGTCCATCGCCCGGACCATCTGCCGGCCGATCGCGGCGGCCTCGCCCTTGCGGCGGGTCTGCGCGGCCTGCTGCGCGGCGTGGATCTCCGCAGCACGCGCCTCGGCAGCCTTGGCCGACGCGCTGGCGGCAGCGCTGGCGGAGGCCCGGGACTCGGCGGGGGTCGGCCCGCCGGCCGAGCCCGCACAGCCGGCGGCCAGGGCGAGAACGGGCACGGCACAGAGGAGGTGGACAAATCGAGGCATGCGGGCAAGCGTAAGCGCCCCACCCACGTGATCTTCACGGGGTGGGGCACGAAACGGAATCACTGGTTCAGCTGCCGTAGTAGGCCTGAGTCATCAGGCGCTTCATGTCGTCGATCATCGGCATCCGGGGGTTGGCCGGGGCGCACTGGTCGGCGTAGGCGTTCATCGCCTGCTGCGGGAGGGCCTCGACGAAGGCCGTCTCGTCGACGCCCTCGGCCTGGAAGGAGCGCGGGATGCCGCAGCGGTCGCGCAGGTCCTCGACGGCCATGGCGTAGGACTCGACCCCCTCCGCCGTGGTCGCCGCCGGGAGGCCCAGCAGGCGGGCGATCTCGGCGAGGCGCTCCGGGGCGCGGTAGGTCTCCGCCTTGGGCCACGGGGTGGCCTTGTGGGTCACCGTGCCGTTGTGGCGGATGACATGGGCCAGCAGGATCGCATTGGTGCGGCCGTGGGCGACGTGGAAGGTGTTGCCCAGGGTGTGCGCCATCGCGTGGACCAGGCCGAGGAAGGAGTTGGCGAAGGCCATGCCCGCGATCGTCGACGCGTTGTGCATCTTCTCGCGCGCCTCGGGGTCGTTGGGGCCGTCCTTGACGCAGCGCTCCAGGTTCTCGAAGATCAGCTTGATCGCCTGCAGGCACTGACCGTCGGTGAAGTCGCTGGCGTAGGCCGAGATGTAGGCCTCCGTCGCGTGGGTCAGCGCGTCGAAGCCGGAGTCGGCGGTGACGTGCGGCGGCAGGTTCATCGGCAGCACCGGGTCGACGATGGCGACCGACGGGGTCAGCGCGTAGTCGGCCAGCGGGTACTTCTGGGCGGCCGCCGGGTCGGAGATGACCGCGAAGGGGGTGACCTCGGAGCCGGTGCCGGAGGTCGTCGGAATGGCGACGAGTTGCGCCTTCTCACCCAGCGAGGGGAACTTGTAGGCGCGCTTGCGGATGTCGAAGAACTTCTCCTTCGTGTCCGCGAAGGCGATCTCCGGGTGCTCGTACATCAGCCACATGATCTTCGCGGCGTCCATCGGCGAGCCGCCGCCCAACGCGATGATGGTGTCCGGCTGGAAGTCCCGCATCATCGCGGCGCCGGCGACGACCGTCTCCAGCTCCGGGTTGGGCTCGACGTTGTCGATGACCTGGATGACGACCGGCTCCTGACGCGAGTTCAGGATGTCGGTGACCTTCTGCACGAAGCCGATCCGGCCCATGGTCTTGTCGGTGACCAGCGAGACGCGGTGGATGTCGGCCATCTCACCGAGGTAGCGCAGCGAGTTGCGCTCGAAGTAGATCTTCGCGGGGACCTTGTACCACTGCATGTTGTTGTTGCGCCGCCCGATCCGCTTGATGTTGAGCAGGTTGACCGCGGTGACGTTGTTGGACACCGAGTTGTGGCCGTAGGAGCCGCAGCCGAGGGTCAGCGACGGCAGGAAGGCGTTGTAGACGTCGCCGATTCCGCCGAAGGTGGAGGGGCTGTTGACGATGACCCGGATCGCCTTGACGCGCTTGCCGAACTCCTCGGCCAGCTCCTCGCTCTCGGTGTGGATCGCGGCGGAGTGGCCCAGGCCGTGGAACTCGACCATCCGCGCGGCCAGGTCCAGGCCGTGCTCGGTGGTGTCGGCGCGCAGCGCGGCCAGGATCGGCGAGAGCTTCTCCCGGGTCAGCGGCTCGGCGTCGCCGACCTCGGCGCACTCCGCGAGCAGGATCGCGGTGTCGGCCGGGACGGTGAACCCGGCCTGCTCGGCGATCCACTGCGGGGACTTGCCCACGACAGCCGCGTTCAGCTTCGCCCCGGCGCAGTTGGCGCTGCTCGCGGTGACGCCGAAGACGAACTCCTCCAGCTTGGTCTTCTCGGCGGCGGTCAGCAGGTGCGCGCCCAGGCGCTTGAACTCGGCGATACCGGCCTCGTAGACGGCGGTGTCGAGGATGACGGCCTGCTCGGAGGCGCAGATCATGCCGTTGTCGAAGGCCTTGGAGAGGATGATGTCGTGGATCGCGCGGCCCAGCTTGGCGTCCTTCGCGACGTAGGCGGGAACGTTGCCCGCGCCGACCCCGAGGGCGGGCTTGCCGCAGGAGTAGGCGGCCTTGACCATCGCGTTGCCGCCGGTGGCCAGGATGGTGGAGACACCCTCGTGGTTCATGAGGAGGTTGGTGGCCTCCATGGACGGCGTCTCGATCCACTGCACGCAGCCGGCCGGCGCGCCGGCCTCCACGGCGGCGTCACGGACGATGCGGGCGGCCTCGGCGGAGCAGTGCTGCGCGGAGGGGTGGAAGGCGAAGACGATCGGGTTGCGGGTCTTCAGCGCGATCAGCGCCTTGAAGATCGTCGTCGAGGTGGGGTTGGTGACCGGGGTCATCGCGCAGACGACGCCGACCGGCTCGGCGATCTCGGTGATGCCGCTCAGCTCGTCGCGGCTGACGACGCCGACGGTGCGCAGGTCGCGCATCGAGTTGGTGACGTGCTCGCAGGCGAAGAGGTTCTTGACGGCCTTGTCCTCGAACAGCCCGCGTCCGGTCTCCTCGACGGCGAGGCGAGCGAGCTCGCCGTGCTGGGCGAGGGCGGCGAGCGAGGCCTTCTTGACGATCTGGTCGACCTGGGCCTGAGTGAACGCCTCGTACGCGCGCAGCGCGCCCTGCGCGCGCTCGACCAGGGCGGTGACGGTTTCTTCGGCGGTGTCTTGGGCAAGCGTCGACATTTCGCTCTTCACCTCGGCAGTTCCGTGAAGCGGACTGATTCGTTACTTTCAGCCTGCGCGGATCCCCACCGAGGGAATACGGGCCTTGGACGCCTCTTGCTCAGGACTAATGACCTGGCGCCACCTCAGGGGCGCGAGGAACTGCGCGAGAAACCACCGAGTGCGGATGGCCCTGTCCGTTCGGCCTGCCACGTGGGTGGGTGGTTTGTCGCGCAGTTCCCCGCGCCCCTGATGGTGCAACTGACCCTGATCAGCCAAGAGGCGGCAGTGCCTCCAGCGCGTGGCGGCCCAGTTCGTCCAGGCCCTCGATCGTCGCCGTCAGCTGTTCCGGCGTGAGGACCTGAAAGACATGCTCGTCGATCGCCTGCGCATGCCTCCGCGCCGCCTCCGCCAGCTTGGACGCGCCGAGTGCGGAAATGGTGACCACCTGGATCCGGCGGTCGGACCGGGACCGTTCGCGCTGGACCAGTCCCTGGTCCACCATGCGGTCGACCAGGCGGGTGGCTCCGCCGCTGGTCAGGACGGCGTCGCGGGAGAGGTCGCCCATCGTCGCGCCCTCCGGCGCGGCCGCCAGGCGCAACAGGACCTCGAACATCGGGTGCGAGATGCCGCTCTCCCGCTCCATCGCCGCGCCGAGCAGGCGCTCCAGCCGGGCCGCTGCCGTCAGCAGCACGCCGAAGGCCTGCACTCGTTCGTCGGCGACGGCCTCGGCGGCGGTCTCTATGCCGACAGCGGTCATCTCACGGCTCCTTCCCCAGGGGATCATTCACACGTTACCCGCCCGGGGTAGCCCACATGGGCTATCGGCCGACCGTGAAACGGCGTCCGACGTGCGCGGGCTTCTCGATCTCGTCGACCAGCGCCACCGCGTAGTCCTCCGCCGTGATGTGGCTCTTGCCCTCGGCGTCCACCACCAGCTGCTCCGTGCCCGTGCGGTAAGCACCCGTGCGCTCGCCGGGCTCGATCGTGGTGGCGGGGCTGAGGACGGTCCAGGTCACGTCGTCGACGGTGTTGTAGAAGGCCTGGGCGTCGCCGTGGGCGTGCATGATCTGCAACAGCCACTCGGGGAGGCCGGGGGTGTCCCAGACCTTGACGCCGGGCGCGACCTCGAGGCTGCCGGCGCCGCCGACGGCGATCAGGCGCGGCGCGTTCGCGCCGAGACCGCGCAGGGCCTCGACGAGCGAGCGGGCAGCGGGCTCGATGGTGGCCTCGTGACCCGGGCCGTCGCCCCCGCCCACCGCGCTGACCAGCACGTCTTCGCCGACCGCGACCTTCGCGACGGAGGCCGGGTCCAGCACGTCGCCGGCGACGACGGTGACGCCCTCGGGGGAGATCCAGCTCGAGGGGTCGCGGACCACGGCTGTGACCTGGTGGCCACGGGACAGAGCCTCAGCCACGATGCGGCTGCCGATGTTGCCCTTGGCTCCGATGACGGCGATCTTGGCCATGAGAGTGCCTCTTCCATGCGTGCGGGAGAGCGGGGTTACCGCCTTGCACCCATGAAAACATCTGACTGGTCAGAGAATATTCCTCGGTAAGCCAAAAGAGGGGACGCGCCGAACATGTCCGTCTGAACATGTCCGGCGCGTCCCGGGTCGTGCTTTAGCGGCCCAGCTCCGTCAGCTCGATGCTGAGGATCCCGCGACCGTGCGTCGCCGCGTAGACCCGGCCGTCCGGGCCGAGCAGGATCTGGTCGACGGAGACGGCAGGCAGCTCGCCGATCGCCTTGAAGTCGGTGCGGCCCGGCGCCCGGTAGACCGCGCCGAGGTCGGTGCCGACCAGCAGGCCGCCGGCCGGGGTGAGCGCCAGCGAGTCGACGGGGACGTCCGGCAGGTTCGCGGAGATGTCCGTCCAGGTCGCGCCCGAGTCGTGGCTCTCGAAGATGTGGCCGAAGCCCGCGCCGGGGCCCTCGTTCCACTGCCGCGAGAAGCCGCTGAACGACAGGTAGACGTGCGAGCTGTCGGCCGGGTCGATCTTCACGTCGCTGATGTAGCGGTTCGGCATGCCCGCCGGCAGGGTCAGCTGCGACCAGCCGGTGCCGTCCGCGTTGCCGACCGCCACGCCGTGGGTGAAGCCCTGCGAGTTGCACGGGCCGCACCAGGCCGCGTAGACCTTGCCGCCCGAGGAGGCGACCGCGGTCGAGACGTGGCCCGCGCCCAGGTCGTAGGCGCTGGTCCAGGCGCTGGACGCGCGGATCGCGTAACCCTGGTTCTGCACCCAGACGTTGCGGCCGCCGGCCACCCAGGTGTTCGGGTTCTTGAGGTCGGCCGTGAACGGCGCGATGAAGCGCGCCGAGGAGGTCGCGTTGTCCGGCGGCGGCACGTCGTACGTGGTCGGAGCGGTGAGGCCGTTGTTGACCGCGCAGTTCTGGGTGACGTTGATCTCCAGGTAGACGTACTCCTGGGCCTGGTTGCAGCCGTTCGCCGGGTCGGTCAGCGTCATGCCGCCGTCGCCGCCGAAGTTGGAGCCCATCACCGTGTCGACGCTCTTGGAGCCGTAACCCCGCAGCACCGACTGGCCGTTGTCCTGCAGACCACCGGTGACCACGACGCCCTTGCCGGCGGGCTCGTTGCCGACGCCGACCGAGTAGAACTGCAGCGAGTCGATGGTGCCGTCGTTCAGCGAGGCCCAGTCCGTCGCGTGGCCCAGCGAGTTGGCCGCGCCGTTGACCGGACGGCGGTAGACGCCGCCGTCGTTGGCCGCGAAGACGTAGCTCTGGCCCTTGTAGCTGCCGACCGCGAGACCGTGCTGGTCCGGGTGCGTGGTCTGCGGGCAGGTGCCGCTCTGGGCGAGCGGGTCCAGGCTCCAGCAGGCGAGCGGGAAGTTCCAGTACGGGCCGGGGGTGGTCCAGGTGGCGCCGCCGTCGGCGGACTCGAAGACCTCCTCCAGGCCGGCGTAGACGTGGTCGTGGTTGTTCGGGTCCACGGTCAGCGACTCGTCGTACCAGGACTGCCCGCCGGGGTTGTCCAGCACCGAACCGGAGCCGGCCAGCTTGGCCTTGTTCGCGACCAGGGTCCACGGACCGAACGGCGACCCGCTCTTGGAGACGTAGATGCCGCCCAGGCCGCCGCCCGCGGCCAGCGAGGCCGGGGACTGCACGACGGCGTAGTAGCGCTGGTGGTCGGCCGAGGGCGCGAAGGTGACGGTGCCGACATCGGCGGCGTCGGTGGGCAGGTCGCCCATCGAGGTCAGCAGCTGCCAACTGCCGCCGACCTTGGTGTAGTAGCCGTTGTACGTGCCGCCGGAGCGCCAGCCCGCAGCGACGACCATGCGGCTCGGGTCGGCCGGGTCGAAGGCGATGTCGCTGACGATGTTCTTGTAGGCCGCGCTCGGGTCGCTCGCGAGCGGGTGGCCGGGCAGGTAGTCGGGGCTCGGCGCGAACTCCAGCGTCCAGGGGCCGCTCAGGTGCGTGGTCGAGTGCGACCAGAGGCCCTCGGTGGTGGCCGCGTAGACCCTGTCGCCACTGAAGCGCAGGGCGTGGATGCTGGTGCTCTGCAGCTCGTCGCCGCCGATGCGGTTGTGCGGCGAGAAGCGGCTGTGGGCGGGGTCGTCGAGCATGTAGACGCCGCTGCCGAGGTAGGCGTCGGCGTTGGTGTTGGCCTCGCCGGTGCCGAGCCAGAGGCGGCCCTTGCCGTCCAGCGCGAGCGAGCCCGTGGCCTGCGCGGAGAGCTGGTCGCTGATCGACTTCCACTGGCCGCCGTTGGTGCTGGAGCGCCAGACGCCGCCACCGGCGGTGCCGGCGTAGACGTTGCCCTGGTCGTCCGCGACGACGGCGGCCGTGCGGCCGGTCACCAGGCCCATGCCGGCCGTGGAGTTGGAGTTGTAGTCGCGGTAGCGCGGGTCGTCCGAGTTGTACGGCAGCTTGGTGACGTGCCGCCAGTCTCCGCCGGTGCGCTGGAGGTTCTGCATGGAGGCCCAGGCTGCGCCGTAGGCGCCCGGTGCGACGATGCCAGGGGACTGACGCTCCTCGGCGCGCTGGTCGGCGCCCTCGGCTATGGAGTCTGACTCCCCGGTGGAGCCGTCGCCACCGCCGGTGCTGACCATCGCGCGCATGCCACCGCTCTTCGCGTGGCGGTGGTGGATCGGCATGCCGACAGCGGGAGTTGTGGCCACCAGTCCGCCGGCTGCGGCGATTGCGGTGGCTATGAGTACGAGACGCCGACTGCCACGGTGCGGGCTTGTCAACAGGTCCTCCCCGAGTGTGTGGGTGAACACCGGATGTGTCACTGCGTGCACGACCGTCAGGTACAGGCCGCGAGTGACTTGACCACACTGGGGAGGGTGGCAGCTAGTGCCATGGCACAGCGTTTACCCAACTGTTACGACGCCACATGAGTATCGACTCGTGTCAGCGCGACACAGAGTCAACAGCAGGTAGTTTGTACAGCTTTTGGGCGTTTCCGCCGCCGATGAGCCCAGCGATGCGGGCCGCCTCGGCGGGCACCGGCACGGCCTCGGCAAGCCAGGAGTCGAGCGCGTCGGTGAACGCGGCCGCGCCGACCCGGTAGAGCTCGGGCAGGCCGTAGGCGTCGGTCGAGAAGAGCAGCTTGTGGAAGGGCGCGAGTTCGAGCGTCTCGGCCAGCACACGGCGTGCCCCGGTGCCGACATGGCCCAGCGCGAGCCCGAGGTCGCAGTGGACGGTCGGGAAGGCCTGGGCCAGCCAGGCGGCCTGGCGGTGGTAGGGCCAGCCGTGCAGCAGGACGAGCGGTGTACCGAGCGGCTCGGCGGCGCGGACGAAGTCGGTGAGCAGCGACGGGTCGGTCCGGTGCAGGGTGAGGTCAGGATCGCCGAAGCCGGTGTGGAGTTGCAGCGGCAGGCCCAGCTCCAGCGCCTCCCAGAGCAGTTGGCGCAGCAGCACCGGGTGACGCAGTCGGCCGCCGCCTTCGTCCAGGTACTCCCCCGCCGCACGCGTGGTCTCGGCGGCGGACGGGCGGGCCGGGTCGAAGTCCAGACCGTGGCGGTAGGCGATGACGGACTTGAGCCCGACCGCGTGCCGCGTCGCACGCCGCAGCGCGCTGCGGACCGCGTCCGACCAGCCCGCTGCCGTGGTCCCCGGCGTCGCCAGCTCGGCGACGCGCTCGATCCGCACGATCTCGTGCACGTCCGCCCCGGCCAGGCCGCCGAGCTCGTCCGGCGTCAGCAGGGGGACACCCGCGGCTTCGGTGAGCCCGGTGTCCACCAGGCAGGCGGCCAGGCCGGAGCGGCGCAGCAGCCGTCTAGTGGCCTCGGCCGCGCCGAGCTCGCGGCGGCGCTCCAGATACGCCTCGGGCGACGCGAAGGCGGGCAGGTCCAACTCCGGCGCGCACCACCGCCGTACGGCGAGCCCGAGGGCGCCGTCCCAGGGCGTGGCGCCGGGCGCGGGAGGCCGGTCGGACTCGGTGAGCAGCGAGGCGAACGCGGACGACGACAGCTCGGAGGCGACGACGCTGTGGCAGTGCTGGTCGACGAGCGGCGGCGCCGCGCCGGGCGTCGCGGGCATCAGTAGCGCCAGCGGGTGGCGGCGATGACGTCCTCGGCGGACCTTCCGCCCAGCGTGGCCTGCTCCGCCGCACGGACAGCGGCGACGGCCTCGAAGAGCACGTCGCCGAGCGCGTCGCGCAGCACCGTGGAGCCACGGAAGGCAGTGAGCGCCTGGTCGAGGTCGGTCGGCAGGCGGCGGGGCTGACGCGACGGCGGCAGCTGGGCCGGGTCGCCCTGGACCGGCTCGGGGAGCCGGGCCTTCGCGTCGATGCCCGCCAGACCCGCCGCGATGACGCCGCCGACGGCGAGGTAGGGGTTGGCGGCCTGGTCGAAGCACTTGACCTCGACGTTGGCCGCCGCGTCGGGGCCCTGGATCAGCCGCAGCGCGGCCTCACGGTTCTCCACGCCCCAGCACTGGTACGCCCCCGCCCAGCGGGAGGGCACCAGCCGCAGGTAGCTGGCGACGCCGGGCGCGCCGAGCGCCAGCAGCGCGGGCAGCTCGGCGAGGACGCCGGCCAGGAACGCCTCGCCGTCGGGGTCGCCCGGATTCACCGCCTGGGGTGCGCCGCGGTGACCTGCTGCGGCCGCGGGGACCCCGTGCGCGGACCCGCCGGCGGCCGACCCCTGCTCCCCCGCCCGGACGTCACGCCACGGTTCACCGGACGCGGCGTGCCCCGGATCGGCCAGCAGGTTGCGCCCCTCGCGCCAGGCGCTGAGGTGCAGGTGGCCGCCGTTGCCGACGCCGCCGGGCTCGAAAGCGGGGGCGAAGGAGGCCCGCAGGCCGTGCTGGGCGGAGACGGCGCGGACCGTGGCGCGGACGAGGACCGCGTCGTCGGCGGCGGCCACCGGGTCCGTCGCCGCGACGGACACCTCGAACTGGCCGGGCGCGTACTCGGGGTGCAGCTGCTGCACCGTCAGGCCCTGGGCCTCCAGGGCGAGCAGCAGGTCCCGAAGGTAGTCGGAGAGGTCGGTGAGCCGCTGCAGGCCGTAGGCGGGGCCCTGGCTGGGATAGCTGCCGTCCTCGGCGCGCTGCACGATCCACTCGGTCTCGAAGGCGGCGCGGAAGGTGATCCCGCGCGCCGCCGCCCGCTCGGCCATCGACTTGGCGAAGTGCCGCTGGCAGGCCGCGTGCGGCTCGCCGTCCTGCCGGAAGCGATCCGCCGGGGCGAAGGCCCAGCCCGGCTGCGCGGCGAGCGGCACCGCGCGGTCCAGCGCGGGGAAGAGCCGCAGGTCGCCGTCGGGACCGCCGAGGTAGCGGCTGGTGGTGATCGCGTCGTCGACCAGGAACACGTCGAAGACCGGCGACATGCCGATCCCCTCGACCGCGGCCTCCGCCAGGCGGCGCAGCGGGACGCCCTTGACGCGGGCGATCCCGGCGTTGTCCACCCAGGTCAGCGCGACGGCCACGACACCCTCGCCGCTCAGCCGGGCGGCCGTGAGCCGCGCCTCGGCGCGGGCCTCGTCCCGCGCCTGCGGCTCCTGCTCGTCCACCGGACCTCCCTCGTGGGTCCTCGGCTGTTGCGACTGTCGGCGGGCCGTCAGGCTCCGCCGTCGTGCACGCTGAACGCGCTGCGCCGGGCGGCGCGCGCCACTCCAGGATCGGGGTGCGCGGACGCCACGGCTGCCAGGACATGCCCGGCACGCGGGTGGCCGACCTGGCGGGCCAGGGCGAAGAGGCGCGCGGGGTCGCCGTCGGCCGCGCCCTGGACGTGGCGGACCAGCATCCCGGTGTCGCCGTGCTCCAGCACGGCCGCACCGGTGTCCACCCAGAGCCAGGCGGCGTCCTGCCGGTCCAGCACGTCCGCGGGGAGAACGCCCTCGTCGCTCTGCTCGGCGAGCCAGAGCAGGGCGTAGGGGCGCAGCATGGGCTCGTCCAGGACGTGCCGCACGGCGGGCTCCGCCGGATGCCCGGCGACGCGCAGCGCCTCGAAGGCGAGACCGCGCAGCAGGGCGTCCTCGCCGCGGGCGACGTCGAGCAGGTCGGTGACGGCGCGATCCACCTGACGGGCGGCCAGCCAGGCGCGGTACTCGGCGCGGGCCGGTCCCGGCGAGTAGCCGGCGCAGGCGGCCAGCAGTTCGAAGGCGGACTGTTCGATGTGCCCGGCGGCGGTCTGCGCGACGGTGCAGATCTCCTCCAGCTTGGCGCGCACGGCCCAGTGGCCCAGCGGCGTCAGCTCGACGGACTCCTCGCCGGCTGCGCCGTCTGCCGTGCCGTCGTCGGCTGCGGGTCTGCGGACCAGGGCGCCGACGGCGGCGAAGCCGTCCAGCATCCAGCGCAGCACGGCCGCGATCTCGGCCGGGGTCGGCGGCAGCGCGGCGTCCGCGCGGGCGTCCCGCGCGTCGGCGCGGACGGCGGAGACGGCGAGCGCCGCGTGCGGGACCGGCGAGCCGAGGGTCGGGTGCAGGCCGGCGTGCCACTGCTCCTCCATGCCGCGACGCAGCAGCTCCAGCAGCTCAGGCTCGGCGACGGGACCGGCCACGAGGTGCAGGAAGGAGAGGAGCTGCGGCGCGTGGTCCACCGCCTGCCCGGCGAGCTGGGTCAGCGCGCGGTCGGGCACGGAGACCAGCAGCGTCCAGGCGTCGAAGAGCGCCGCCCAGCCGCGCAGCACCGCCTCGTCGTCGTGCTCCCAGGCGTGCAGCCGCCAGCCGGGGCCCGCGCCGCCGCCGCGCAGCTCGATCAGGCCGGTCAGCCTGGCCCGCTCCCACGCCGCGACGGCCTGGTCGAAGGTCAGCGCGAGGGCCTTGGCGGCGGCTTCGGCGTCGGCGGGCAGAAGGTCGCCCCGGCGGTCCACGGCCGGCAGCTCGCCCGCCCAGCGGGCGATCCGCACCGCGTCCGCGAGCAGGCGCCTCGCCGGCGGGGCGAGGCGACCCAACCCGGGCAGGTCGGCGGGGGGCGTGCGGCGCGGCTGTCCCTTGGGACGGGGCAGCCTGGACACGCGGGCAGCAGGGGCGGCAGGGGCATCACGGTCGCGCGGATTCCGGGACGTCACGCGGTGCAGTCTTCCCCGTCATACGGCAACTTGTCACATCCTCAGGCGTGGCGCAGGTCAGCTGTGCCGTGAGGTAACTGATGAGACGAGGTTGCACTGCCCAGGGGCGCGGGACTCGGCCGAATTGCGGCTCCGCCGCGTGGGCGCGAGAGGTCACAGCGGCAAGGTGCCCTCCCGCCCGTGGTTGCACCCTCCAGGGGCGCGAGGAACTGCGCGAGACACCACCCTGTGCGGATGGCCCTGACCGTTCGGCCTACCAGCTACGTGGGTGGCTTGTCGCGCAGTTCCTCGCGCCCCTGGAGGTGGTGCAACTTCCTCGTCTGCAGGGGCCTTGCGCCTTCAAAGCAAAGGTGTCAGGAACCTCCGGAGGAGGTCTTCGTAGCCGTGGGGGTCGGCGTTCCACAACGCCTCGTGCTCCGTGCCCGGGAACTCCCTGAAGAGGACGAGGTCGTCCCGACGGGAAGCCAGCCCGCGGACCGGGGCGATCGGAGCCACCGTGTCGTCCGGGCTGTGCAGCAGGAGCGTCGGGACGGAGAGGCCGTCGCCCGAGGCCAGCTGGTCGAAGGCCGCCGTGTCGACGCCCGCGCGGCCCTCCGCCGCGCGCATCCCGAGCTCGGCGAGGGCCTGCGGGACGCCGCGGCGGGTCGCCTGGCGGCGGACCGTGGCGCGCCAGTCCAGGACCGGCGAGTCCAGCACCAGCCCCCGAACCGTCTCCCGCCACGCGGACCGCTCCGCCGCCTGCAGGGCCATCGTCGCGCCGATGCCCCAGCCGTAGAGCAGCACGCGGCTCGCGCCGGAGTCCACGGCCAGCCGGATCGCCGCCTCCACGTCACGCCACTCGGTCTCGCCGAAGTGGCCGATCCCGTCCGGCGAGGGCGGCGCGCCCGCGTCGTTGCGGTAGCTGACGCTCAGCACCGGCATCTTGAAGTGCTGGAAGACCGGCAACAGCGGCAGCACCTGGCCGCGGTCCGCGCCCGCGCCGTGCACCGCGATGACCCACGGGTCGCGTAGACCGGAGACGTACCACGCGGGCATAGGGCCGAGCTCGCCGCGCACCGTCGTCTCGGAGTAGTCGAGCCCGAGCGCCGACTTCGGGTCGCCGCGCAGGACCCATGGCGTGAGCACCACCGTCTCCCCGGGCGCGGGCGGCGCGGAGCCGCCGGGCTCGACGACCCTGACGACGGTCTGCGCGGTCGTGGAGACGACGTCGCCGACCACGACGTGGCCGTCCGTCCCCCACTCCAGCGCCCAGCGGCCGGGCCGCTGGGTCTCCGGGGCGCGGGTCAGTTCGACCAGTCCCGGTGCGACGGAGTGGACCCTGAGCCCGCCGACCGAAGCGGGAGCGGCTCCGCCGGACCGGATCGAGATCTCGGAGACCACCCGCCCCGCCACCAGCACGACCGCCCCCGCGCCTACGGCGGAGACGGTGGCCACGGCGGCTGCCTTGCCCCAACGCATGTCGCTCCCCTGCTCGGTCCTACGTTCTCTCCATGCAAGTACCCGCTGCAGCCCGCCGCCACCGGTGCGCGGCCGAACGGGACGCATGTGGCGCCGGGAGTCGACGAAGTGTCCGGAAATCGGGGTCGCGGCCTGACACTGTGTGCATTGCCGCAGCTCCCGGCCGCGGATAGCGTGCCCGCACCGAGCACGTCCGAGCATGGAAGCAGGTCTCCTGTGGGCACGTCCGCCACCGCCAACGGCGGTGTCTCGTTCTGGTACTCCGCCATCGGCCTCCCCGACCCCCGCTCACCACTCGACGGTTCGACGGAGGTCGACGTCGCCGTCGTCGGCGGCGGCTACACGGGGCTGTGGACGGCCTACTACCTCAAGCAGGCGGACCCTTCGCTGCGCATCGCGGTGCTTGAGCAGCGCTTCTGCGGCTACGGCGCCTCCGGCCGCAACGGCGGCTGGCTCTACAACGGCTTCGCCGGGCGCGGCGTCTTCGCCAAGCACTACGGCAAGGCGCGCGCGGTCGCGATGCAGCAGGCGATGAACGACTCGGTGGACGAGGTGCTGCGCGTCTGCGCCGCCGAGGACATCGAGGCCGACCAGGTCAAGGGCGGCGTGCTGGAGGTCGCCTACACCCCCGCGCAGGTCGAGCGGCTGGACGCCTTCGTCGCGGGCGAGCACGCCTACGGCGAGAAGGAGGTCCAGCGGCTGACCGCCGCCGAGGCGTCGGCGCGGATCGCCGTCTCCGGTGTGCTGGGCGGCAGTTGGACCCCGCACGGCGCGCGGATCCAGCCCGCGAAGCTGGTCCGCGGGCTCGCGGAGGCCGCAGAGCGGCTGGGCGTGGAGATCTACGAGCAGACGACGGTGACCGAGATCCTCCCGGCGACGGGCACCGCCCCGGCGCGCGCGGTCACCCCGCACGGGACCGTCTCGGCGCGGTACGTGCTGCGCTGCACGGAGGGCTTCACGGCGAACCTGCGCGGCGAGAAGCGCTCGTGGCTGCCGATGAACTCCTCGATGATCGTCACCGCACCGTTGCCGGCCTCGTTCTGGGACTCCGTCGGCTGGGAAGGCCGCGAAACGCTGGGCGACTTCGCGCACGCGTACATGTACGCGCAGCGGACGGCGGACGACCGGATCGCGCTGGGCGGGCGCGGCGTGCCGTACCGCTTCGGCTCACGGACGGACAACGACGGCTCGACGGCGGCGAAGACGATCGAGCAGCTGACGGAGATCCTGACCCGGTTCTTCCCGGCGGCGCGGGGCGTGACCGTGGACCACGCCTGGTCGGGTGTGCTGGGCGTGCCGCGCGACTGGTGCTCGACGGTGGCCCTGGACCGCGCGTCGGGCCTGGGCTGGGCCGGCGGCTACGTGGGCAGCGGCGTGACCACGACGAACCTGGCCGCGCGGACGCTGCGTGACCTGGTGCTGGGCGAGTCCTCGCAGCTGACGGACCTGCCGTGGGTCAACCACAGGGTGCGCCGCTGGGAGCCGGAACCCTTCCGCTGGATCGGCGTCCACGGGATGTACGCGGCGTACCACTTTGCCGATCGGCAGGAGCTTTCCGGCCGCGCGAGCACCTCACCCGTGGCACGCGTCGCCGACGTGATCTCCGGCCGTCACTGAAGGCACCACCCGAGGTTGCAGCACACTAGGGGCGCGAGGAACTGCGCGAACAACCACCCTGTGCGGATGGCCCTGCTCGCTCGGGGACTCACCACGCGGGGTGGCTTGTCGCGCAGTTCCTCGCGCCCCTGAGGCGTTGCCTGGCTGAGGCCCTGCCGAGAAGCTGAGCGCGGCTCGACGTGCGGAAGTGTCAGGTGTGTCGGACGCTTGTGGAAGGACGGATCGGGGTCCGTCCAGGCCGCAGCATTCGACACCTTGGGGTGCCCATGTCTGTCCTCCTGTGCCTGCTTGTCGCCCCGCTGGGACTGATCGTCATCCTTGGTCTCTCCTGGTTCGAGGACCACGTCCTCCGTCCTCCCGTCAGCCCCGCCGATCAGGTGGTGCAGAAGACCGTGGAGCTGCTGAAGCAGCAACGTCCGTGACCATCGCCACCCTCGCCGCCGGAGTCGCCGGTTGACGCTGCCTCCGGCGACATGGTGGGATCTTTACGCCAAACGGAGGCAAGCAGAGGAAGCCGGTGCGAATCCGGCGCGGTCCCGCCACTGTCACCGGGGAGCACCTGCGAACGACGGCCACGGCAGCGAAACGCCGCTGGAAGGCCCGCAGGTGTGTCGATCCGGAAGCCAGGAGACTCTCGCCTCCGGTTCGTCGATCCAGGGCGCGGACCCTGAGTGAGGACACGCACCGGTGTGCAGCAGCGCCTTCGCGTTCGGGGCCGCGGTGGGCTACGCCGCCGACGCCGTATTCGGCGATCCCCGACGTGGTCATCCCGTAGCGGGCTTCGGGCGCTTCGCCGCCGCGCTGGAGCGCCGGCTCTACCGGGACCACCGGGGCGCCGGGGCCGCGTACACGCTCGTCGCCGTCGGCACCGTCACCGCAGGGGCAGTTCTCGCGCAGCGCGCCGCACGCCGCTCCCCCGCCGGGCAGGCAGCCCTCGCCGCCGCGTCCGCGTGGGCCGTGCTCGGGGGCGCGTCGCTGGTGCGGGAGGCGCGCGTGATCGGGCGTGCGCTGGAGCGCGGCGACATCGACGCGGCGCGTGAGCGTTTGCCGCATCTGTGCGGTCGTGATCCGCGTTCGCTCAGTGAGAGCGAAATCGCTCGCGCTGTGGTCGAATCGGTCGGCGAGAACACCGCGGACGCCGTCGTCAACGCGCTCGTCTGGGGCGCGCTCGCGGGCGCGCCGGGGCTGCTCGCCTTTCGGGCCGTCAACACCCTGGACGCGATGGTCGGCCACCGCTCGCCGCGGCTGCTGCGCTTCGGCTGGGCCTCGGCGCGGCTGGACGACGTCGCCGGCTGGCCCGGCGCGCGGCTGACCGCGCTGCTCACCGTCGCTGCCAGCGAGGATCGGGGGCGCACCTGGCGCGTCTGGCGCCGGGACGCGGGCGCGCACCCGAGCCCGAACGCCGGGCACGCGGAGGCGGCGTTCGCAGGGGCGTTGGGCGTCCGGCTCGGGGGCACGCTCAGCTACGGGGACAGGGTGGAGCACCGTCCGGTGCTCGGTGCCGGACTGCGGCCGGTCGCGGTCGCGGACGTGGAGCGCGCGTGCCGGCTGTCGCGCCGGGTCGGCGCGCTCGCGCTGGTGGCGACGGTGACGGTGGCATGGATGAGGGGGACGCGCGGATGAACGCCGCAACAGGCGCACTGCTGGTCGCCGGGACGACCTCGGACGCGGGCAAGAGCGTGGTGACCGCAGGGATCTGCCGGTGGCTGGCCCGACAGGGCGTCAAGGTCGCGCCGTTCAAGGCGCAGAACATGTCGCTGAACTCCTTCGTGACCCTCGACGGCGCCGAGATCGGCCGCGCGCAGGCCATGCAGGCAGCAGCCGCGGGCGTCGAGCCCGCGGCGGCGATGAACCCGGTGCTGCTCAAGCCGGGCGCGGACGGCCGCAGCCAGGTCGTGGTGCTGGGCAAGCCGGTCGCCGAGGTCGGCGCGCTCGACTACCGCGAGCGCAAGCCCGCGCTGCTGCGGATCGCCCTCGACTGCCTGGCCGAGCTGCGCAGCAGCCACGACGTCGTGATCTGCGAGGGCGCCGGCTCCCCCGCGGAGATCAACCTGCGGGACCGGGACATCGCCAACATGGGCCTCGCCGTCGCCGCCGACCTGCCGGTCGTGGTGGTCGGCGACATCGACCGGGGCGGCGTCTTCGCCTCCATGTTCGGGACGCTGGCCCTGCTCTCCGCCGAGGACCAGGCGCACATCGGCGGGTGGATCGTCAACAAGTTCCGTGGCGACGTGCGGCTGCTCCAGCCTGGACTGGACATGCTGTACCGGCTGACACACCGTCCGTCGCTGGGCGTGCTGCCGATGCTGCCGGGACTCTGGCTGGACGCGGAGGACTCGCTCGATCTCGCCAGCGTCCTCGCGCGCGGCGACGCGGGTCCGCCGCTCGGCTCGGACGTGCTGCGCGTCTCGGTCGTCCGCCTGCCGCGCCTGTCGAACTTCACCGACATCGACGCGCTCGCCCAGGAGCCCGGCGTGCTGGTGCGCTGGGTGACGCGCCCGGAGGAGCTGGCCGACGCCGACCTGGTCGTGCTGCCCGGCACCCGGGCCACCGTGGCGGACCTGGCCTGGTTGCGCGAGCGCGGCCTGGAGGCCCCGCTGCGTGCCCGCGCCGAGCGCGGACTGCCGACCCTCGGCGTCTGCGGCGGGTACCAGATGCTGGCCCGGACCATCACCGACGAGGTCGAGTCTCGGGCCGGGGACGTCCCGGGGCTGGGGCTGCTGCCGGTGCGGATCCGCTTCGCCAAGGAGAAGACGCTGGCCCGGCCGATCGGCACCGCCTACGGCGAGACCGTGCACGGCTACGAGATCCACCACGGCGTCGCGACCGTCGACGGCGGCGAGCCGTGGCTCGACGGCTGCCGCGAGGGCGCGGTCTGGGGCACGACCTGGCACGGCGCGCTGGAGAACGACGGCTTCCGCCGCGCCTTCCTGCGCGAGGTCGCGGCGGTGAGCGGACGGGACTTCGTCCCCTCGCCCGACACCTGCTTCTCCGCCGCCCGCGAGGAGCGGCTGGACCGGCTCGGCGACCTGATCGAGCAGCACGCGGACACCGACGCCCTGTGGCGGCTGATCGAGGGCGGCGCCCCGCGCGACCTGCCCTTCGTGCCGCCGGGCGCGCCGTGACCGACCACCTTCATTTCGCACCATCAAGCAAGACGACCAAGGGAGTTGACCGGGTGGACCAGGACCGGGACCAGCAGCGGACGACAGAGGCGGGTACGAAGGTCCTGCTCCTGTCGACCGCAGACACGGACCTGCTCGCCGCCCGCGCCTCGGGCGCGGACTATCTGATCGGCAACCCGACCAGAACCGATGTCACCGAGGAGCTCCCCGGCCTGCTCGCGGGCGCGGACGTGGTCGTCGTGCGCCTGCTCGGCGGGCGGCGCGCCTGGGAGGACGGGCTCGCGGCGATCGCCGCGTCCGGGCTGCCGACGGTGCTGCTGGGCGGCGAGGCCGTGCCGGACGCCGAGCTGATGGGGATGTCGACCGCGCCGGCCGGTGTGGTCGCGGAAGCGCTGCGCTACCTGGTCGAGGGCGGCCCGGCCAACCTCGCCGAGCTGGCCCGGTTCCTCTCCGACACGGTGCTGCTGACCGGCGAGAGCTTCGCGGCCCCGCAGGCCATGCCGCAGTTCGGCGTTCGGGGGGACGCTGAACTGCGGCACGGACAACCGACGGTGGGCGTGCTCTTCTACCGGGCGCACGAGCTCTCCGGGAACACCGCCTTCGTGGACACGCTGTGCGCGGCGATCGAGGCGAAGGGCGGCAACGCGCTGCCGATCTTCTGCGGTTCGCTGCGCGGCGCGGACGCCGGGCTCTTCGAGCTGCTCGGGCGTTGTGACGCGGTCGTGGCGACGGTGCTGGCGGCGGGCGGGACGGTGGCCGCCGAGGCGTCGGCGGGCGGCGAGGAGGAGAGCTGGGACATCGGCGCGCTCGCCGAGCTGGACATCCCGGTCATCCAGGGCCTCTGCCTGACCTCCTCGCGCGCCGCCTGGGACGAGTCCGACGCCGCGCTCTCGCCGATGGACGCGGCGATGCAGGTGGCGATCCCGGAGTTCGACGGCCGGATCATCTCCGTGCCGTTCTCGTTCAAGGAGATCGGCGCGGACGGCATCCCCGTCTACGTCGGCGACGAGGAGCGAGCGGGGCGCGTGGCCGGGATCGCGCTCCGGCACGCGGCGCTGCGCCACAAGCCGAACGATCAGAAGAAGCTTGCGATCGTTTTCACCGCCTATCCGACCAAACACTCACGCGTGGGCAACGCGGTCGGCCTGGACACCCCGGCCTCGGCGGTGCGTCTGCTCGACGCGCTGCGCAACGCCGGCTACGCCGTCGACGGCTACCCCGACAACGGCGACGAGCTGATCCACCGCCTGATCGCCGCCGGCGGCCACGACGTGGAGTGGCTGACCGAGGAGCAGTTGCGGGCCGCTCCCGCGCGCGTGCCGCTCAAGGACTACCAGCAGTGGTTCGACGCGCTGGAGCCGGGGCTGCGCGAGGGCGTGCGCGAGCACTGGGGCGAGGCCCCCGGTCAGCTCTACGTCGACGGCGACGAGATCGTGCTGGCCTCGCTGGCGTTCGGCAACGTCGTGTTGATGATCCAACCGCCGCGCGGCTTCGGCGAGAACCCGATCGCGATCTACCACGACCCGGACCTCCCGCCCTCGCACCACTACCTGGCCGCCTACCGCTGGCTGGAAAATTCATTCGGCGCCGACGCCGTGGTCCACCTCGGCAAGCACGGCACGATGGAGTGGCTGCCGGGCAAGGGCCTCGGGCTCTCGCGCGGCTGCGCGCCGGACGCGGTGCTGGGCGAGCTGCCGCTGATCTACCCGTTCATCGTGAACGACCCCGGCGAGGGCACCCAGGCCAAGCGGCGCGGCCACGCCACCATCGTGGACCACCTGGTCCCGCCCATGGCGCGTGCCGACACCTACGGCGACCTGGCCAAGCTGGAGCAGCTGCTGGACGAGTACGCGCTCGTCAGCGATCTGGACCCGACGAAGGCCCCGGCCGTCCGCGCGCAGATCTGGACGCTGGTCAAGGCGGCCGAGCTGCACCACGACCTGCACGTGGACGAGCAGCCTGACGACGAGGCGTTCGACTCGTTCGTCATGCACATCGACGGCTACCTGTGCGAGATCAAGGACGTGCAGATCCGCGACGGCCTGCACATCCTGGGCGGCGGGCCCGTCGACGAGGCGCGGGTCAACCTGGTGCTCGCGGTGCTGCGTTCGGCGCAGATCTGGGGCGGCAAGGCCGACGCGCTGCCTGGCCTGCGGGCCGCGCTGGCGGCGCACTTCGGGCTGGTGGAGCGGGATTTGCTCGCCGAGCCGGGCGCCCTGGCAGCCGTGCCGGACGCGCTGCGCGCACTCGTGGACGGCCCGGCACGCACCGGCGCGGACGCGGTGGACCTGCTGGAGCAGCTCTGCCGTCGGCTCGCCGAGGGCATGGAGGCACGCGACTGGGCGGTCGACGCTGCGGGCGAGCTCGTCGCCGAGGTGCTGGGCGGGGAGCGGCTCGAATCCGCTGTCGCGGTACTGGAGTTCGCGGCCGAGGAGGTTGTGCCCCGACTGGCCCGCACCACCGACGAGTTGGACCACATCCTGCGCGCGCTGCGCGGCGGCTACGTCCCGGCCGGGCCGTCGGGTTCGCCGACGCGCGGGCTGGTCAACGTGCTGCCGACCGGCCGTAACTTCTACTCGGTCGACCCGAAGGCCATTCCGTCGCGCCTGAGTTGGGAGGTCGGGCAGGCGCTCGCGGACTCGCTCGTCGACCGCTACCTCCAGGACACCGGCGCGTACCCGAAGTCCGTGGGTCTGACGGTCTGGGGGACGTCGTGCATGCGCACGCAGGGCGACGACATCGCCGAGATCCTGGCCCTGCTCGGCTGCCGCCCGGTCTGGGACGACGCCTCGCGCCGCGTCACCGGCTTCGAGATCGTGCCGACGGGAGAACTCGGCCGTCCGCGCATCGACGTGACCGTCCGCATTTCCGGCTTCTTCCGCGACGCCTTCCCGCACGTCGTCGCGCTGCTGGACGACGCGGTGCAGGCGGTGGCCGCCCTGGACGAGCCGGCCGACGCCAACTACGTCCGCGCCCACGTCGACGCGGACGCCGCCGAGCACGGCGACCGGCGTAGGGCGACGGCCCGCATCTTCGGCTCGAAGCCTGGCGCGTACGGTGCCGGCCTGCTGCCTCTGATCGACGCGCGCAACTGGCGTTCGGACGCCGACCTGGCCGAGGTCTACGCGGTCTGGGGCGGCTACGCCTACGGCCGGGGTCTGGACGGGCGCGCGGCGCGCGGGGACATGGAGCAGGCGTTCCGCCGGATCTCCGTGGCGGCGAAGAACGTCGACACCCGCGAGCACGACCTGGTCGACGCGGACGACTACTTCCAGTACCACGGCGGCATGGTGGCGATGGTGCGCCACCTGACGGGTGAGTCCCCTGCGGCGTACGTCGGCGACAGCGCCGTGCCGAGCCAGATCAAGACGCGCACGCTGGGTGAGGAGACGCACCGCGTCTTCCGGGCCCGCGTGGTCAACCCGCGCTGGATGGCGGCAATGCGCCGGCACGGCTACAAGGGCGCGTTCGAGATGGCCGCGACGGTCGACTATCTCTTCGGCTACGACGCGACGGCGGGCGTGGTCGACGACTGGATGTACGAGAAGCTGGCGGCGGAGTACGTCTTCGACCCGACCAACCAGGAGTTCATGAGGAAGTCCAACCCCTGGGCGCTGCGCGGCATCACCGAACGCCTGCTGGAGGCGGCGGACCGCAAGCTCTGGGCCGAGCCGGACCAGGACACCCTGGACCAGCTGCGCGCCACCTATCTGGAGCTCGAAGGCGACCTCGAAGGGGACGACCAGTGACCGCGATCGCCATCGCCGAAGAGGCCCGCTACCCCTTCACGGCGGTCGTGGGCATGGACGACCTGCGGCTCGCGCTGCTGCTGAACGCCGTCTCGCCGCAGGTCGGCGGGGTGCTGGTGCGCGGCGAGAAGGGCACCGCCAAGTCGACCATGGTCCGGGCACTGGCCGGGCTGCTGCCCGCGATCGGCGTCGTGGCCGGTTGCCGCTTCGGCTGCGACCCGGCCGCGCCGGACCCGCAATGCCCCGACGGCCCGCACGCCGCCGACGCGGCGGCGACGCGGCGCGCCACTTCGCTGGTGGAGCTGCCGGTCGGCGTGAGCGAGGACCGGATCGTCGGCTCGCTGGACCTGGAGCGCGCGCTCGCGGAGGGCGTGAAGGCGTACGAGCCGGGGCTGCTCGCGGCCGCGCACCGGGGCGTGCTCTACATCGACGAGGTGAACCTCCTCCATGACCACCTGGTCGACCTGCTGCTCGACGCGGCCGCGATGGGCCGGTCGTACGTGGAGCGCGAGGGCGTGTCCGTGCGGCACGCGGCGCGGTTCCTGCTGGTCGGGACCATGAACCCGGAGGAGGGCGAACTGCGGCCGCAGCTCCTTGACCGCTTCGGGCTGACCGTCGAGATCGCGGCGACGCGCGAGCCGGAACAGCGGGCGGAGGTCGTGCGGCGGCGGCTCGCCTACGATGCCGATCCGGACGGCTTCGCCGCGCGCTGGCAGGACGAGGAGCGGGCGCTGGCCGCGCGGATCGTCGCCGCGCGGGCGCTGCTGCCGCAGGTCGTGCTGGGCGATGCGGCGCTGCGTCAGATCACCGCGGTCTGTGCGGCGTTCGAGGTGGATGGGCTGCGCGCGGACATCGTGATGGCGCGGACGGCGGTCGCGCTGGCGGCGTGGGACGGGCGGACGCAGGTGCTGGCGGAGGACGTGCGGATCGCCGCGCAGCTCGCGCTGCCGCACCGGCGGCGGCGCAACCCCTTCGACGCGCCTGGCCTGGACGAGGAGAGGCTGGACGAGACGCTCCAGCAGCACGCGGGCCAAGAGCCGGAGTCGGAGTCGGATCCGGACGGCGACCCAGACGGGGACGGCCCCGACGACAGCGGTCCGGACGACAGCGGTCCGGACAACGGCGGAGGGGGCGGCGGCCAGGACGGGCCGGGCGAATCCGAGCTGCCCTCGGCGACGGACAGCGAGCCGACCCCGGCTGACACACCGTCGGACTCCCCCGCACCGCAGTCCGCGAGCGCGCCCGCGCCGCGTGAGGTCGCGCCGGTCGCGGCCGACCAGCCCTACCGGACGCGGCTGTTCAAGGTCCCCGGCACCGGGCAGGGCGTCCAGGGCCGCCGCTCGCGCGCGGAGACCGACAGCGGGCACACGATCCGCTCCGCCCGCCCCAACGGCGCGCTCCAGCGGCTGCACCTGGCCGCCACCGTGCAGGCCGCCGCGCCGCACCAGCTCGCGCGTGGGCGCAGCGGGCGGGCCTTGGTGTTGCGCAAGGACGACTTCCGGCAGCAGGTGCGAGAGGGGCGCGAGGGCAACCTCGTCCTCTTCGTCGTGGACGCCTCGGGCTCGATGGCGGCGCGGCAGCGGATGTCGGCGGTCAAGGGCGCGGTGCTGTCGCTGCTGATGGACGCCTACCAGCGCCGGGACAAGATCGGGATGATCTCCTTCCGGGGCAGCGGCGCCGAGCTGGTGCTGCCGCCGACCTCCTCGGTCGAGGCGGGCGCGGCACGGCTGGAGCTGCTGCCCACGGGCGGGCGGACGCCCCTCGCGGCCGGGCTGCTGCGCGCACACGAGACGCTGCGCGTCGAGCGGCTGCGCGACCCGATGCGGCGGCCCCTGGTCGTGCTGGTGACGGACGGACGGGCGACGGGAGCGCGCACGGCGCTGGACGAGGCGCGGCGCGCCGCCGGGCTGCTGGCTGCGGCCGGGACGGCGAGTGTCGTGGTGGACTGCGAGAGCGGTCCGGTGCGCCTCGGGCTCGCGGCCGAGCTGGCCACACACCTTTCGGCCCCGGCCGTGAAGCTGGACGAACTCCGCGCGGACACCATGACCTCCCTCGTGAGGACGATGCAGAAAGAGGCGGCCTAGCCATGCCCCAGGGACAGCCGACCAGCGTTCCCGACGACGGCCTGACCACGCGTCAGCGCCGCACCCAGCCCGTGCTCGCGGTCCACACCGGCCCCGGGAAGGGCAAATCCACGGCCGCGTTCGGGATGGCGCTGCGCGCCTGGAACCAGGGCTGGCCGATCGGGGTGTTCCAGTTCGTCAAGTCCGCCAAGTGGAAGGTCGGCGAGGAGCACGCGCTCAAGGTGCTCGGCGCGAGCGACGAGGGCGGGACGGTCGCCTGGCACAAGATGGGCGAGGGCTGGTCCTGGGTGCAGCGCGAGATCGCCGAGAGCGAGGACGCGGCGCGCGAGGGCTGGGAGCAGGTCAAGCGCGACCTGGCCGCCGAGACCTACCGCTTCTACGTGCTGGACGAGTTCACCTACCCGATGCACTGGGGCTGGATCGACGTGGACGAGGTGCTGTCGGTCCTCGCCGAGCGTCCTGGCTCACAGCATGTCGTGATCACCGGCCGGTACGCGCCCGAGAAGCTGGTGGCTGCGGCGGACCTGGTGACGGAGATGACCAAGGTCAAGCACCCGATGGACGCGGGCCGCAAGGGGCAGCGGGGCATCGAGTGGTAGCCGTGCCGCGCGTCGTGCTGGCCGCGCCCGCCTCGGGCACGGGCAAGACGACGGTGGCCACCGGCCTGATGGCGGCGCTGACCGCGCGCGGGCTGCGGGTCTCGCCGCACAAGGTCGGCCCGGACTACATCGACCCCGGCTACCACGCGCTGGCGACGGGGCGACCCGGCCGCAATCTCGACGCGTTCATGAGCGGGCAGGAGCGGATCGCGCCGCTGTTCCGCCATGCCGCGGAAGGCGCGGACGTGGCGGTGGTCGAGGGCGTGATGGGCCTGTTCGACGGCGCGGCGCAGCGCGGCGAGCTGGCCTCGACGGCGCACGTGGCGAAGCTGCTGCGGGCACCGGTGGTGCTGGTGGTGGACGCGTCCTCGCAGAGCCGGTCGGTGGCCGCGCTCGTGCACGGATTCGCGTCCTGGGATCCGCAGGTGCGGATCGGCGGGGTGATTCTGAACCGGGTCGCCTCCGACCGGCACGAGCTGCTGCTGCGGGAGGCGCTGGAGGAGGGCGGCGGCGTGCCGGTGCTCGGCGCGCTGCGGCGCAGCGATGCGGTCGCGACGCCGAGCCGGCACCTGGGGCTGGTGCCCGCGGTCGAGCGGGACGCGGAGGCACTGCGGGCGGTCCGCGAGATGGGCGAGCTGGTCGCGGCGGGCGTGGACCTGGACGCGGTGCTGGCGCTGGCGCGCAGCGCTCCGGACCTGAGCGAGCCCGCGTGGAGCGCGCACGACGAGATCGCCGCTCTCGGTTCGGACGCCCCGTCAGGGACGCGGCCGGTGGTCGCGCTCGCGGGCGGAGCGGCGTTCTCGTTCTCCTACGCGGAGAACGCCGAGCTGCTGGCCGCCGCCGGGGCGGAGGTCGTGGCGTTCGATCCACTGCATGACGAGAAGCTGCCCGAGGGAACATCAGCGCTGGTCATCGGCGGCGGCTTCCCCGAGGTCTACGCCGCCGAGCTCTCCGCGAACCGGGCGCTCCGCGACGAGATCACCGCTCTCGCGCAGTCCGGAGCACCGATCTCGGCGGAGTGCGCCGGTCTGCTCTACCTCTGCCGCGCGCTGGACGGGCAGCCCATGTGCGGGGTCCTCGACACGGAGGCGTGCATGTCGCCGCGGCTCACCCTCGGCTACCGCGAGGCCGTAGCGCTCAGCGACAGCCCCCTCGCCCAGGCCGGTACGCGCCTTCCCGGCCACGAGTTCCACCGCACCGTCACCGCCCCGGGCAGCGGCCCCGCCCCCGCCTGGGGCTGGCGCACCCACGACGGGCGGCTGACCACGGAGGGATTCACCTCCCCGTCCCTGCACGCCTCCTACCTCCACCTGCACTGGACGGCGGCCCCGTCCGTCGCCGCCCGCCTGGTCGAGCACGCCGCGCGCCACGCGCGAGAATGACCACCATGACGCGCAAGACCACCCAGCAGCCCACGCCGCCCGCCACCTGCCCCTGCGGTAGTCCCCGCCCCTACGCGGACTGCTGCGGCCCCCTGCACGCGGGCACGGCCCAGGCCGGGACGGCGGAGCAGCTGATGCGCTCGCGCTTCGCCGCGTTCGCCACGCACGACGAGGCGTACCTGCTGCGCAGCTGGGCCCCTGAGACGCGTCCCGCCCGCGTCGAGTTCGACCCGGCGCTGCGCTGGGAGCGCCTGGAGATCCTCGGCAGCACCGAGGGCGGCCCGTTCCACGCGGAGGGCACGGTCGAGTTCCGCGCCCACTACCGCGAGGGCCGCACGCCCGGCACGCTGCACGAGAACAGCCGCTTCCGCCGCGAAGCCGGCGCCTGGGTCTACGTCGACGGCGACATCCGCGACTGATCGGGCGCGCTGCGGACCGGTGGGACCGGTGTCCGACTCCGGGCCCGGCCGGGCGTTCCCGCGTGCTTTCATGGAAGGCGTGGGGGGTCACGCCCGTGAGCCGCGCCCGTGGTCCGGACAGCGCCGACGCCACGGGGCGGTAGCCGTTGCCGCCTTCCTGGCCCTGGGCTGCCTGCTGGCCCTGCTGCGGTCGGGCGACGGCTCCGCGGCCGGCGGGCAGGGCCTGCTGACCTCCCCGACCACCGCGGACACCGCACCCGGTTGGGGCCTGACCCACACCCAGTACAGCGCCGACAACGGCGACCCGACGGCGGACGCGGCCGCCCAGGCGCTGCTCGCCCAGAGTCAGTCGGCCCAGAGTCAGTCGGCCCGGACTCCGCTCGCCCAGGACCAGGCCATGATGGGCTGGGGCGCGGACAACCCCGAGCCCTCACCCGGTGTCTACGACTTCACGCGTCTCGACTCGCGAATCCGGATGATCACGCGGAGCGGCGGCCGTCCGGTGATCACGCTCTGCTGCGCGCCCGACTGGATGAAGGGCGGTCCGGTGGGCCGCACCGACTGGTCGCGCCTGGAGACGGCTCCCTCCGCCGATCACTACGCCGACTTCGCCGCCCTCGCCGCGACCGTGGCGCGCCGCTACCCGCAGGTCCACGACTTCGTCGTGTGGAACGAGTTCAAGGGCTTCTTCGACAACGGCTCCGGACAGTGGGACGCGGCGGCGTACACGGCGCTCTACAACGAGGTCTACCGGGCGATCAAGGCGGTGAGCCCCGGGATCGCGGTCGGCGGCCCCTACCTCCCGATGGACAGCTTCCCGCTCGGCTCGGAGACCTACGCCTCGGCGGTGAGCGGTCGCTGGGGCACGCTGGACCAGCGGGTGGTCACCGCCTTCGACTACTGGCTGCAGCACAAGGCGGGCGCCGACTTCGTCGTGGTCGACGGCTCGACGGTGCCGAAGGACGGTGCCCCGGCCCCTGATCCGTTCGCGGCGACGGAGAAGTTCACCGCCGTCAGTCGCTGGCTGCGGGACCGGACGACGCTGCCGCTGTGGTGGGCGGAGTGGTACGTGGAGCCGCCCAACTCCGGCTGGAACGAGCCCTATCGGGACGCCGTGCTCGCCAGCGGCATGATCGCGCTCGCCGAGGCCCGTGTGTCCGCGGCCTTCTACTGGAATCCGGAGACGAATTCCGCCGACTGCCCCGGCTGCCTGTGGAGCGCGTCGGGCGCGCCGCTGCCGCCGCTGGCACTGCTGCGCGGCTTCGCACGATGGTTCCCGCCCTCGGTGGCGCCGGTGCCCGTCGCGGTGGCGGACCCGCGCGTGCGGGTGCTCGCTCAGGCGGCCGAGGGGGTGGCGGTGAACACCACGGGCGGGCCGCTTCGCACCACAGTGGACGGCCGATCGATGAGCCTCGGCCCGTACCAGATCCTCTGGTTCGCCCGGTAGTCGCAGCGCTGCCCCACTCAACGCAGCGTCAAGAACCGTTCCACAAACGTCAGCAGGAAGCCGCAGACCAGCGCTCCGGCCAGTCCCCCGAACGCCCACCGTCGACGCCCGGCCCACGCGCCAGTCCGCAGCCGGACCACCTCGTGCCACAGCAGCAGCGGCACCAGCACGCCCAGCAGCCCGGCCTCGGCCAGGGTCCAGCCGGTCCAGCGCAGCACCGGGCCGATCGGGCCCGCGCCGATGTCGCGCGGGGCCCGTCCGGCGGGCTCCCGCGCCAGCCGGTAGAGCGCCGCGTCCGGGGTGCTGACCACGACGACGAGGCGAGGGTCCGCGTCCAGTGAGGCCCGGCTGCGGGCGTACCAGTCGGCGGGGTAGCCGTCGTTGGCGGTGAGGTCAGCGCCCTCGGCGCGGGTGAGGACGAGATAGCTCTGCGGACCCGCCTTCTGCAGCGCCGATTCCCACGCGTCCACCGCCGCAGGGTCGGGCGGAGCGGCGGTGCCCACGTACGCGACGGTGTCCATCGCCCGTTGGTTCCACGGGATGGCGGGCGTGGTGGTCGGATTGCCGACCGGTCCGGGATAGAGCACCCGCGCGCTCGGCGAGGCGTGCTGGTAGACCCAGCCGAGCGCGGCGACCTCGCCGCCGGTGACCCGCTCGAACTGCTCGTTGCCGTAGCGAGCCACCCCGAACGCAGCGACCGCGACCACCGCCCAGACCGTCACCAGCGCGGCCGTCCACCACGGCGGACGCGGTCTCCGCTCCTCCACCGGGTAGAAGAAGAGCGCCGCCAGCGCCGCCACGCCCGGCAGCGCGAAGAGGAAGACGCGCAGCGCGATCTCGCCGCCGTAGCTCTGCATGCCCAGCGTGAAGAACGGCATGAGCGCCAGCACCGGGAGCACCCGGTCCCCGCGCCCCGCCGTGCGACCGGCGCGCCGACCGCGCCACCACCCCAACACCGCAAGCCCGAACCAGCCCCCGCTCAGCAACACGCGCAGATAGAGGACGGCTTGATGGGCCGGGTCGCCCTTCACCCGACCGGCCACGCCGCTGCTGACGTTGCCGCCCAACTGCCCCATGCCGCCGAAGATCGTGCTCAGGTGTCCGGACCAGAAGCCCTCCGCCTCCAGGCTGATCCACGCCAGCGCCACCACCGCCAACAGCACGGGGAACCAGAAGCTCAGCGTCGTCCGCCGCGTCAGCCAGAGCATGCCCACGGCCGCGATCATCACGAACGGCGTCAACTGGTGTGCGGCGACCGCCGCGAGGAAGAGCACGACCAACAGGCCCAGCAGCAGCGCCCGTTCGAGCGGGCTGCCCTCCCGGCTGCCGTCACCTTCGGCCGGCCCGTCGGCGCGTCCTCCGGTCCGGCGGAAGACGCTCACCAACACCGCCACGAAGCAGAGATAGAGCGCGTAGCTGAACGCCTGCGGGGAGAAATAGTCCTGGCCGACCCAGGAGGCCACCACGAAGAACCAGAGCGCGCACCAGCGGGCCCGCCGTGGCAACTCCAGTGCACGCAGCAGGACGGTCAGCGCGGCCAGGCAGAGGAGCTGCGAGCCGACCTGGCTCCACTGAAGCACCGGCAGCGGGTTGTCGATCCCACCCACCCGCAGCAGCAGCGCCGCCAGCCCGAAGAAGCCGGGCCAGCTGAAGCGGGCGTCCCAGAGCGGCAGGGTGTGCCCGGTGCGTTCGATGTAGTCGACGAAGCCGAGGTGCTGCCAGGCGGTCGGGAAGCGCGGCAGCGGCTCGACCAGCGCCGCCGCGCCGTGCAGGGCGAGCACGATGGCGAGCAACAGGAAGAGTTGGAGCCGCGGCCGGTCGACCGCGCCGTTGAGCGCCAGGAAGAACAGAGCGCCGAGCGCCATCGCCGCGGCCAACGCCACGGGCGGCAGCGCGGAGACGAGGCCGAGCCCGCCCATGCGGTCGAGGTCGCCGCCGGTCACCCCCGCCATGCCCACCAGATAGGCGACGAGCGCGGCGAGGGCAGCGGCCCAGAGCGCGACCGTCGCCGGACGCGGACGGCGTGGCGACGCACCGGCGGCCCGGTCCGGCTCGGCGTCGAGGCTGACGGGAGGTGCGGTCACGGGCGTCCTCAGGGCAGTGTCGGGGCGTCGGGGACGGGCGGGGCGGGCTGCGCTGCCGGCGTCGGGTCGGCCACGCCGCGCAGCACCTTGAGCAGGCCGGGCAGCGCGCACAGTGCCACCACCGACTGGCTGGCCAGCACCGCCGCGCCGACGCCCGCGATGCCCATCCGGGGCATCAGCACCAGCGACAGTGCCAGCACCAGTCCGCACATCAGCCCTTGGAGCAGGGCGACCTGGCGGGTGCGGGTGCGCGCGCGCAGAGTGCCGAAGTAGACCTCGATCAGGACCCGGGTGAAGCCCGCCGCGGCCAGCCAGCGCAGCAGCGGCGCCCCGGCCTCGGCATAGCCGGTGCCGAAGACGTCGAGCACCTGCGGCGCCAGCAGGCCCAGCAGGGCGAAGCAGGGCAGCGTCACCCAGGCCATGCGCAGCAGCGCGCCGCGCGTATGCGCGCCAAGGAGGGCGGGACGGCGGGCGGACTCGACGGTGAGCGAGGCGGCCATGTTGACCGCGAGCAGGTCGAGGGTGCCGCCGATGGTGTTGATGATGTAGTAGACCGCGTTCTGGTCCGCGCTGACCCTGGCCGCGACGAGCACCGGCACGAAATAGGTGACCACCAGGTTGAACACGGATCCGGTGTAGTCACCGGCCAGGAACCGGCCGATCTGGCGGACCGATGGTGGTGTCGCGCCCGGCTCCGCCTCGGCGATCTGACGGGGCACCAGCCGACGCACGATCAGCAGCCCGATCGGCACCACGGACAGGGCCACCGCCGCGCCCCAGGAGACGAAGACGCCCGTGGCCGGGATCGACCCGGCCAGCAGCACCAGCAGCACGGCCTTGCCCACGGAGAAGGACAGGTTGCCGACCGGCACCCAGACCGCCGCCCGCAGCCCGATCAGCACTCCGTCCTGCAGGGTCAGCCAGGACCAGCCCAGCACCGCGGCCAGGAAGCCGATCGCCCGCATCCAGCCGCGCAGGAAGTCGTAGTGGGACCCCCAGAGCGGCAGCCCGGCGAGAAAGACCAGCGTGATCGCCGTCGAGGCGAGCGCGTTGACGCCGTAGGCGCGGGCCAGCAGCCGACCGGTGGCCCTCCCGGCGACGGGCACGAAGCGGGCCAGCGCGCCGGTGAAGCCGAGCGCGGTCAGGCTCGAGAGGAGTTTCATCGCGGCGATGGCGGCCGAGCCCCGGCCCATGTCCCCCTTGCTGTAGTAGAGGGCCGCCAGCCACCAGTAGCCGAGTCCGAGCGCGCCGGAGACCACGGTGTTGAGCATCAGGGCGTAGCCGTTGCGGAACAGCGGCGCCCCGCCGTCCGACGGCAGGCCGCCGGGGGACTCGGGTTGCGTGGCCGCGCCGTGCGCGGAGGTCGTGGTCACCTACGTTCCTGCCTCCGTGCCTGCTCGATGGGCTGCTCGTTCTGTTCGTTGGGCTGTTCGTTGGACTGTTCGCGCAGGTGGGTCAGCTTGCGGGCGCGGCGCACGACGGCGTAGCCCTTGGTCAGTGAGCGGTCGGCCAGATAGTGCCGGGTGACGCCGAGCCCTTGGACCACCTGTCGGAAGGTCTGCGCGTCCGTGCGCCGACGGATCGTCAGCCTGGCGAGAGCATAGGGTCCTTGACGCGCCTCGGCCAGGGTGTTGGCGACCGCGCAGGCGCCGGTCCAGCCGCCGGCCCGCACGGCGCCGCGCACCCGGGCGTCGGAGTAGCCGAAGGGGTAGCAGAAGACCTGGTCGGCGCGGCCCAGCCGGTCCTCCAACAGGTCGCGGGAGCGGGAGAGTTCGTCGCGGAGCCCGGCCGGTCCGAGGGCGTCGAGGGCCGCGTGGCTGTGACTGTGGGCGCCGGTCTCGATGCCGGACGCCTCGATCTCCTTCAGCTGCGACCAGGTGAGCGTCGTGTCGAGTGGTCGACCCGCGCGGTCGCGCGGGGCGGCGTCGGCGAGCCAGCCGGTGGTGACGAAGAGACTGGCCGTGAGCCGCCGCTCGACGAGCCGGGGCAGCACCTCGCTGTGGAAGTCCGCGTAGCCGTCGTCGAAGGTCAGCACCACGGGGTGGGCGGGGAGCGCCGCCCCGGACCGCCAGTGCTCGACCAGCGCCCCGAACGGGACGGGCGTCAGACCGAGTTCGGCGATCAGGTCGAGCTGTTCGGCGAAGCGGTCCGGGTGCACGGAGAGCCCGTGCGTGGCGGGCGGAGGATCGGCGCGTACCGAGTGGTACATCAGCACGGGAACGGCGGTGCTCCTCGTCGTGGTGCTGCTCTCTCGCTTCATCACGACCCCCCTGCCGCTGGCCGCGCACGTCGGCGGCGCAGGCCGGCCGCGTAGCCCGCCGCCGTGATCAGGGCTCCGGCGGTGATCGCGCCTGCCCGGCCCAGGCCGGACGGGCGGCCGCGCAGCGTGTCGCCCAGCCCCCTGGCGATGCCGGCGGGCAGCACGCGCAGCACGTAGGCGCGCTCGGTGGCGAGCCCGTCGCCCGCGCCGACCCGCTCGGTGACGCGGGCCTTGGACAGCCCCTCGGCCCAGCTGCGGCGGCACAGATAGCGGAAGCGCTCGCGTTCGGCCGTCACCTGGTGGTGGATGACCGCACGGTCGTCGTGGCGGAACTCGGCGTCCGGGCGGGCCTGTTGGATTCTGATGCAGAGCTCGGTCTCCTCGCCGCCGCCGGCGCCCGCGCCCCTTCCGCCGCCGACACCGCGCCCGATGCCGTCGGGGAAGCCCCCCGCGATCGCGAAGGCGCTGCGGCGGAACGAGGCATTGCCGCCCAGGACGTTGCGCACCCGCCCCTGGCCGACGGGCATCCCGCGATAGCTGGCGCCGTGCACCCAGTCGAACTCCTCGGGATACCAGGCCGGTCGCCGCCCCGAGGCCCAAACTGGCAGCGTGCGCCCGCCGATCCCCATCACGGCGGGGTCGGCGTAGCCGGAGACAAGTACGGCGAGCCAGTCGGGTTCGGCGGTCGCGTCGTCGTCGAGGAAGGCCACGACCTCGCCTCGGGCCGCGTCCGCGCCGGTGTTGCGCCCGCCGGAGAGGCCCTTACCGTGGGCGTTGGTCAGGACCCTGACGAGGGGGTCGCCATCGTGGCGCTCCCGGAGCCGGGCCAGCAGCGGCTCGTTGTGGTCCACGACGACCAGGACGTCGAGGGGCGCGAGCGACTGCTTGCACGCCGAATCGATCGCCGCGCAGAGCTGCGGCCAGCGCAGCTCGGTGTAGACGCAGATCACCACGGACGCGGCGAGCTGCGGGAGCGGTTCCTTCGTGGTCATGGCTGGTGCGTTCTCCCCCGGTCGGGTCCGTTCGGTCGGCGGCGGGTACCGAAGAAGCCGACGGCGAGCAGCACAACGGTGATCAGCAGGGCCGCGAGCGCGCCGTGCTGCGGCGACCACCAGCGCAGGGAGAGCATCGCCTGCGCGATCAGCGTGTCGGCCGCGAGGCCGCCGAAGAGGGCGACGAGCAGCCGCAGCGGCAGGTCCCGTCCGGGCAGCGCCCAGGCCAGCGCCGCGCCCGGACCGGCCGGCAGGAAAAGCAGCGCCAGCGCGGCCACCGGCTGCGACCGCACCCCCGCCGCGCTCAGCGCCGTCGCCACGGCGGCCAGCCCGAGCAGCGCCGCGACGGACCGCGCCTGCGCGCGCGACCCCGCCGACGGCCTGCCTCCGCCGGAAGCACCGGCGGGCGTGGGCGGCGACGGGGACGACGTGACGCCCAGCCTGGCGGCGCTCACCCGCGCTCCGCCGCGGGCGGCGGCGTGGGCGCGTGCGCCGTTGAGGAGGGCCCTGCAGGCGAAGGCTCTGCAGACGAGTGTGCCTCGGAGGACGACGCCGCTGACGTGGACGCTGCGGGGGTGGAGGCTGCGGGCGAGCCCGGCCCTGAGGACGACCCAGCAGGCGCCTGCGCCGTGGACACGCGCGCTCCGGACGAGCCCGGCGCGGAGGACGGCCCTGCGGGCGCCTGCGACGTGGGATCGGCCTCGGCGGCTTCGACCGGCTGCGCTGGTCGTCCCGTTCCCGCGCCGGCTGGCGGCGACGCGTCCCCGTCGCTCCCCCTTCGGTTCCGTCGCGCCCGCTGCCACTCCTCCGCCGACAGGACCACCGCAGGAAACGCCCGCAGTGCGGCCAGGACCGGCGCCGCATCGGAGCGGGCGAGCGAAGGATAGACGGGCAGCACCCGCTCGGTCGCGAAGCCCGTCGAGACCAGCCGCGCCGCCACGCGTCCCAGCGCCGCGCCCGAGGACGGCGGTCCCGCGCACAGCAGGGCCACGCCGCCGATCCGGCGGACGCTCTCCACCAGGCGCGGCTCCTCCGGCAGCAGCGCGCCGTCCGTGCGGACGCTGCGGCAGACCACATGGCGGTAGTCGAGCGCGGTCAGCGCCGCGGCGATCAGAGGCGCCAGAAAGCAGCCCTCCGGCCGGACGCCCAGGACCAACAGGACCCGGTCCCGGTCCGGATGCGCCTGCGCGAAGCGGCCCGCGAGCGCGACGCAGTCGGCCGGACGCAACCCGAGCCGGGCGAAACTCGGCGAGGGCGTGGGTCGTGCACTGCCGAGCCAGCGCGCGGGCGCCGACGGCAGACCGGCGCGCAGCGGCGCGAGCGCGCCCTTCAGCGCGATGAGCGCCATGGCCCGGTCGTCGTAGTCCTTGATCAGCACGGCCTCGGCCAGGACGTTCGTGAGATCACGGATCGTCACGTGCCAGTCCTCCAGGCCCAGGCGGCCCCGCAGCAGAACCGCGCTACGGGCCAGTCGCTCGTGCCCGATGCGCACGGCGCGCACGCCGGCACGCACCGGAAACGACGCGTCGGCAGGAATCCGGAGCAGCTGCGACCCGGCGCCCTGCAGGCGATCCGCGGTCAACTGCGCGAGGGCCGCGGCGGCGAAGTACGCCGCCGCCGCCTCGCCGCGGTCGGCGGCGTCGAGCAGCCGCTGGACCAGGGCCGAGGCGTCGGCGTCGGAGACCGACCGGGCCGCGGCCGTGAACTCAGGCATGGCGTGTCCTCCGAACCAGGTGCGGCTTCGCGCTCGTGGCTCCCGCGGCTCGCTCGCGCAGCAGGGTCCGCAGCACGCGCTGGCCGTCGCGGAAGGTCCGCAGATTGGACCGCCCGGTGCGGCGCGGCAGTTCGAGCGTCGGCACCTCCGCCACGCGAAGGCCCTCCAGCAGGGCCCGGCAGACCATCTCTGTCTCGATCTCGAAGCCCGAGGAGCGCAGGTCCAGGCGGGCCAGCGCCTCCCGCCGGAAACCGACGAAGCCGTAGCAGAGATCGGTCAGCGAGGCCTGGTAGAGCAGGTTGGTGAGAGTCAGCAACGCGCGGTTGCCGCCGCGGCGGAGCGCGGTGATGTCGAGCGAGCCGCCCCCGCCGGTGAAGCGGGAGCCCTTGACGACGTCGTAGCCGTGTTCGAGAAAGTGCACGTAGCGCGGGATCTCGCGAGGCGACATGCTGCCGTCCGCATCGATCATGATGATGAAGTCGCCCTTGGCGTTCAGGAATCCGGTGCGCAGCGCGTTTCCCTTGCCTGGTCCGCTCTGCGGCACCACGCGCAGCGACGGCAGGCAGGCCAGGGCGCGCCCGGCCGTGTCGTCGCTGGACTCCCCGTCGACCAGGATCACCTCGTCGACGCAGTCCGGGATCCGGCTGAGCACCCAGGCGATGTTGGCGGCCTCGTTCCTGGCCGGCACCACCAGACTCACCAAGCCGCCGGCGACGTGGACGACGTCAGCGGCGGCCCTGGTGGACGACCCCGCGACGGAGCTGACTGTTGCTTCCATTGGATGCACCTCGGTCCCCCCGCACGGCGCGGCAACGCGCCGTGAAGGTGCGTAAGAATGGCCTTGCCCCCTGGCGGCTTCCCCTCGCCGTCATCCTCAGCACGGTATCCGCGTCGGCGGCTCTGCGAAAGCGGTCCGACACAATCAGTTAACATCACGTCAAAACAAGAGCCTCACAAGCGGAATGTCATTTCTCAGTGGTAACAGTTGGCTGCTCATCGCTCACGCGCGTTCACTGGTGTCGCACGCCTGCCCCGGCGTATCCGATGCGCTGCCCGTGCGCCCCCACAGCTGACACGCACTCCTTGTGAAGCCGAGACGTCGGGGGGTACCTTGCGTTCCGGGTCCGACGCCGAGATCGGAGTCGGCACCGTATCCCGGGGGGGACTTGTGGCTCATCGGCCTTTAGCGCCCGACACCGCCGTGCCTGCTCTCGTACTCAAATTCGGCCACTATCCATTGCACCACGGAGGTGTTGGCGCGATCCGTTCACTCGGCCGGCTGGGCATCGAGGTGCACGCCGTCTCCGAGGACCGGTTCACGCCGGCGGCCCTCTCCCGGTACACGCGCCGCGCCCACGTCTGGCACACGACCGGCACCGAGCCGCCCGAGCGCCTGTTGACCGGACTCCTCCGGATCGGCGACCGGATCGGCCGCCCGGCGCTGCTCATTCCCACCGACGAGGAAGCTGCGGTGCTGGTGGCCGAGCACCAGCGCGAGCTCGACGGCCGCTTTCTCTTCCCGCGCACGCCGGACGGCCTGGTCAGGGCGGTGGCCAGCAAGCAGGGACTGCACGAACTCTGCCGACGCCACGGAGTCAGCACGCCGCACGCCGTCTTCCCCGAAAGCCGGGCCGCAGTACTGGAGTTCGCGAAGTCCGCGGTCTACCCGCTGGTGGCCAAGAACCGCGACCCCTTCGCCCGCCGCGCCAGCCCCGCCGTCCCCGGGACCACCCGGATCGACGACGCGGAGGCGCTCGCGGCGCTGGCCGAGGCGTGGGACGAGCGGCCGGGGGTGGTGCTCCAGGAATATCTGCCGCGCGCGGACGCCGAGGACTGGATCGTGCACATGCACACCAGTGCGACGGAGGACGCCCGGGTTCTGTTCACGGCGGTGAAAGTCCGTTCGTGGCCGCCGCATGCGGGAATGACGGCGATGGCGGTCACGACTCCGAACGAAGAACTCGCACAGCAGTCCGCAGATTTCTGCAAGGAGATCGGATTCGCCGGTGTGTGCGATCTCGACTGGAGATTCGATCGCAGGGACGGTCGCTACAAGCTCCTCGATTTCAATCCGCGTATCGGCGCACAGTTCCGACTGTTCGAGACGGAGGCCCGAGTCGATCTCGTCCGGGCGCTCCATCTGCATCTGACCGGGCGGCGGATCCCGGCTGCCCCGCAGATCGACGGTCGGCGGATCGTCGTCGAGAACATCGACCTGCTGGCCCGGCTGGCCTACCGGCGCTCGGACTACCGCACGCCGTCCGCGCCGCCCCGGCGCAGCTGGACCGAGACCGAACTGGGCTGGTGGGCGGCGGACGACCCGCTGCCGTTCCCCGTGATGCTGGCGCGCTCGGTGGGCCCGGGGCTGCGCTACGTCGCTTCGACGCGCCGGGCGCACAACACTTGACGGCCCGTCATCTCAGGGGGCACGCCCGCTGATTGCGTGACCCGCGCACCACCCGCGCACCACTGCGAGAGGAAGGAGCCTGCGATGTCCCACCCCGCGCAGGGGAGCCGCCCTGGCTCGCGCACCGTCGTCGTGATCGGCGCCGGTCCGTACGGACTGTCGGCCGCCGCTCATCTGCGGGCCGCCGGACTGTCCGTGCGCGCCTTCGGCGATCCCATGCACAGCTGGCGCGACACCATGCCCGCCGGCATGTTCCTCAAGTCGACGCCGGACGCGTCCACCATTTCCGCCCCGGCCCCCGGTCACGCACTGCCGGACTTCTGTCGCGCGACCGGCGAGACGGCGCCGAGCGACCACGAACGGGTGCCGATCGAGCTGTTCACCCGCTACGGGCAGTGGTTCCAGCGGGAGCTGGTTCCGTTCCTGGAGCGGAGCAGTGTGCTGTCGGTCCGTCAAAGTGATTCCGCAGACGGGTCTTTCAACCTCGCCCTCGACACAGGGGAGACCTTCTCCGCCCGCGCCGTCGTGGTCGCCAGTGGACTGACCGGCTTCGCCCACGTCCCTGACGTGCTCGCCCAGCTCGCACCGGACGGGCCCTCTGCGGACGGCCCGGTCTCGCACAGCTCCCAGCACACGGACCTGGCCGCGCTCGCCGGCCGTTCCGTGCTCGTCGTCGGCGCCGGCCAGTCCGCGCTGGAGGGCGCGGCGCTGCTGCACGAAGCGGGCGCGCAGGTCGAGCTGGTGGCGCGGACCCCGCGCGTGCGCTTCGGCGGGCCCCCCGCGAGCGGGCTGCGCTGGCAGCCGGAGTCGCCGATGGGGCCGGCCTGGTCGCTGTGGGCCATGGCCCGCTACCCGCAGGCATTCCGTCCGCTGCCGCCCGGACTGCGGCTGCGGCTGGTCAAGGAGGTGCTCGGACCGAGCGGCGCCTGGTGGCTCCGTCCGCGCGCCGACGGTGTCTTCCCGGTGCACGCCGGCCGGCAGCTGCGCGGGGCGCGGCGCGAGGGCGACAAGGTCGTCCTCACCACGGCCACGCCCGCCGGCGCGGCCCTTGACCTGACCGCCGACCACGTCCTCGCCGCCACCGGCTACCGCGTCGATCTGGGCGCACTCCCCTTCCTCTCGCCCGAGCTCCGCACCCGCCTGGTCCGGGTCGGCGGCTTCCCCGCCCTGGACGCGGGCATGTGCTCCACCGTCCCCGGACTCTGGTTCACCGGCCTCCCGGCGGCCGCGAGCTTCGGCCCGTTCATGCGCTTCGTCTGCGGCACCGACTTCGCCTCGGCGCGGATCAGCGCGGCCGTCGCCGCCCGCGCGGGCGGGTCCTGAGGGGGGGTGAGCGCGGCACTGCGGCACGTGGCTCAGCCCACAGGGCGTCCGGTTGACTGCCATACGCGCAGCATGGTGGGATTTCGAGGCCTGAATTATTGATTTACGGCGGCAATGACGAGGAAGTCCGGTGCGAGTCCGGCGCGGTCCCGCCACTGTCAGCGGGGAGGCGGAGCGCCGCCCCGCGAGCCAGGAACTCTGGCCGCCGTCACCACGAGCCGGGGCGCGGACCCCGAGTGAGGACTGCTGCCGTGCGCGTACGCGCGTCTGGCCCACGCCTGATCGGCGTGGGCATGGGACCGGGTGACCCCGAGTTGGTCACCGTCAAGGCCGTGCGTGTACTGCGCGAAGCGGACGCCGTGGTCGTGCCGGTGATGGACAGTGGTGAGACCGGGCGCGCCGAGGCCACCGTGCTGCATCACGCCGACGCCGCGAAGATCGTGCGGGTCGTCTTCGCGCTGAACGAGCGCGAGGACCGGGCCCGACGCGAGGCCGCCTGGGACGAGGCCGGCGCGTGCGTCGCGGAGCTGCTGCGGGAGCGTGACGGCGACGACGACGGGTCTCACGGAGCGACGGTCGCCTTCGCGACGATCGGCGACCCGAACGTCTACTCCACCTTCACCTATCTGGCCCACACCCTGCGCGAGCTGGTCCCCGACCTGACGGTCGAGACCGTCCCCGGGATCACCGCGATGCAGGACCTCGCCGCCCGCAGCGGCACCGTCCTCGCCGAGGGCACCGAGCCGCTGACGCTGGTTCCGGTGACGGCCGGAGCCGCCGTGCTGAAGGAGGCCCTGGCCGGGCCGGGCACCGTCGTCGCCTACAAGTTCGGCCGCCTGGCCGCGCAGGTCGGGGACGCGCTGCGCGAGGCCGACCGCGAAGGAAACGCCGTCTGGGGCGCGGCGCTCGGCCTGCCGGACGAGCAGCTGAGCGAGCCAGGAACACCGATCGACGGCACGCTGCCGTATCTGTCGACGCTGATCGCTCCGGCGCGGCGCGAGGGCCGAGGGGGAAAGCTGTGACCAGCGCGAACACCACTGAGAACGCCACCGGGACCGGAACTGCGACGGCGACCGCGATCGGCAAGGTGACCTTCGTCGGGGCCGGGCCCGGCGCCGCCGACCTGCTGACCTTCCGCGCCGCCCGCGCCATCGCCGACGCGGACACCGTGATCTGGGCCGCCAGCCTGGTCCAGGCCGAGGTCCTGGAGCACGCCCGCGAGGGTGCGGAGATCCTCGACTCCTCGCTGATCCCGATGGAGGACGTGCTCGCCGTCTACGAGCGCGCCGCCCGCGAGGGCACGCGCGTCGCCCGGATCCACTCCGGCGACCCTTCGCTGTGGGGCGCCGTGCAGGAGCAGCTGGACCGCTGCCGTGAGCTCGGCCTGGAGACGGAGATCGTCCCCGGCGTCTCTTCCTTCGCGGCCGTCGCGGCGCTGGCCCAGCGGGAGTTGACGATCCCGGAGGTCGCGCAGAGCGTCATCCTCACCCGGCTGGGCGGCGGCAAGACGCCGATGCCGCCGGGCGAGGAGGTGCGCGAGTTCGCCCGCCACGGAACGACGATGGCGATCTTCCTCTCCGCCGCCCGCACGAAGCAGCTGGTCGAGGAGCTCCTGGAGGGCGGCTACGCGCCCGAGACGCCGGTCGTCGTCGCCTACCAGGCGACCTGGCCGGAAGAGCTGCTGCTGACCTGCACCGTCGCCACGCTGGAGGCGACGGTCAAGGAGCACAAGCTCTGGAAGCACACGCTCTTCCTGGTCGGCCCGGCGCTGGCGGCCGAGGGCACCCGCTCGCACCTCTACCACCCCGGCCACTTCCACACCTTCCGCAAGGCCGACCGCGCGGCCCGGCGTTCGCTCAAGGCCGTCGGCGCCAACGCCGGAGGCGAGCTCGCGCCGACGGCCACCGACAGCCATGGCTGAGCTGCGGGAGCCCGATCTTCCGCGCACCGCGAAGGTGCGTCAGGGTCCGCTGCGAAGCGGCTGGACCACCGGCACCTGCGCCTCCGCCGCCGCACGCGCGGCGGCGCTGCTGCTGGTCGGCGGCGAACCGCAGGCGCAGGTCGACGTCGCGCTGCCTTCGGGCAACCGGGTCGGCTTCGCCGTCGAGCGGTGCGAACTGCTGCGCCCGGGGCGGGCGGAGGCCGTCGTGGTGAAGGACGCCGGGGACGACCCGGACGTCACCCACGGCGCGCATCTGACGGCCACGGTGGCATGGCGGGACGAGCCCGGCATCGCCCTGCACGGCGGGGTGGGCGTGGGCGTGGTGACCAAGCCGGGCCTCGGCCTCGAGGTGGGCGGCCCCGCCATCAATCCGGTGCCGCGCGCGATGATCACGCAGGCGGTCGGCGAGGTCGTGGACCTCGCCGAGCGCGGCGTGGACGTGACGATCAGCGTGCCGGACGGCGAGCAGCGGGCGCGCAAGACGACCAACGCCAAGCTCGGCATCATCGGCGGCATCTCGATCCTCGGCACCACCGGGATCGTCCGGCCGTTCTCGACCGCGTCCTGGCGGGCCTCGGTCGAGCAGGCCGTATCGGTCGCGGCCGCGCAGGGCGAGCGGGCGATCGTGCTGTGCACGGGCGGGCGGACGGAGAAGGGCGCGATGGCGCTGATCCCTTCGCTCCCCGACGTCTGCTTCGTCGAGGTCGGCGACTTCACCGGTGCTGCCCTGCGCCGCGCGGTCGAGGGCGGGATGGAGCGCGCGGTCTTCGTCGGCATGGTCGGCAAGCTGACCAAGCTGGCGGCGGGCGTGCTGATGACCCATTACACGCGGTCGAAGGTGGACACGAACGTGCTCGCCGAGATCACAGCGGCGGTCGGCTCGCCGGCCGAGGTCGTGGCCGAGGTGGCGGCAGCCAACACCGCGCGGCACGCCTACGAGCTCTGGGACGCGGCGGGGGTGCTGGCCCCGGCCGGGCTGCTGCTGTGCGAGCAGGTCGCGGACGTGATGGTGCGGTTCAGCGAGGGGAAGCTCGCGGCCGAGGTCGCGATGGTCGACTTCACCGGGCGAGCAGTGATCGCTTCGACGGGCGGGGTGCTGCTGCCGTGATCACCGTCCTCGGCGAAGCCCAGCCCTCAGCCGCCTTCGTCGCCCAGTCCGCCCTCGTCCTCGGTGCGCGCCGCCACCTCGACGCCGCGCAGGTCCCTGGCGACCGCGCGCTCGTGCTCGGTCCGCTCGCGCCCGCGCTCGATGCCGTCGCCGCGCTGCGCGACAAGGACCCGGACGTCCGCGTCCTCGTTCTCGCCTCCGGCGACCCGGGGTTCTTCGGCATCGTCCGCGCCCTGGCCGAACGCTTCGGCACGGCCGCGCTCGACGTGCGCCCCGGCGTGAGCAGCATCGCGCGCGCCTTCGCCCGCCTCGGCGCGCCGTGGGACGACGCCGTCGTGGTCAGCGCCCACGGGCGCGATCCGCGCCGGGCGTTCAACATCTGCCGCTCGCAGCGGAAGGTCGCGGTACTGACCGCGCCGGGCGCCGGCCCGGCCGAGATCGGTGCCGCCCTGCTCGCCATGCCGGGCCTGCACCGCCGCCTCGTCGTCGCCGCCGACCTCGGAGGCCCAGCCGAGAGCGTCATCGAACTCACACCCGCCGAGGCCGCCGCGCGCGACTGGCCCGCCGTCAACGTGGTCCTGTGCCTGGCCGACGAAACCGCGGTCGAGGACACGATGCGCGCCGTCGCCGGCTACCAGGGACCGCCCGAGGGCGGCTGGGCACTGCCGGAGGAGGCCTTCGAGCACCGCGACGCGATGCTCACCAAGGCCGAGGTCCGCGCCTTCGCGCTGGCCCGGCTCGGTCCGCGCCTCGGCGAGCTGGTCTGGGACGTCGGCGCCGGCAGCGGCTCGGTCGCCGTCGAGTGCGCGCGCCTGGGCGCGGCGGCCGTCGCGCTGGAGCGCGCGGCCGATGGCGTGGCCCGCATCCGCGCCAACGCCGAAGCGCATGGGGTCGGCCACGCCGTCGCCGTCGTGCACGGCAGCGCACCGGACGCGCTCGCCCAACTCCCAGCCCCCGACGCCGTCTTCGTCGGCGGCGGCGGTGCGGACCTGCCCGCCGTCGTGGCCGCCGCGAGCGCGCGGGCCCGTCGCACGGTCGTCGTCACGCTGGCGGCCCTGGACCGCGTCCCCGAGGTGCGCCGCACCCTGCTCGCCGCCGGATTCACAGCGGATGGCGTGCAGTTGCAGGCCAACCGCCTCGCACCGCTGCCCGGCGAGGTCACCCGGCTCGCCGCAACCAACCCCGTCTTCGTCCTCTGGGGCACGCGCCTCGCCTCTCCCTCGCCCGACTCTTCGCACCACACAGGAGTACTGACGTGATCGGCCTGATCGCCGCCACCGCCGCAGGCCGCCAGGCCGCCACCCAACTCGCCGAGGCCCTGCGGCCCGACGAGACCCGCGTCTACGAGGGCCCGGTCGGCGAGGCGCTGCGCCGCGCGTACGGCGAGTGCAGCCAACTCGTCTGCTTCCTCGCCACCGGCGCGACTGTGCGTCTGCTCGCGCCGCTGCTCGCGGCGGAGGGCTCCGACAAGCACAGCGACCCCGGCGTGGTGTGCGTCGACGAGGCGCGCCGCTTCGCCGTCGCGCTCGTCGGCGGGCACGAGGGCGGCGCGAACGCGCTGGCCGCGCGGGTCGCGGCCGCCCTGGACGCACAGCCCGTCGTCACCACCGCGACCGACGCCATCGGCCTGCCGGGCCTGGACACGCTCGGCCTGGCCGTCACCGGCGAGGTCGCGGCGGTCAGCCGCGCGATCCTCGACGGCGCGCCGGTGCGCCTGCTCGGCGGCGACCGCTTCCCGCTCCCCGCGCTGCCGACGAACGTGTCGGGCGATGCCCCGGCGGGCTCCCCGACGATCGTCGTGGGCGACGAACTGCCAGACAGCCAGGCGGGTCCGACCATCCACCTGTTCACGCCCAGCCTCGTCGTGGGCGTCGGCGCGAGCAAGGGCGCCCCGACGGACGAGATCCTCACCCTCGTCCGCGCCACGCTCGCCGACGCGGGCCTGAGCGAGCGCGGGCTGCACAGCCTCGCCAGCGTCGACGCCAAGGCGGAGGAGCCCGGACTGCTTGCCGCAGCCGCCGAACTCGGCGTCCCGGTGCGGTTCTTCCGCGCGGCCGAGCTCGCCGCCGTGGCCGTGCCCAACCCGTCGGACGCACCGCTCGACGCCGTCGGCACCCCGAGCGTCGCCGAGGCGGCGGCCCTGCTCGGCGCGGGGGCGCACGAACTCATGGTCCCCAAGCGCAAGTCGGCTCCCGAGGGTCGCGCCGCGATGGCGACCGTCGCCGTCGCCCGCCGCCCGGCACGCGGTCGGCTCGCCGTCGTCGGCCTCGGCCCCGGCGCGCGCGACCTGGTCACCGAGCGCGCTCGCACGGAGCTGCGCCGCGCGTCCGTCATCGTCGGGCTTGACCAGTACGTCGACCAGATCCGCGACCTGCTCCGCCCCGGCGTCCGGATCGAGGCCACCGGCCTCGGCGCGGAGGAGGAGCGCGCCCGCAGCGCGGTGCGGCTGGCGCAGCAGGGCCTCGCCGTCGCGCTGATCGGCAGCGGCGACGCGGGCGTCTACGCGATGGCGTCCCCGGCTCTGGCCGAGGCGGGTGACGACATCGACGTGGTCGGCGTCCCCGGCGTCACCGCGGCGATGGCGGCGGCGTCGCTGCTGGGCGCGCCGCTCGGCCACGACCACGTCTCGATCAGCCTCTCCGACCTGCACACGCCCTGGGAGGTGATCGAGCGCCGCGTCCGCGCGGCGGCCGAGGCGGACTTGGTCGTCACCTTCTACAACCCGCGCAGTCGCGCCCGTGACTGGCAGCTGCCGAAGGCTCTCGCCATCCTCTCCGAGCACCGCGACGCGCCCACCACTCCGGTCGGCATCGCCCGCTCCGTCTCCCGCCCGGACGAGTGGCACAAGGTCACCACGCTGGCGACGCTGGACCCGGCAGAGGTCGACATGTTCACCGTGGTGACGGTCGGCAACACCGCTTCGCGGGAGATCGCCGGCCGCTTCGTCACCCCGCGCGGCTACCGGTGGCAGGAGTGAGCGGGGCGCCAGTCCACTCCGGGGGCAGCGGAGCCGGGAGCGAAAGGCGCGCAGCCGACCTGGCCCCGCGCACGCTGAGGCCCGCCGTCCACTGCTTCCGAGGAACCTCGCCCAGCGGCGGGGCCGAAGCGCGAGAAGGCGAGTGGACCCTGCGCGAGCCGGACTCGGCCGCCCCCGGAACCCAGGCCGTGCCCAGCTCACCGCCGCGCGCAGCGCGTTTCGCGCCCGTGGCGGTCAGTGACCGCTGTCAGGGGTGCGGGGCCTGCCTGTTGACCTGCCCCACCCATGCCATCCGCCCGCACGGCAACCCGCTGCTGGTCCTCGCGGACCTCTGCACCGGCTGCCTCGAGTGCCTGGACGTCTGCCCGGTCGACGCGATCGACGTGCTCGACTCGATCGACACGTTCGGCGCGATCGGCCTCGTCGACCACCCACTGGAGCCCACCCCATGACTCGCCGTCAGGTCCATCCCATCGAGCAGGAGTCCTACCGAAGGCTGCGGGCCCGCGCCGACACCTCGCACCTGCCGCCGTTGACCCGCGCCGTCGCGGAGCGAATCGTGCACTCCAGCGCCGACCTCGCCTACCTCGACGACCTGGTGATCGCCGACGAGTCCGTGCTGCGCGCCGCCGCCGACGCGCTCGCCGCGGGCGCGCCGCTGGTCGCGGACGTGGAGATGGTCGCGGCCGGGATCACCAAGCGGCAGGCGCTCTGCCGGGTCCGCGAGGCCAAGGGCGACCCGGCCACCGGACTCACCCGCTCCGCCGCTGCCGTGCGGATGGCCCTGGACGAGGTCGGCCACGGCGCCGTCTGGGTGATCGGCTGCGCGCCGACCGCGCTGGAGGAGCTGCTGCTGCTCGACGCGCGCCCCGCGCTGGTGATCGGCCTGCCGGTCGGCTTCGTCGGCGCGGCCGAATCCAAGGCCGCGCTGCGCGCGTCGGGGCTGCCCGCCGTGAGCAACATCTCCGAGAAGGGCGGCTCCGCCGTCGCCGCAGCCGCCGCCAACGCCCTGCTCTACCCCGATCTTTACGAGACTGCCCCCGCTTCCCCCGAGGAGAACCTGTGACCTCCCCCGCCCTGCTGCTCGTCGGCCACGGAACCCGCGACGACGCCGGCGCGGAGGCCTTCCGCGACTTCGTCGAGTCCCTCAAGGCGCGGCTCCCCGAGGTGCCCGTCGGCGGCGGCTTCATCGAGCTCTCGCCTCCGCCGCTCGCCGACGCCGTCGCCGAGCTCGTCGGCCAGGGCGCGAAGCACTTCGCCGCCGTGCCGCTGGTGCTGGTCTCCGCCGGACACGCCAAAGGCGACATCCCCGCCGCGCTGGTGCGCGAGCGCGAGCGCCACGCGGGCACCAGCTTCCGCTACGGCCGCCCGCTCGGCCCGCACCCGTCGCTGCTCACCGTGCTGGAGCGACGACTTGACGAGGTCGTGACGCCGGAGGAGCGGGCCGACACCACCGTGCTGCTGGTCGGGCGCGGCTCGACCGACCCCGACGCGAACGCCGAAGTCGCCAAGGTGGCCCGGCTGTTCTGGGAGGGCCGCGGGCTCGCCGGCGTCGAGACGGCCTTCGTCTCGCTCGCCGCGCCGGACGTGCCGACGGGACTGACCCGCTGCCGCCTGCTCGGCGCCAAGCGGATCGTGGTGCTGCCGTACTTCCTGTTCACCGGCATCCTGCCGGACCGCGTCGAGGCGCAGACCAGCGAGTGGGCCGCCGTCCACCCGGAGCTGGTCGTGCGCCAGGCGGGTGTGCTCGGCGCGACCGAGGAGCTGGCCGAACTGGTGCTGGAGCGCTACCGCGAGACCCAGGCCGGGGATCTGCGGATGAACTGCGACACCTGCGTCTACCGGATCGCGATGCCGGGCTTCGAGGCCAAGGTCGGCGCCCCCCAGCGCCCGCACCACCACCCCGACGACCCCGCCCACGACGACGGTCACGGACACGGCCACGGCGACCACCACCACGGCCACCACTCTCCCAGCCATGCCCACTGACCCGGAGCTCGTGCGGCTGCGCCACCACGGCGACACCGAGGTCGGCGGTGGCCTGGCCGACCTGGCCGTCAACGTGCGCACCGGGACGCCTCCCGCCTGGCTGCGCCGCGTCCTCACGGACAGCGTGGCCGGCCTCGCCGCGTACCCTGACGGCGCGGCAGCCCGCGCGGCCGTCGCCGCCCGGCACGGCCGCCCACCCGACGAGGTGCTGCTGACCTCGGGCGCCGCAGAGGCTTTCGTGCTGCTCGCACGGGCCTTGACGCCCCGTCAGGCTCTGGTGGTGCACCCGCAGTTCACCGAGCCGGAGGCGGCGCTGCGCGATGCGGGCCACCCGGTGGCCCGGCACGTGCTGCGCGCGGAGGCGGGGTTCCGACTCGACCCTTCGGCGCTCCCCTCCGATGCCGATCTGGTCGTGGTCGGCAACCCCACCAACCCCACCTCCGTGCTCCACCCGGCCGATGCGGTGGCCTCGCTGGCCCGGCCGGGCCGGGTCCTCGTGGTCGACGAGGCCTTCGCCGACACTGTGCCCGGCGAGCGCGAGAGCCTCGCCGGACGTCGGGATGTGCCGGGCCTGGTCGTCCTGCGCAGCCTCACCAAGACCTGGGGTCTGGCTGGTCTGCGCATCGGCTACGTGCTGGCCGAGCCGCAGCTGATCGCCCGTCTGGAGGCCGCCCAGCCACTGTGGCCGGTCTCCTCCCCCGCGCTGGCGGCGGCGATCGCCTGCAGCACGCCCGACGCGCTCGCCGAGGCCGAGGCCGCGGCGAGGACGAACGCCGCCGACCGCGACCACCTGCTCTCGCGCCTGGCCTCGCTGCCGGGCGTCCGCGTTCACGGAACGCCCGCGGCCTCGTTCGTGCTGATCGAGTTGCACGGCGCGGACGCCGTCCGGCTCGATCTGCGCGAGGCCGGGTTCGCGGTCCGCCGCGGGGACACCTTTCCCGGCCTCGACACGAACTGGCTGCGGATCGCGGTCCGCGACCGGGCAACGACGGACGCCTTCTGCGCCGCCCTCGCCGAGGTGCTCACGCGGCGGGCGAGCGGCGGGCTCAGCCGCGACGGCGCCGCCGCGTCAGCATGACGGCTCCGGCGCCTGCGCCGACGAGAATCAGCGCGCCCCCGGCGATGACGGGGGTGGCGCTGCTGCTGCCGGTCATGGCGAGGTGAGTCGAACCCGAGCCGCCGGTCGTGCCGGTGTCCCCCGCCGTGGCCGGCGTGCTCGCCGTGACGGAGGCACTCGGGCTGACGGACCCGCCCCCCGAACCACCGGTCCCGCCACCGGCGGTACCCGACCCGCCGGTCCCGCCCGTGCCGCCCTGGATCGGCGTGCCGGTCGCGGTCGGCCCGCCACTGCCGCCGCTGCTACCGCTGCCGCCGCTGGAGCTGCCACTGGTGCCGGACGAGGACCCGTCGCCCTTGGTGCAGGAGACGTCCGCCAGCGTGATCTTCCCGGTCACCGCCGCGACGTTCAGGTTGAGCGGGTTCACCGTCACGTCCAGTTCCAGCGCGGTCGCCGCGGCGGTGCTGGACGTCGTGCTGTGCTTGGAGAGCCAGAGGTCGACCTCGCCGAGCCCCGGCACCGGTACCTTCGTCAGCCCCGCTGCGCTCAGGCTGACTCCGATGCCCAACACCTTGACCTGCCCCAGGAGTTCCGCCGAGGCCGTGGGCGCGCCGTTGACCGGGCAGTCGGCCTTGGCCGAGACCAGGTGCGCCCCGAGCAGCGTGGTGAACGGCAGGCCCGGCAGGTGCAGTTTCGCGTCGGTGAGCACGACCGAGGCGTGCGAACCGCTCGCGTCGACCGTTGCGTCCGTCTCACCGACCTGCGCCATCAGCAGGTTGACCGGCTGCCCGGCCTCGACCCCCGACACGACGGCCGTGAGGGCGGCGCCACTGCGGGAAGCGGGCGCGGTGATCTTGTTGAGCGTGACGTCGACCGGTACGTCGACCGATCCGTTGAGCAGCTTGACGTCCAGCCCGACCTCGGCGGTGGTGGCGGAGGCGGTCCCCGAGCCGCTCGTGGCGTGGGCGGGCTCGGCCACCCCCAGCAGCGAGACGGCGGCGAGCGCGCCGGAGAGCGCGAAGGGCATGGCGAAGCGACGACGGGAAGACACGGTGTAACCCCCACCTGGGAACGTACGTGCACGCGCAGCGCGTACGGGCAGTGCACGATCTCGGACGCCGCCAATTCTTGCGAACCGTCCGTCACGACGTCAGCACACGCAGTCAGTTCACTCGTAAGAGTGATACATCCTCAGAAACCCCAGGAGTCACCACGGGCGTTCGCTCACAGCCGGCGACTCGCCTCGCGCAGCCGCAGCGTGGCCCCGGTCAGCGCAGGAGCCGAGACGAAGGCCCACAGGGCGAGCGCTGCCGTGAGCCCGAGACCGATGTTCGCGCCGACCCCGGCGTGGTAGCCGGCCTCGGCCGGTCGAGTCTCGATATTGACGTACAGGACGATCTCAAGAACGAGCGTCAGACAGGCGACCACCCCGACGGTGCGCGCGCTGCTCGCACCCGCGTCCCCGTTCGCGGCGAGTGCCGTGGCGAGCAGCAAGGTAACCACCAGGAGTCCCAGCACCGCGAGAGCGATCCACTTCGTCGCCTGCTCGCCGACGGGACTCCTGTACAGGCCGGGCACGTCCCACAGGCCGAAGAAGCGCGTCTGCAGGCCGGACGAGGGGTACATGTAGTCCTCGGTCGTCGGCGTGGTGATCAGCCAGCTCATCGCGGTCGACGCAGCCGTCATGGCCACCAGCCCCAGACCCCACGCCGCGACCCGCAAGCGCACGCGCAAGTGGTGCTGCACCGCGTCGGTATGGCCGACCAGCGCCCTTCGCCACTCCGCCGACGCCTCGTCCGCCGACGAGCCCTTCCGATCCCCACGCTCAACCACTCTGCCGCGCCCCCGCCCAACTGCCCAAAGCTGGCCCCATGCGGGCACCCACGTGTCTCGCGACGGACCATAGCCCAAGTGACCGACAGCAGGCGGGTTCGGGGCGGATTCACGTGTCGGGCAGTCGGGCCGGGCGTTCGCGCTCATGGCCGGTGTCGAGCTTCGGCGCAGGCCCCTCGGGGCCGATTCTGGAGCGGTTGTGGGGTGACGCCGTACGACCCCGCTGAGCGGCTTCGCCGCTGGGAACCGAGCCGACAGCGCTTCAGCGCTGCCCGCTACGGCAGCCGCCAGTCCACCGGTTGGCCACCCTGCCCGACCAGCAGGTCGTTGGCGCGACTGAAGGGCCGAGAGCCGAAGAAGCCCCGGTCCGCCGACATCGGGCTCGGGTGCGCAGACTCGACGCAGGGCACCTGCCCCAGCAGCGGACGCAGGTTGCGCGCGTCACGGCCCCACAGGATCGCGACGAGCGGCGTGCCGCGCGAGACGAGCGCTCGGATGGCCTGGTCGGTGACGGCCTCCCAGCCCTTGTTCCGGTGCGCACCGGGGTTGCGCGGGGCGGTCGTCAGCACCCTGTTGAGCAGCAGCACGCCACGCTGGGTCCACGGAGTGAGGTCGCCGTTGGACGGGGCCGGCAGCTCCAGGTCGCGCTGGTACTCGGTGTAGATATTGACCAGGCTCCCCGGCAGCGGCCGCACCTCGGGCGCGACCGAGAACGAGAGGCCGACGGCGTGGCCCGGCGTCGGGTAGGGATCCTGCCCAACGATGAGCACCCGCACATCCGCCAGCGGCTGCTGGAACGCCCGCAGCACGTTCGCGCCGGCCGGCAGATAGCTGCGGCCGGCGGCGATCTCGCCACGCAGGAAGTCACCCATCGTCGCCACCTGCGACGCCACGGGCTCCAGGGCCGTGGCCCAGCCGGACTCGACGATCTCACTCAAAGGACGCGCTGCCATCCGGCAAGCTTAGGCCCTGCCTGAACCCACCCCGCGCCCAGGGACCGTGAGCCGAAGCCCCGGCTGACGCGACCTTGCGAACGCGGATCGCAGCGGGCCCCACCGGAATCCGAGACCCGTGGGTCCGGCCCCGGATGGACGATGAAGTCCCAGTCATGCTCCGGCGGTTCGAAGCACGTCGGGTGGTGCCCCGTCGCGCGCTACGACTCCGCGCGGGCGCGCGCCTGCCGCGCCAGGCCGTCCGCCGAGCAGGCTTCGGCCAGATCGGCCGCGCGGCGGAAGGCGGGGGCCGCGTCGCGGCCTGCCGAGGCGAGCGCGTCGGCCAGGTCGAAGACGGCGCGGGCGCGCTCGTAGGGCGCGGGTGCCCGATCCAGGATCCCGACGGCGGTCTCCAGCTCGGCGACGCGCTGCTCCGGGTCCACGGTGAGCTCCGCGGAGGCCCGCATCGCGACGCCGATCGCCGTCAGCGTCCCGTAGCGCTCGGCACGTTCCAGCTGGTCCGCGGCCAGTTCGCGGGCCCGTGTGAGATCGCCGAGGCCCGCGCAGGCGGCGGCCAGTGCGCGCTCCCAGCCGCACCAGCCAGGGTTGCGCATGCTGCGGCCGTCCAAACGTGCGCCCGCCTCGGACAGTTCGGCCTCGGCGTCGACGAAGGCGCCCTGCGTGAGCAGCAGCCCGCCGCGTACCGTCTGCGCGTCGGGGAAGACCACCGCGTTGGAGTAGGGGGCGTGGAACGTGTAGCGGTCCGCGAGCAGGTCGGCCTGGTCCAGCTCGCCCCGCGCGGTCAGCACCGCGATCAGCGTGCCGACCGCGTACCAGTGAGCAGGGGTGCCCTCCCCGACGCGGTTGGCGAGCTCGAGGCCGAGCCGCGCGCTGGCCTCGGCCGCCGCCAAGTCTCCGGTGCGGTAGTGGACATAGCCGAGGATGGTGTGCCCGAATGCAAGGTGCGCGCCGCGCCAGCCCGCCTCCTCGTACTCGGCGATGCCCTGGGCGAAGAGCTCCAGCGCGCGCTCGGGACGGTCGCCGTACATGTACGTCATCGCGACCAGGACCGGGACCTCGAAGCCCCATTCCGGGTGCGCCCAGCGCAGTTCACCGCTCAGCGCCAGGTCGCTGTAGTGCAGGGCGACGTTGACCGGCTCGCCGCGCACAGTGGCGTCCCAGGCCCGCAGGCCCAGGACGTAGCGGGCGGCCATGCTGCGATCGCCCTGATGGTCGAGGGATTCGGCCAGGTCCGCCAGCCGCTTGGAGCGCTCCTCCGAGCCCTCCTCCCAGGCGTCGAAGGCGCACCACATGAAGTTCCACACCTGCATCTTGAGCCGTACGGCCTCGTCGTCGGTGCGCAGCGCCTCGTCGGCCATGGTCATCGCGGCCTCGGCCAGGTTGTTGCTGTGCGCGAGCGACTGGGCGAGCCGGACGCTGATCTCCTCACGCAGCCGCTCCGGGATCACCGGCTGGCGCAGCGCCGTGCGCAGCTGCCCGGCGGTGGCCGCCGGGTCGTAGAGGAGGGTCGAGCAGCCGAGCTCGAAGAGCACCTCGGCCCGCTCGGCGACCGGCGGCGGCTCTGCCGCCGCCCGCGCCAGGCAGCGCTGCGCGGTCTCGGGCGCGCCCGACTGGAGGAACAAGCGTGCGGCTGCGCGCAATTGCTCGACGCGTCCGGCGTTCCCCTGCGGCGGCACCTCCAGCCAGTGGCGCGCGGCGATGACCGGGCTGCGTCCGGCCTCGAGCACGGACCAGGCGGCCCGGTCGTGCAGCTCCGTCCGGGTCTCCTCGGGAATGCTGTGATAGACGGAGGTCGCGATCAGCGGGTGGACGAACTCCAGGATCTGCCGACCCGTCAGGATACGGGAGGCGCGCAGCTTCTCCGCCGCGGCCTCGGCCTCCGCGGGGCGCAGCGAGGAGACCACGCCGGCGAGGTCGAGCGGCGTGGCGATGCCCAGCACGGCCACCGCGCGGGCGAGGCTGACCGGCCCGTGGCCGAGCCTCCGGAGACGCGCGATCATCCCGTGGCCGGTGTTCTCCGAGGCCAGCTCGCGCAGTTGCCCCCAGGAGGACTCGGCAGGCGCGATGCCGCGCTCCCGCGCCTCGGCGACCAGCTCCACGGTCTCGAACGGGTTGCCCCCGGTCACGGCCCAGATCTCGCGGGAGAAGCCGTCCTCGACGGCGGCGCTCCTGCCGTCCTGCTGGTACATCTCGCGGACGAGGGCGTCGACCGCCTCCGGGGTGAGCGCGGAGAGACCGAGCGGCCGGACGCCGTTGTCACCGGCCATGGCACGGAACGCGTCGGCCCAGTCCGGCAGTTCGTCCGGCCGGTAGGCGACGACGAGAAGGATCGGCAGCTCGGCGACGCGGGACGAGAAGGCGGCGAGCCAGGCCAGCGAGTCGGCGTCGGCCCAGTGCGCGTCGTCGACGATCAGGACGAGTGGTCCCCTGGACACGGCGAGATTGGTGACCACCCAGTCCAGCCCGTCGCGAACACCCTGCGCGTCGGGCGCGCCTCCGGTGGATGCCAGGCCGAGGGCCGCGCCGACGATCTCGTACCAGCCACCGAGGAGCAGGCGCCGGCCCTCCTCGCCCGCCTCCTCCAGCAGGGTGCGCAGCAGCCCGCGCACGACGTTGAACGCGGAGCCCTGCTCCTGCTCGCCGCCACGGCTGGCCAGCACGAGCAGCCCGGCGGCCTCGGCGTCTCTGCGCGCGGCGGCGAGCATGCTGGTCTTCCCGAGCCCGGCCGCGCCGGTCACCAGGAGCAGCCGGTCGTTCACCGCCTCGGCGCGCTCCCCCTCGGCCAACTCCGCGACAGCCGCGCGCAGGGCGGCCAGTTCGTTGTCCCGCTCCAGCAGCAGACGCACGCTGACCTCCGTGTTCCACGTTCCGCGTTCGAGCGTAGTACCCACAGCGATCCCGCGAGGGCGAGTTGCATTTCCAGGCACGCGGGTGCACCTGTGCGCAGACGACCAGTTGCACCTCCCCAGGGGCGCGAGGCTCTGCCGATTTGCGGCTCCGCCGCGTAGGCGCGACAGGTCACGACGGAGGGTCCGTGGCAACATCCAGGGGCGCGAGGAACTGCGCGACAAGCCACCCCGTGTGGTGAGTCCCCGAACGAGCAGGGCCGTCCGCACAGGGTGGTTATTCGCGCAGTTCCTCGCGCCCCTGAGGTGCTGCAACCTGAGGTGGTCGAGATCCTCAGACGGTCATCTGTCGGCCGTTCAGGATGATCGCCTGGGGGTCCAGCAGGACGCCCACGTCCTCCCGGGGGTCCTGCGCGTAGACGACCAGATCCGCCGGCGCGCCCTCGTCCAAGCCGGGACGGCCCAGCCACGACCGCGCGCCCCAGGTGGTCGCAGACAGCGCAGCGACGCGCGGGAGGCCCGCACGGACCAGCTCGGCGACCTCCTGGGCGACAAGCCCGTGGGGGAGCGAGCCGCCCGCGTCCGTGCCGGTGAAGATCGGGACGCCCGCCTCGTACGCGGCGGCCACCGTCGCGTAACGGCGGCCGTGAAGCGCGCGCATCGTCCCCGCGTACGCGGGGAACTTGGCCTCGCCCGCAGCCGCGTGCTCGGGGAAGTGGGCGATGTTGACCAGCGTCGGCACGATCGCCACGCCGCGCTCCGCGAAGAGCGGGATGGTGTCCTCGGTCAGGCCCGTCGCGTGCTCGACGCAGTCGATGCCCGCCTCGACCAGGTCGCGCAGGGCGTCCTCGCCGAAGACGTGCGCCGTCACCCGCGCGCCCTCCGCGTGCGCCGCCGCCATCGCCTGCTCCAGCGCCTCCCGGGGCCAGCAAGGCGCGAGGTCGCCGCGGTCGCGGTCGATCCAGTCGCCGACGAGCTTGACCCAGCCGTCCCCGCGCCGTGCCTCCGTGCGGACGTACGCCGCCAGCTCGTCGGGCTCGATCTCGTGCGCGTAGTTGCGGATGTAGCGCCGCGTCCGAGCGATATGACGTCCAGCGCGGACGACCTTCGGGAGGTCCTCACGCTCGTCCAGCCAGCGGGTGTCGGCCGCTGAGCCCGCGTCACGCAGCAGCAGCGCACCGGCCTCGCGATCGGCGAGGGCCTGCTTCTCGCTGGTCGCCTCGTCGACCGCGCCGTGCGCGTCCAGTCCCACGTGACAGTGCGCGTCGGTCAGGCCGGGCAGAGCCCAGCCCCGCACGGACTGCACCTCGGCCCCCGTGCCCGGCGCGGTGAAGCTGATGCGACCGTCGATCACCCACAGCTCGTCCCTGACATCCTCAGGGCCGACCAGAATCCGTCCGCTGACGTGCAGCACCGGCTGATCCATCGTCACTCCCCCTCCACAGCGGAGCCGTCCAGCATCCGCCCGCGCACGGCTCGGCGCATGTCGTCCAGACGGTCCGTCAGGCCGCGTCGCAGTGCCGCGCCCAGGTCGTCGCGGGACAGCTGACGCTCGCCGTGCCCCAGCGTCTCGGCCGTCGCGGCGAACAGCGGGAAGCCGCTCTGCGTCGTCAGCGTCCGCGCGATCGCCGGTCCGCGACGCTGCGCCACCGCCACGGCATCAGGGAAGAACCGTCCGGGCAGGCCGAGTTCGTCCAGCAGTTCGCGCTGCTCGGGCTGCCACAGGCCGTCGATCGACGCGGCCAGCAGGTAGTTGGAGAGGTCGCCGGCGAACACCGCCTCCCAGGCCGCCAGTTTCGTCTCGCGGGCCGGCAGCGCGGCCCGGCAGCGGGCCGCGCCCTCGGCGCTGGTCGCGCTCGGGTCGCGGTTCACCTCGGCGGCGATCTCGGCCTCCCCGACCGCGCCGAGCACGCACAGCCGCAGCAGCAGCTGCCAGCGCAGCGCCGGGTCCAGCTCGGGGCCGCCCGGGACGGCGCCCTCCTCCAGCCACTCGCCCAGCTCGGTCTGCTCGGCGGGGGTCGTCGCCGCGCCCAGCAGACCGCGCACGGCCACCAGTCGCAGGCCGGTCGCGGCCGCGTCCCCCTCGGTCCGGCGCAGCAGCGTGCGGCAGACCTCGACGATCACGGCCAGCGCCCAGGGGCGACGGTGCGGCGGCAGGTACTGGTCGGCGACGACGCCGCGCGCGAAGGCGAGCACGTCCTGGACCAGGTGCACGGAGTCCTCGCCCGGCAGGTGCGCGGCGACCAGTTCGAGGTAGGCGGAGCCGGGCAGTTCGCCGTCGCGCACCTGGTCCCGCGCGCTGTTCCAGAGCACGGCGCGAGCGAGCTCGTCCGGGATCCGGCCGAGGGACTCCCTGACGGCGGACCAGGACTTCTCGTCCAGCCGGATCTTGGCGAAGGCGAGGTCGGTGTCGTCCGGCACGAGCAGCTCCGCGCGGGGCTCTGGCAACGGCGTCGGCGTGCCGGGGACGAGCTCCAGCGCCTTGCGGTGCCGCAGCGTCAGTGCACCGCCCGGCAGCCGGTCGTAGCTGCCGATGGTGATCAGGTGCGGGCGCAGCTGTCCGTCGGCGGAGCTCTGCTGGAGCACGCCGTCGACGGGCTGAAGGGTGTCCAGGCCGGTGGTGCGCAGCCAGCGTTCGGCCCAGGCGTGCACGTCGCGCCCGCTCGCCCCGGCCAGGGCCTGGAGCAGGTCGTCCAGGGTGGCATTGCCGAAGGCGTGCGCCTCGAAGTGGCGGTTCACGCCCTCGAAGAAGGCTTCGTCGCCGAGCCAGGCGACCAGCTGTCGCAGGGCGGCGGCACCCTTGGCATAGGAGATGCCGTCGAAGTTCTGCAGCGCGTCGGCGGTGTCGGCGACGCCCTCCGGGGCGACGGGGTGGGTCGACGGGCGCTGGTCTGCGTCACGGCCCCACGCCTTGGTGCCGGCGAAGGAGGTCCACGCGCCCGCGAAGCGGGTCGACTCGGCGACGACGCGGAAGCCCATGTACTCAGCGAACGACTCGTTCAGCCAGAGGTCCTCCCACCAGCGCATGGTGACCAGGTCGCCGAACCACATGTGGGCCATCTCGTGCGCGACGATCATCGCCCGGTGCTCGCGCTCGGTCTCGGGGACGGCGGAGCGGAACAGCAGGGTGTCGCGGAAGGTGACGCAGCCCGGGTTCTCCATCGCGCCGACGTTGAACTCCGGGACGAAGCACTGGTCGTAGCCGCCGAACGGATACCGCTGACGGAACAGCCCGTGGTAGGCGTCGAAGCACTGCCGGGTGACGGTGAGCAGCTCGTCCGCGTCCGCGTCGAGGTAGGGCGCGAGGGAGCGGCGGCAGTGCAGACCGAGCGGAATCCCGTCGTGCTCGGACAGCACCGAGTGCAGCGGCCCGGCGACGACGCAGACCAGGTAGCTGCTGATCGCGGCGGTCGGCGCGAAGCGCGTCCGCACGGCGTCGCCGTCCGGGCCGTCGACGTGCTCCCGCTCGCCGGTGCTGTTGGCGACGACGGTCCACTCGGCGGGCGCGGTGACGGTGACCTGGTAGGGCGCCTTGAGGTCGGGCTGGTCGAAGGAGGCGAAGACGCGCGGGCCGTCGTCGAGGAACGCCTGGGTGTACACGTAGACCTCGCCGTCGGCGGGGTCTACGTAGCGGTGCATGCCCTCGCCGGTCCGCGAGTACGCCATGTCGGCGTCGACCAGCAGCTCGTTGTCGGCGGCGAGCGCCTCCAGCGGGAACCGGCCGTCGTCCAGCGCGTCGGGGTCGAGCTCCCGGCCGTTGAGCACGACGCGGTGCAGCGTCGCGGCCTTGACGTCCACGAAGGTGCCCGCGCCGGGCGTCCGGCAACCGAAGTTGATCACGGTCACCGACCGGAACACCTCGGCCCCGACGGTCAGATCCAGTTCGACGGAGACGCAGCGGACGTCGAGCAGCCGCCGGCGAACCTCGGCTTCGGCGCGGGTGAGGGCAAACATGGAGATCATGCTATGCGCTCCACCCCTGCCGGGACCCACAGGGCGTCCGCACGCCGCGGTTACACCTCCAGGGGCGCGACGGCTTCGCCGCGTGGGCGCGACACTTCACGACGAAGGGCCAGTTGCAACCTCCAGGGGCGCGGGACTCTGCCGATCTGCGGCTCCGCGGCGTGGCGCGACACGTCACGACGAAGGGCCAGTTGCAACCTCCAGGGGCGCGGGGAACTGCGCGACAAGCCACCCACGGAGCTGGCAGGCCGAACGATCAGGGCCATCCGCACGGGGTGGTTTCTCGCGCAGTTCCCCGCGCCCCCAGCGTGCTGCAACTACCTCGTATGCGTCACAGGCGCGGCTGCAACGCCTGCGGGACGCTCTGGAAGGCCACCGGACGGAGCCAGCGCTCGACCGCCGCGCCGCCGACCGAGGTGCCGGAGGAGGTCGCGGCCGGGTACGGGCCGCCATGCTGCATCGCGTCCGCGACGGCGACCCCCGTCGGCCAGCCGCCGAAGAGGACGCGTCCGGCGAAGGCGGCGAGGGCAGCGAGCCACGCCGGGGCCTGCGGGTCGTCGGCGGGCGTGTGCAGGGTCGCGGTGAGGCAGCCGTCCATCCGGCCGAGCACCGCCGCCGCTTCGTCCGCGTCGGCGTAGCGGACCAGGACCGTCCCGGGGCCGAAGCATTCCTCCAGCAGCAGCTCGTGGGAGTCGCGCAGGGCGGCCTCCGCCGTCACGCTCAGCACGCCTGGCAGGACGGCGAGCGGCGCCTCCGCCGACGCCGCAGGCCCTGCGGGGGCGAGGGCCTGCACGTCCGTCAGCGCGGCCCGCGCGGCGAAGCCGTCCAGGAAGGCCTCCCGCATCCGCGCGTCGAGCAGCACCCCGGCCGGGACCTGCGCCGTCGCGTCGGCGACCGCCTTCGCACACGCGTCCCCCACCGAGCCCGCCGGCAGCAGGACCAGGCCCGGCTTCGTGCAGAACTGTCCCATCCCGAGCGTGAACGAGCCGACCAGTCCCGCTGCCAGCTGCTCCACCGCGCCGGGCTCGGCCAGCGCGGCCGGGGTGACCAGCACGGGGTTCACGCTGCCCAGTTCGCCGTGAATTGGGATCGGCCGCGGGCGGGCGGCCGCCAGGTCGAACAGCGCGCGACCGCCGCGCGGCGAGCCGGTGAAGCCGACGCCTGCCAGCAGCGGATGGCGGACCAGCTCGGGGCCCGCCGCGAAGCCGTGCACCAGGCCGATCGTTCCCTCGGGCAGACCGACCTCGACCGCTGCCGCACGCAGAGCCGCCGCGGCCAGCTCGGACGTCTCAGGGTGGTCCGGGTGCGCCTTGACCACGACCGGGCAGCCGGCCGCCAGCGCGCTCGCGGTGTCGCCGCCGGGGACGCTGAACGCGAACGGGAAGTTGCTCGCCGCGAAGACCCCGACGACGCCGAGCGGCAGCTGCACCCGGTACAGCTCGGGGCGGGGCGGGGTCAGGCCCGGGTCGGCGGTGTCGGTGCGGATGTCGAGGAAGCCGCCTGCGTCGGCGGCGCGGTCGACCAGGTCGGCGAAGTAGCGCAGCTGGTAGACGGTGCGCGCGAGTTCGCCGGTGAGGCGGGCTGTTCCGAGCCGGGTCTCCGCGTCGGCGGCGGCGACCAGCGACTCGCCTCCGGCGTGCAGGCGCGCGGCGGCGGCGCGAAGGAGCGCGGACCGGCGCGCACGATCGGCGAGCGCCGGCAGCGCGGCGTGCGCGGCGCGGACGGCGGCGTCGACCGCCGCCGGGTCGGCTGCGACAGCGACGGGTGCGTCCCCGCGCCGCTCGCCCGTTCGCGGATCGAGACTCCAGACCGACTCGGCGCCCATGGCGCGCCCTCCCTGCTGCTCAGCGAAACCCATCACTGCAATGTCACATGATTCTACCGCGCCGACGAGCCCGATGGCGGCCCCGGGGAGCTGTCAGTCCCTCCGGCTAGACCGGACGCACACGCTACGCCGGGCCCGACCAGGCCCACCAGCATCCGGGGGTGGCCATGAACGCCGACACTCCAACTCCTCCCATCACCCACCGCTATCTCTCCCTCGCCGGGCTGCGCCATCGCGGCTGGACACCGAGCATGGTGGCCAAGCTGCTGGGCGCGCCCGACAAGACCGTCCGCAACCCGCACTTCCACGGCGCCGCGCCCTCCCGCCTCTACGCCGTCGCACGCGTCGAGGCCGCCGAGGCGACGGACGCCTTCGCCGCGCTCGCCTCCGCCGCCTCCCGGCGGGCCTCCTGTTCCCGTGCCGCCGCCGAGCGACGTCGGCGGGCAGTGCTGGCCGAGGTCGCGGGCCTGTGCATCCGAGTCCCGAGACTCGCTCCCGACTGCCTCACCTCTCGCGCGGTCGCGCACCGCAACCACCGTGACGCGCAACGCGCCTGTCGCCGCGTCGAGCACCGGCCCGCCCCGGCGAGCGTCGACGCCGCGGAGCCCGGCGCGCTGCGCCGCTGGCAGGTCAACTACCTGCGGCACGCCCTCACCGACTACGACGCGGTGCTCGACGGACTGGCGGGCACGGCCGGCCGGGCCGAGGCGGAGCTGCTACTGCGCCGCCGCGTCTACGAGGCAATCGGTGCGGCGTACCCGCACCTCGCGGCGGAGTGCCGCAGGCAACTCAACGAGCGTCAACCTCCTCCGTCCGCAGCCCACAGCGGTTACCGTGTGGGCGAGGCCGGTCCCGCCGGCCCGTCCGACCTGTCCGCCGGGTCGGAGCCGTCCGAGCCGCCCGAGCCGCGAGATCAGCACCGCCCCTGGAGGCCCACGTGACCGAAGTCCTCAGCTCCGGCGGCAACGTCCCGCTGGGCGCCCTCCGGGTCACCGTGGAGGTCGCCGCGCCGCGCGCGCTGGACGTCTCCGCGCTGCTGCTCGCTGCCTCGGGCAAGGTCCGCTCGGACGCGGACCTGGTCTTCTTCAACGCGCCCGAGGGCCCCGGCGTCCGCTGGACGCCGGGCGGTGGCATCACCGTGGACATGAGTGCCGTCCCCGCGGACGTCGACAAGGTCGTCGTCACGGCCAGCCTGGACGACGCGGCCGCGACCTTCGCGGGTACGGAGCCGACGGCGACGGTGCGCGACGCGACGTCAGGCGAGGCGCTGGCCACGTTCACCCCCGCGCGGCTCGGCGTCGAGACGGCCCTGGTCGTGGTGGAGCTGTACCGACGCGGCGGCGCATGGAAGCTGCGCGCGGTCGGGCAGGGCTACGCGAACGGACTCGCGGGGATCGCGACGGACTTCGGCGTCGTCGTCGACGACCCCGGCCCGGCCGCCGCCCCCACCGTTGCCGCTGCCGCTCCGGCTCCGATATCCCCGCCGGTGGCCCCGGTCTGGGAGCCGGTCCCGGCGCCGATCGCACCGCCGGCCGCCCCAGCGCCCACTCCCCCTGCCCCTGCCCCTGCCACCACGCGGGTCACCCTCGACAAGGGCCGCGTCTCGCTCACCAAGGGCAGCTCGGTCTCCCTGATCAAGGACGGCAAGCCCTTCCTCGCCTCGGTGCGGATGGGCCTCGGCTGGGAGCCCGCCCGGCATGCCCGCAGCATCGACCTGGACGCCTCCGTCGTCGCCTACGACAACCAGCGCGGCGAGTTGGAGAAGGTCTGGTTCAGCCACCTCAGCGGCTTCAACGGCGCGATCCAGCACGCCGGTGACAGCCTGACCGGCGAGGGCAGCGGCGACGACGAGACCATCACCGTGCATCTGCAGGGGCTCCCGCCGCAGGTCACGGGGCTGGTCTTCACCGTGAACTCCTACAGCGGCCAGAAGTTCACCGAGGTCAGGAACGCCTACTGCCGCCTGGTGGACGCGACGACCAACACCGAGCTGGTCCGCTTCGACCTCACCAACGCCGAGCCGCGCACCGGCGTGCTGATGTGCAAGTTGGTACGGATGCTCACCGGCGAGTGGGTGATGACGGCGCTGGGCGTCTACGCCGACGGCAAGACGGTCAAGGAAATGGTCAGGATCGGCGCCGCCTCCCTCTGACCCACCGCAGCAGACAGACGGACGGACCGGCGGCCGTCAGTCGCTCCGGTGCGTCCACAGCTCGGTCGGGATACCGAGACCACGCAACCACCCGTGGACGCCCGGCACGATCTCCTCGCTCCGGCGCACCAGCGCGTCCAGCAACTCTCTCCCGGACACCGCCCCGACCACCCGCATCAACTCCGGCACGTCCGCCGCTCGGACGGTGACGACGTACTCGTACTCGGGCAGCCCCGGCCGCAGATCCTGCCCCTCGAAGACGAGGTCGCCGTCCGCGCGCAGGCCGACGGTGAGGTAACGATGCGGCAGTTCCGGCGATCGCAGCCGTGCGGTCTCCACGTAGGTCTCGTTCTCCACCCGACCGATCCGACCACTCCCGCCGAGCGGTGGCAAGCACAATTTCGCAGGCCCCGGGCCCCGCAGCCGACCGGCAGGCACGCTGTCAGTGAGGGCAGCTAGATTCGAAGCATGCTGAACCTGGACACGGTCACCGTGCTCTCCCGCGCCGACCTGGCGAACGCCCGCATTCGGGCCCTCCTCGCCGGCGCGGCGGGCCGTGGCCTCGACGCGGACGAGCGCCGGCTCTATGCACGGCTCGTGGACGAGTACCTGCACGCCAAACAACGCGAGCGCCTGCCCGCCGAGATAGCCGCTGCGGCCTGACGAGGCGTCGCCCGATCGTCGCCCACTCGAACGGTTTTGACGCAGAGTCAAGCCTCGGACAGGAATTCCGGCGCGGCCCACGCGCCGTCGTCGACCGCGAGCCACGGCGCGACCGCAACGGTGGTGGGCGTCACCCCGGCGAACGCCATGACATCCCGATGGAGATGGGACCGGTCGGCGTAGCCGATCTCCGCCGCCACCAGTGCGGCGCTGTGCCTTGGTGATCTGGATCAAAGACCTCACCGGAACGGAGTGGGGATTGTGCGCCATCAGGCGAGGGCGGCGGCCAGCAGGGCGAAGGCGGCGATGATTACGGCGACGCGGACGTAGTGGTAGCGGTCCCAGCGGCTCATCTGCTCCTTCCAGTCCTCGGGCCGGTTCTCGGGAGTCCACGTCTTGCCCTGGTTGTTGATCGGGACGAGCAGCAGGATCGACATGATCACGCTGAGGATGAGCAGTGCGGCGGCGGTGACAACCAGGCTGGTGCCGTGGTTGTGCCATCCGGCGACGGCCCAGACCGCGACGAGGACGAGCGAAGTGCTGTACCAGACCGGCATCACGGCGCCGAGCATCCGGCCTCCGTGGGCGCGGCCAATCAGGCCGTTGTCGCCGGGGAGGGCGTTGAGGATTCGGTTGATGACGAAGGCGACGGAGAACTCCACCCCCACCATCACGCCGACGACCACGGTGGTGAACACCTCAAGTGCGTTGAGCATGATGACCCCTCCAGGGATCTAGCGTCACTAGCTGATGAGGCAACGCTAGTACTGCTGCCGCTCGCTTGTCTAGCGGTGCTAGGATCGATTCATGTCGGTACAGGAACGCAAGGAACGCGAACGGGCGGCCCGCGAACGCCTCATCTTGGCGACGGCCCGCGAACTCGCCGAGCAACAGGGCTGGGACGCGGTCACCACCCGCCGACTCAGCGAGCGCATCGAATACAGCCAGCCCGTCCTCTACAGCCACTTCCGCGGCAAGCGGGAGATCATCGGCGCCGTCGCCCTCGAAGGCGCCACCGAGATGGCCGCGGCGCTGCGGGCCGCGACCTCCGCCGCGGACGGTCCGCGCGCCCGGGTCACCGCCCTCGCCCGCGCCTACCTCGACTTCGCCGCACGCAACCCGGCGGTCTACGACGCCATGTTCCAGCTCGACGGCGGCCTGGCCTTCGCGAACGAGGACACCCCGCAACCCCTGAAGGACGGCTTCGCCGCCCTGCTGGAAAGCCTCGGCGAGGTCGCCGGGGACGGCGTCCACCCGGGACTGTTCACCGAGGTGTTCTGGGCGGCCCTGCACGGACTGGCCACCCTGACCCGAGCGGGACGGCTGCCGCCGGAGGACACCGAACCGAGGGTGGAGCTGCTGGTAGACCGACTCGCCATGGTCTGACACACCATCCCGGCGGGCACGCAGCCGGGGCCCTCGGGCCCCGCCGCTGCCTGCCTACGGCATCGCTTCCGGTTCCACGGCACGGTCACAGCCGCTGCCGTCCGGCCCTGGCAGCTCGAATGAAGTCGCCGGAAGCAGCCTAGAGCGTCTCGACCCAGCGCAGGTGGCCCTCGACCACCGCGAGGGTGCGGTCGTCCCCGTCGGGGCCACGCAGGCGCAGTGCCGCGCCGATGCGGTCGCGGCGCGAGGCCGCGGGCCGAAGATCGGGGTCGGGGCCGTCCTCGACGCAGAGCCACCACAGCGGGCCGGCCGTGCCGACCGCAGCGATCGCCGCGTCGAACGCGGCCCGCCGATCCAGCGACACGTGCATGCGGGTCGCAGAGTGGTAGACCACCCGCGGCTCGCCCGGCGGTAGTTCCGCCGCCAGCGCGGGCAGCACGTCGACGGCGTCGCCGCGCAGCACCTGCGGCGGGTCCGCGGCGACCACGGCGAGCGCCGCGGCCAGCAGCCTGCGCTGGTCCAGGTTCTCCGGCCACACCAGAGCCTCAAGCCAGCGGCGGTCCGCCTCCGCCCGCACGTCGACCGGGTTCAGGTCGACGCCGTGGACACTGGCCAGCGCGGGCAGCGCGTCCAGGTCGGGGAGGGTGTCCGGGCCGTGCAGCGAGGCGACCAGCTGCACCGGGGAGGCCGGGTCGCCGTAGCGGCGGCTGCCGAGGGTGTAGCCGTAGCGGTCGAAGCGCAGGTTCAGTCCGGCGCTGGTGCCGACCTCGATCAGGTGGACCGGCGCGTCGGTGTGCTGGGCGATCTCGGCCAGCCCGATGCGCAGGCCGAGGGCCCGCTGCACCTGGTTGGTCTGCACGAGCCGGGTGCTGATCAGCCCGGTCAGCTCGGTTTCATGACGCAGGCAGAAGTCCAGCAGCGCAGGCCCGGCCGCCTCGTCCGGGGTGAGCGCGTCAGGGCCCGCCACCGAGGGGTAGTAGCGGGCAAGTTGATGCTCCGCGCCCGCCAGCAGCAGCTGGTGCACCGCGCCGAAGAACAGGAAGGTCGGGTACTGCCCGGCCCGGCCTCGCGCGGCCAAGGCGAGCAGTTGCTCCTCGGCGGCGACAGTGCGGCTGAGCGCGCGGTAGAGCGGCGAGGAGGTGAACTCGTCCGGCTCGGCGAACGCCTCCCGGGTGAAGTTGATGATCGTCTCGGTCATGACCGGAACCTAGCCCCCATCCGGGCTGCCGCGCACCAGCGCCTGTTCGGCGGACCAGTGCACAAGCGATCTCCCCCCTTGCAGCCGACCCCACCAGACGTCCCCGGAGTGACCCTGGAGGATCCGCCGGTCAGGCCCTGGCTGCGGCGATCGCTGGGCAGCGACAGGGGGTCCGCTCCCGCCGTCCGCGCCGCCCGTGTGATCTTGTCGGTGGCAGGTCGTGGGTCGCAGGGTAAGCCCCGGCGGGCACGGGGGCACACGCCGGGGCAGACTGGCCGCTCATGCCAGGTTGCCGAGGGTACAGGCGCAGCTACAGCCCCGGAAGCACTTGGCTTGCACCCCTCGCAGTGGTTCCGGCAGACGCAGTTCGGTGCAGACGGGGCCGTGGCCGCGCGCCGGGAGGCGGGGCCACGCAGGGGCCGGCCGTAACCGGTGCAGCGCACGAGCTGATCGGCGTCGGGCTCGACGCCGAGGCCCGGCAGCAGCGGAGTGTCGGTCACGGGGACGGCGTAGATCACCCAGCCCCGCCAGCCAGGTCGTTCCGGATGCCACTCCGCCTCTGCTGGCGCAGGCTGGACACGAACGGCCTCGGTTGGAGGTGGACGCAATGCAGACGATCGTCGGCTGGCACATTGAGGTGGAATTCGAAGAGGTCGACAAGAAGACCCGTGCTGCCGCGCTGCTCAGGCTTCCGGATGGCACGGAGTTGCGTGCCCACGGGCATGCGACGCGGCATCCAAGTGACCCGGATCAGCAGCGGGTCGGTGAGGAGCTGGCTGCGGCTCGTGTCCTCAACGCGCTTGCCCGCGGGTTGATGGAGAAGGCTGGGGCAGAGCTCGCAGCGGTCAAGGCCTGACCAGGCGTGCTGGACTGCCACCTCGAGGACTGACTCCCATCACGACCCGCCCTCCGTCGGGAGCGGACATCACAGCGCGAGGCACGGCCAGCCGTCGGCCTCGCAGGTGATGCACATGTACGGCCGCGACCGGTTCGTCGTCGGGCACCTCGATGTACCAGGTGCGCCCCGTCGGCCCGATCACCGTCTCGTGGTGGTGGTCGTACTCCGGTTCCCCGGATGTTCATGTGCCAGCGTGCTCGGCGAGGAGTTCGCGGGCCTTCACCACCCAACGCCGCACGGTGACCGGCTGGTGTAGCTCGATGTGGTCCGCGTCCGCCTCGGCGTTCACCACGCTGTTGGGCCAGTCCGCCGGATAGCCTCCGTCGCGGTGAACGCGCCGATTGTCCGACTCGGCGCCGGGCAGCGGGTGTGCGCCGCCCACGGCAGAGTGGCCGCCGGGTCGGTGCTTCGCCTTCCACTCGCCCGGCTACGCCGCGCGGCCCACACGCATGCCCGCGTCCGGGTGCGCAGACGCCCAGCCCGGCGCAGCATGAGCCCATGACCACGCCCGCCCCGACCGACATCCCCGTGTACGTCTCTGCCTACAACCCGCAGGACCGCGACCGTCAGGTCCGCATCGTCCGACACGACGGCGCGACCATCACCGAGCCCTGCTCCAGCCAGAACCAACTCGAAGCCCTCGTCCAGCAGCACCGGCCAGGCACCGACCTCAACGACCCCGCACAGGTCCACTGGGCCGACCACCCCGGCGAATGGTCCGGCATCTGACCCGCGCACCGGCCGGTCGGCGTGCACCGTGGCGGCAGGGCTCTGGATGCTTTGGGCTGCAAGACGCCGCCGCCGGGGCCGCCAGGCCCTCCAGCGCCCGCAGGTCGTCGGCGAGACGTCCCCCGTCACCCAGGACTCGTCTTCACGCTCGTGACCACCCACAGACGACTGCGGTGACTCCTGCAGTCCGCCGACCGTGCGGGGCTGCGCGAGCGAGTGGAGATCCTGTTGGATAGCGGCGTGAGCTCGGCTCAGGCTGGCCGGGAACTCGACGGCGTCAGGTACGCGCTGCGCCTCGCCCAAGGGTGAGCGCCAGAAGGGGGCTCACGGTGGCCGAGGATCTGTCCAAGGTGGCGGACTTCCTGTTCGAGACCGGCACGCTCAAGAATGCCCGCCGTACCGGCTGGTGGATGGCCGGCGTCCGCGACCCGGAGAGCATCGCCGAGCACTCGTGGCGCACATCGCTCCTGGCATCGGTCATTGCGCAGTTGGAGGGCGCGGACCCGGCGCGTGCCGCGCTGATGGCGGTGTGGCACGACTCGCAGGAGTCGCGGACCGGGGACGTGAACCATCTGGGGAAGAAGTACATGGGCCAGGAGGTCGACGCAGTGAGTGTGACCGCGGACCAGGTGGCGGGCATGCCCGAGGGTCTGGCGAAGGCGATCCAGGACGTCGTCGGCGAGTATGAGGCGAGGGAGACGCCGGAGGCGGTCTGCGCGCGGGACGCGGACAAGCTCGAGTGTCTGCTGCAGGGAATCGAGTACCGGGCGCAAGGCTACGAGCACGCGCAAAGGTGGATCGACAACAGCCGCGGCCGGCTCACGACGGAGACCGCGAAGAACTTGGCGGACGAGCTGATCGGCCGCGGTTCCCTCGGTTGGCTGAGGACCGTGATGGGCGAGAGCTGAGCCGGGTGCCTTTCGCCTTGGGGAAGCCGACACCGCGACCGCGTAGCTCCAGGATGCGGCAGCGGAGGGCGTCGCTGATCCTGAGGCTATGAGCAACCTTGAGACGGTTCGAACCATCACGGCGAGCACGTCCCGAGGCGGCGGTGTCACAGTGCAGATCTGGGAAGCCGAGTTGGACGAGGCTGGAATCGGCAGTCGCAGGGAGATCGCTACGCGCTCCGCTTCGACGTGGGAAGAGCTGGCTGCGCTGGGCGCGGAGTACAGCGTCCCTGAGGGCCATTGGCAGGTCGATGACGACGCGATGGAGACCCTCGGCCCTGAGGCGGCCCTGGACGATACCGACTGATCGGCATGGCCCTACCCGGTTCCCCGGCGCGGGGCCTTCTGGTGATTGCGGCGGTCAGCCGGCGTCGGCCCGGCGGCGCATGTACGTGGCGGAGGGATAGTCGGCGACAAGGACCAGGACCTCGTCGCCGTCGCCGTCGCCCAGCAGGGTGTCGTACTGCGGGTCAGCTGGGGAGGTGCCGGTCACGACGTAGCTGGCGTCTTGGTCGTCGTCGGGTCCGCGGTGGGTGAGCTCCTTCGGGATGGCGATCCGGACCGGGGTGTCGTTGGGAACGCTGGCGAGGGCTTGCCGGAGTTGGCCGACGGTCCATTCGGGCACGGTGTGCTCGTAGGGCTCGTAGTCGCCGAGGTTCGTCACTCGCGGAGCCTATCGGCTGTCCTCTACCTGACTGGATGTAGTTCCCACCTCGCGCATCCGAGATCATGCGGTGTCTGTCCGCCGAGTCCGTGGCAGCGCGGGCACAGTGGCCGGTCTCCGGTGGTGCTGGGCTGGTGGCCCCAACCGTGGCACATCGGGCAAAGGTCGCGGTCGGGGCGGGGCAGGTGCACGTCATGACCTGGCAGCGAGCCGGCGCCCCGACGGTTGCGGTCAGTGGCTTTCGCGGAGGGTGGCGTAGGCGGCGGCCTGCCCGACGCAGTCCATCTTCCCGGCGCTGGCAGGGATGGACTGGTCGAGGTGCTGGATCACCGAGTATTCGGTTTCGTCCTTGACGTTGTTCTTCTGCAGGTCGGCTTGGGTGGCGAAGACGATCCCGGCGACCTTGTCGAGGTCTTGGGTGCACTTGGCTGCGAGGTGCTGGAGTGCGGCCTGGTAGTCGGTGACGGGCTGGCTGTCGCCGTCGAGGTCGGCGAGTTTCTGTGCAGCACTGGGGGCAGCGGTGGTGGTGTCTGCGGCGGGTGGGGCTTGGTCGCTGCTGGTGGGTGTGGAGGGCAGTGCGCAGCCGGCGAGCGCGAGCAGTACGGCGGGGGCGAGGGTGAGGGTTCGACGCATGCCCGGACTGTGCCACCGGCACGGGCGTGATCGTGCGGGAGTTGCCGGGATGTGACGCGGCGTTCGAGGGACGTCTCCAAGGTCATCCTCTCGCGTCTCAACGGGCAGGTCACAGCACTGAGATCCGTGGTCCGTCTCACGGTGTCCTGGGACGCCGGTTGCAGATTGCGGCGGTCAGACAGGCCGAGCAGAGTTCGGGCTGCGCCCCGCGCCGCCGATCTCCGGAACGCCGAGGCGCAGCCACCGCAGTCCAACACAGGGAACTCTCACCGTGAACAAGAAGCGCATCGCCCAGCTCCTCGGCGTCACCGCCTCCATCACCACACTCATGCTGGCCACCCCCGGCAGCGCCTACGCCGACGGGATCGACATCGGCTGGCACTCCCGCGCTACCGGGCACTGTCTCTTCTGGGCCCGCAACGCGGACGGTACCTTCGACCTTTCCAACGACGCCATCTGCTGGGGCACTCCGGACCAGGGTGGAGGGTGGGACGACTCGCAGAACAACGTTTCGGCGCAGACAGGCGCCTACTGGACGGAGAAGCCACACGGCTCCAACGGCACCGTGTGCCTCGCGTCAAATGGGCAGGGGCAGGCATACCTGGAGAACTGTTTGCAGCCCGCCAACTGGAACGAGCAGTGGGAGGAGCAGTGGGTCGGCAATGGTTACAACCTCGTGAACCGCTGGTCCCACTGGTGCCTTGACGGCAACGGCAGCGGGCAGATGTACACCAACCCGTGCCAGAGCGGCAACAACTACCAGGTCTGGTACTGAGCGCAACCGGCTGACCCGTGCGATGCCCGTCTTCCTGCTTGGGAGGGCGGGCTTCCGCTTGTTCTCGCGCGTCACTCGTCGTGCGACTGGCGGCCAATCGTCAGGCGCTGAAGGCGGTGTACGCGGCCGAGCTGCTGATCTTCAACATCCCGGCTGCCTCGCTCACTGACTTGTCAGCGACGAGCGTCCGTAGCGTCTGGGTCTCGGCTGGGATGGTGTTGCTCCAGTACAGGAGCGTGACCATCAGGGACGGGACGAGCGCGGGGACGAAGCCGTAGCCGAAGAACAGGTACGTCAACCCCATGCTGCCGAAGACGTTCGTCGCCTTCACGGCCAGCCACTCGTTGAACAGCGCCATGCGGCCCACTGTCCGGCCTCCCATCCAGTGACGATCTTCTTCCTGAACGACAACCGGGCGCTCCTGGTGGCTCCCAACCACTGGGGGCACGTCTCCGTGCGCATCACGTTCGGAGGAACCGCGAACCTCGGCACTTGGCACATCAGGCCGTACATCGAGATGGACGAACTGCTCAACAAGCTGGGCGGCTTTGACGGCAACTACCTCACCGAGCCGCGACCCATGTACAACGCGAGACTCACCGTCTGACGTCAGCGGGCACCACGCAGTCAGTAGGCGGCGCGCGGCCCGGTTATCGACAGCGTCGCGCCGCCGTCGAGGGAGCTGGGGCAGCCGGCCGCTGTGGCGGTGGGCAGTTGGTAGCCACTCGGCAGGGGCTGGCACACCGTCTCGCCGAGGGCGTGCGGGTTGACGGTGCTCGTGGTGAAGGTGACCGCCACCTTGGTGTAGCCCGCGACGGTTAATGGATCTCTACGCACACTCTGCGGAGGCATAGTTGATCTCCATGGCCCACCACTCGAATAGACCACCTGCGCACGACTGCGGTGAAGCCGGATCCGGCTTCACCGCAGCTCAGTTGCCGTGACCTCAGTTCTTCGTCGCCAGCGCGCGCAGGAAGAAGGCCAGGTTGGCGGGGCGCTCCGCGAGGCGGCGCATGAAGTAGCCGTACCACTCGGTGCCGTAGGGCAGGTAGACGCGCATCGTCGCGCCCTCGGCGACCAGGCGCTCCTGCTCCTCCGGGCGGATTCCGTAGAGCATCTGGTACTCGAAGGAGTCCGCCTTGCGATCGTTGGCCGCGGCCAGCTCGCCCGCGATGCGGATGAGGCGCGGGTCGTGGGAGGCCACCATGGGGTAGCCCTCGCCCGCCATCAGCACCTTGAGGCAGCGGACGTAGGCCAGGTCGACGTCCGACTTCTTCTGGAACGCCACCGAGGCCGGCTCCTGGTACGCGCCCTTGCACAGGCGGACGCGGCTGCCCGGGCCGCTGAACTCGGCGCAGTCGGACTCCGTGCGGTGCAGGTAGGCCTGCAGGACGACGCCCAGCCACGGGAAGTCGGCGCGCAGCGCCTTCGCGATCGCCAGCGTGGAGTCCGTCGTGGTGTGGTCCTCCATGTCGAGAGTCACCGTCGTGCCCACGGCCGCCGCGGCCGCGCAGATGCGGCGGGCGTTCTCGAGGGCGACCTTCTCGCCTTCCTCGGGCAGGAACTGGCCCACCCCCGAGAGCTTGACCGAGACCTCGGCGCGGTCCGCCAGGCCGGTCTCGCCGAGCGCCGCCAGCAGGTGCTCGTAGGCCTCCGCCGTGGCCGCTGCC